>NZ_CP051206.1:0-305500 GCF_012516395.1 Dolichospermum flos-aquae CCAP 1403/13F
GTACTGTCAGGAGTAATGGTTTCAATTAAACGACCCAGCGCATCATAAACAAAGATAGTTGTTCGTCCACCCCTATCTGTATAACTTGTCCTTCGTCCGTTAGCATCGTAAGTAAATCGCTCGGTTGTACCGTCAGGGTAGCGATTTTGGGTTAACTGTCCTTGGGTGTCATAGCTAAATTCTCTGCGACGACCTAAAGCGTCAATTGTAGCAGTGCGATCGCCTAGAGCATTGTACTCAAGTCGGCTAACATTACCTAAAGCATCTGTAACACTAATGGGACGACCTTCCGCATCATAAGTAAAGCGAGTAGTGTTACCCAAAGGTGTAGTAATGTTCAACAAGTTCCCATTACCATCGTAGGTCATCCCAGTTTTCTGGTTGAGTGCATCAATGATACCTATTATGCGACCTTGGCTATCATATTCATACTTGGTTGTTTGGTTTTGAGGACTGGTGACAGTTGTAACATTCCCCCTAGCGTCGTAAGCATAAGTAGTAATATTTCCTGCTGCATCCCTTTGGGTAACAAGATTACCTTGGCTGTCGTAAGTATTTTTGGTTGTGTTACCAAGGGGGTCAGTCACCGTCACAACTTTGTTGAGGTCGTTATAGGTGTAAGTTGTAGTTTGAGTTAACCCATTGGTTTCTGTGAGTAGATTACCCCTGCTGTCATAGGTATAAGTTGATGTATTACCCAATGGGTCTTTTTGGCTCAGAAGATTATTATTCGCGTCATAAGTTCTTAAAGTAATACCTCCCAATTGGTCAACTTCTTGAATCACATTACCTTGATTATCGAAAATACGAGTAATATTATTACCGAAAGGATCTTTGATAGTTTGACTAGAAGCAGCCGCATCAAAGTTAATTTCTAATTCATTACCATTAGCATCAATAATTTTGCTAATTTGTCCATTTTCATCGTATTCAGTACGAGTGGCTTTTCTGCCTAAAGGATCAATAATTTCTGTTAATAAGTGTTGACGATTGGGTTTATTATAAACTAACTCTGTCTTGTTGTTAGTCCGGTCATTTACCGCCACCAAATTGCCTTTACTATCATAACTATACTTAACAGATTTACCATCAGGATCAATTATTTCGGTAATTCGTCCTTGAGAATCCCGTAAAAATTCAACCGAAGTACCCGTAGAACTTAAAATACCGTTATCCCGGAAAGTTAAAGTATTATTGTTACGGTCTTTAACTTCTTGCAGACCTTTAAATTGGTCATACTCGTAAGTCGTACCCTCTTTGGTCGTGAGTTTATATTCCGAAGGGTTATAAGCAAAGGGAATAAAGAACAAACCAAAGCTACCATCTGACCTTTGTTGGAGGTTAATATCGTCTACTTCTAACTTGTCGTAAACTCCAGGGTCAGCAACAAAGCGAGGTTTCCAAAATTCACCCAACAAACTACCACCAGCAATAAAGGGGTCAAAGGTGAAACCAACACGACGACCTTCGGGGTTTGTTAAATAGACTTTTGTGCCAGTAGTGAAGGGATTTGCGCCAAATAGTGATGGTACACCTTGTTTTTCGGCATCCGTTAATGGTACTGATTCTTGAATTTTGGCATCTTTAACTCCCAAACTCCAACCAAAGCCAAAATCACCAGAAAAACTACTTTGGAGTGTGTCGTAAACTCGGTTAATTTGAATGGGAATTCCTGCTAATGGAATCGATAAATCTGTTAATTCGAGTCGGAAATTACCAACTTTGTTGTCACCAGAAACACCCAGAAAAACTCCGCGTGAGCTAATATTACCGCTAAAATCTTGTGCAGTGACTCGCAGTACGTAGTTACCATTGAATAGGGTAGTGGGGTCAAATTGACCGATTATCGTCTTATTAACATTAGTTTTACCTTCAGAGATAGTCACAAAATCTGGGTCAGTAGCAGCCAGATTATTAATATTAACTAGGTCTAAAGGTGCGTAATCTACGCGGTAAAATTCCAGATTATCATCGCTAACGCTACCAACAATATCTGTGAGGTTGGTAATAGTTTTATTGGTTTGAGGGCTGATTATTTCAACTGTCGGTGCAGTGGTGTCATTGGGGTCAAGTACGCGGAGAGATAAATCTTTTTTAACTACATTTCCTGCGGTATCGGTTGCAGTTGCCACTACTTGGAATACACCAGCTTTGTTTAACTGGACTGACGCAGAACCTGCATTGAGAGTGACGGGATTTCCATCGATAGTCAGTGCAATATTGGCGATACCATTATTATCTGTACCAGATACATTGAAGGTGACGCTTTCGCCAATATTGACCACGTTGCTGCTAAAGCCAAATTGTACCGTAGGCAATTCCCTATCTACCCCATCACCAACATTAATTTGGAAGGTTTGGGTAGCTGAACCTCCTTTACCATCCTCTACTTGCAAAGCTACATTAAAATTGCCTAATTGGTCAGCAGAAGGTTGCCAAACTAATGTACCACGTTCGGAGTCAATCGCCATACCTGTTGGTTTTGTTAGCAATTTGTAGGTGAGAACGTCTCCATCAGGGTCTGTAGCACTAGCTTCGTAGCGCAATAATTGACCAGTTTGACCGTTGCTTGGTGGTGCGGTAATAAAGTTTGGTAGTCGATTAGGTCTGGTAGTATTTTGATTACCAAAGTTAAGATTTTCAACTTTGTCACCAGCAGCTAAATTAACTGTGTAGGAACCAAGATTACCTGTTGTGCTAGTTGGGAAAGTTTGTGCGTAACCATTGGGTACGACTTGACGTAATGTGTAAGTTCCTGGAAGCAAGCCAGTAAAACTATAATTCTCATCGTTACCAAGGCGATCGCTTTTAATAGTTACTTGATAGGAACCAGTATTATCTTCATAGTTACCGGGACTAAAACTGGAACCATCAGCTACTCCTACAAATAAGCGTGTGGCTCCTTGCGATCCTACAAATTGTTGGACTTGACCAGCACTATTACGACCATCACCAATAAAGAAAACCTGCCCAATACTTGGTGTCAAAAATGTAAAATCTTCGGTGCCAGTTCGGAAGTTTAATGCTGCGAGAGGAGTTTTATTAGCAGGGTTTTCATCATTTAAAAACACACCAACAAGTGATCCCAGCCTACCATTGTAAGCACTAATTCCGTCTAATCCAGCAACAGTATTTTTCAGACTATTTCCGTCGGGACTAAATGGACTAAAACCATTAGAAAAATCGACACTACCACTTGCTTCAAATGTAAATATTTCATTATTTTTAACAGTGATTGATTGTGGAAATGTTTCCGGAATTGAGCCAGAACTAACAGTTCGGCTTCGTCTAAGTGGGAAAGATGGGTCGTTACTACCTAAAGGTGGGATTGTAATATCATTTCGACCTGCGAGAAAAATCGCATCTGTCGCTGCAACTGTGATGGAATTTGTTTGGATTTTGCTGTTTTGAGTATTGGTTAACTGACTAGGTTCATCAGGGTCAAAAACTCCATTATTATTTAAGTCTAAATAAACTTTTACTCCTGCCAAAGTAGGTTCCGTGATATTTTGACCACCATCTAAATTATTAAAAGTATCCAATAATTCATCGGTACTTTTGAAAATTTTAGCATTAGGGTCAATCGTAATTAAATCATCATCAAGCCTATCTCCATCATTTAATTTTGATCCATCTCCAACACCAAAAGCATATAGTTGAATACCTAATGCTTTGAGGTTATTAACCTCATCTGTTATAGAACTTCCTAATCCACTATCACCGTCAGATAAAAATACAAGAGTACCATTACCTGGGGTTGTACCTATAGTTTTAAAAACGTTTTCAGCCTGTTGCAGTGCAGCTTCAAAATTAGTGCCGGCAGATGCAAAAACGTTACTCAAAACCTGTTCAAAATCTAAAATACCACTATTGTCGTTATCTGCAATGGGATTAGTGATAAGCTGCGTTCCACTAATCGAAGGATTCATATCAATTGAGGTTGCACTTTTTGAAAAAGTAATTATTCCAACTCTTGCTGTCTTTCCAAATCCTTGGCTAATCAACTGTTGATTCAGAGTCTTAAGACCAGCTTTTTCAGCCTCTAGAATAGTGGTAGATCTCTGGTTTCCAATAGGTGTTCCTTGGAAAGTAAAGTTTGCACTTACAGAAGCATCAATTACAAATACAATATCCGGATTCGCACCTTGAGCAAAGCTGGTATCTCTGACCCCATTACCATTCAAGTCATCCCAAACAACTCCACTAATTCCCCCAGGAACTGTATTGGATAGTGCGAGGGAAAATGCTTGATTATCAAAGCCACCTTTACCATCTTCAACCCGTAAATTAATGTTATAGTTCCCTGCTGTTTGCGTACCAGGATTCCAAGAAATCAAGCCAGTATTTTCGTCAATTGTCATCCCTTGGGGTGCAGCAACCAGCGAATATTTCAACACATCCCCATCTGGGTCGATCGCATCCACATCATAGCTATACTGTTGGCGAGTTGTTGCGGTAATGGGTTTACTAGTAATTACAGGTGCATAATTACCCGATGGTTGAGGATTTGCTGGTGTACCTTGGGTCAAAATCGTAAATACCTGTTCGATCTCACCACCCCGGTCATCTTTAACTAATAATTTTACTTGTTGAGCGCCGATTTGATTTGCTTGTGGTGTCCACTGAATTAAACCATCAGGGGAAATTGTCATTCCCTGGGGTGCTTGATTTAATTGGAAACTTAAACCATCTAAATCAGGATTATCGGCAATAATTTGGTAAGTATAATTTTGTCCTACAGTTGCATTCCCACCAGGGTTAGAAGAGATACTGGGTAAACGATTTGGGTCGAGAACATTTAATTTATACTCTTGAATATCTTCCCCACCTTTCCCATCTGTTACAGTATAAACAAAACTACCTGCATTACCACTGCTATCTGCTACAGGAGTAAAGACAAGATTGGTTAATTCTGTGATGGTTAAACTGTCATTAATATTAATTTGACTACCATTTTGTTTTGTGATCCTGCCTTTACTATTATCTGGTAGTTGATTTACCATAATAGTTAAAGTATCTCCATCAAAATCTGTGGGTGGATTAATATCTAAAGCAATAGGTTGACTATCTTTCTCTACAGTAATAGTTTTATCAATGTCAGCTACAGGAGGGTTATTAGTTTGTGGGTTAATATCTGTAGGAGTACCAAAATTAAAGTTAAAAACTAGATCATTAAAATCTTTATCTCCACCACCAAAAATATCTTCCCAACCCATTTGGTTACTAGAATAATGAATGAGATGATTTAATTTATCTGGGTTAGCTTCAGCATAGGAAAAGTAAGCTAAAGCTTCACCGTTAGGATTGTTATTAGGATTAGTTTGTAAAAATCCTTGGCTGGTATTGTCAGTAATCAAATACCAACCAATATATTGATTTCCTTTTAAGGTATATTCTTTAACTCCGCTATAGTTACCTTCTTCAAAAATTACTTGATAATTATCTTGTTTAAAAACTTCTCTTGCATAATTTGTATCACTGGGAGAAATGCCGTTAATATTACCATTAATATCATCAACTAAATAAAAACCAATTTCGTTTTTATAAGCTGCTTCATTAGATACGAATTCAACGATTAATGGCACTATTTGAGTATTATTTATTCCAGCTTTAAAACCTTTCTCGAAAACATTGAATACTACATCGTTAAAATCTTTATCTCCTCCTCCGGTTAAATCTTCCCAATTAAAACGGTAAACTCCTTGACCGAGATTTGTACTAATAACATGATCAAATTTATCTGTATTTGCATCTGTAATGGATGAGAAAATAGTGATAGAATTGGGATTGTTCAAATACTCCGATGTACTGGCATTTTGAACTAAATAAAAACCAACATAATCTCCAGCTTTTAAATCTACTTGTTTCCAGGTTGCAGCACTACTACCTTTAGCAAAAACAACTTCACTCTTTCCTGATGTTAATACTTTTTGGAAATAACCTGCTTGTTGGGGTGAGACTCCATCTATTTTACCTTCGAGATTATCAAATACTATGATTCCTACTTCATTGTTATATCGTGCTTCTCTCTGTGTCCATTGAAAAACTAAAGTCGTATTTTCAGTTACGGCTAAAGTTTCTCCTATATTGTTAGTTAGTTCAAATGCTGATTTCTCAATAGTGATAAATTTATCGTTAAATTGAATGATTACATGATCATTTTCTGTTTTTAAGCTGTTTAATTCTTCTGGTGTCAATGATTGATTAAATACTAGCCTTGCAAAAATATCTCCTTCGTCTCCTTGACTATCTATTTCATTAATTTGAGCATCAAGAAAATGTCCAAATTCTTCTGTTAATACTTGAGCGATTACTTCTGTTGAATTAGAGTTAATAAACTCATTTCCCAAAAATATAGTATTAATAGATTCTGCATAAGCTCCATTAGCATTACCTAAAATTTCTGAATTGATAACACTAATTTGTACATCTTTAAAACCGTCATTAATTTGACTTTGTAACAAAGATTGTGCTAAGTTGATTTGATAATTTTCTCCATAAGCAATACTTAACCGGTCATTAGCGTTAGGATTAGTGATAAAATTGCTAAATTTTTCTCTGATTAAATAATCCGCAGAAATAATTTTTTCTGAGAGAGAATAATTTGTTATCCCGTTAATTAATTCGCTTTCTATGGTGAATATTGCTGATGTATGTTGAATACTAGTCAAAGGGTTTAAAAATTCAGTGGAAAGCCCATAAGCTCCGTCGCTGTAGGAAGGGGCAGAAATGCCTGTTGAAAAAATAGAAAGGTCTTGAGGATTTATTGAAGAATAAAACATAATGAAGACTATATTTATTCAAAGAATATTGTAGTTATTATTACGGAAAGCATATCACCTTTGCAATGAGTATAAATACTTAATCATTAAATAATTTATCTTTAAGAGGGTGTTTGAAAACTTTTTCGTGAGGTACATAACACTTGTAGATACCCTAAATCCCCCTTAAAAAGGGGGACTTTGACTCTAGTCCCCCCCTTTCTAAGGGGGGTTAGGGGGGATCTTGATACAAATTGATACTTTTCAAACATCCTCTAAGAAAATTTGACCTCTAATTTTCTGTCAGTAGTTGTATACATGACAAATTAAGCTTAAAATATCGCACACTATCGGAAAACTGGATTCCGAGCTAAACTCTTTAATTAGCGGTGCTAATTTTAGTTTTCACGTTGATATTCAATTTTACGAGAGGTTATGGACAAAAGTCCAACAGATGGCAGTAGTATCCTCCTCTAAGCTGGTGAGGCAGTCTCCCAGCGCGGGGGAGACATTAGGAGATTTCTATTATGCTTACACAGGAAATTCGTAATTCCTTGGATATTGCTGACTTAAATCAGCTTAAATGTGATTTGAATTGTTTACAGCCGGTAGATGTGGGCGAGTATATCACCCAATTGCCCGAAAAACAAAGAGCGATCGCTTTTCGGTTACTCAACAAAGATCAAGCCATAGATGTCTTTGAATATTTACCCACAGAAGTACAGGAAGACCTGATTAACTCCCTCCACGATGCCCAGGTAGTAGACCTTGTTGAAGAAATGAGTCCTGATGAACGGGCATATTTATTTGATGAACTACCAGCAGGAGTAGTCAAACGCTTATTACAACAACTCAGTCCCGAACAAAGACAAGCCACAGCTACGATTCTTGGCTATCCAGAAGGGACTGCTGGGCGGGTAATGACCACTGAATATGTCCGCTTGCGGCGAGGTTTAACTGTTGGTGAAGCCCTCAGTAAAATCCGCTTGCAAGATCAAGATAAGGAAACAATTTACTATGCCTATGTCACTGATGATAATCGCAAATTAGTTAGTGTTGTTTCTTTGCGTCAGCTATTATTTACCTTTCCCGATGTCTTAATTAAAGATATTGCCAGTGCCCATGTTGTCAAAGTCAGAACAGAAACCTCCCAGGAAGAAGTCGCCCGGATTATGCAGCGGTACGACTTAATCGCTATGCCTGTGGTTGATAGAGAAGATAGATTAGTCGGTATTATTACAATTGATGATGTCGTTGATATTTTAGAAGAAGAAGCTACAGAAGATATCCAAAAATTGGCAGGGGTCAGTGGTGATGAAGAAGCCTTATCTCCCGCACAAGTCACGATTCGGAAACGGTTGCCTTGGTTATTGGGGATTATGGGATTGTATATTGGTGCTGCCAGTGCGATCGCTCCTTTTCAAGAAGTTATCGCCGCTGTACCTGTCCTCGCCGTGATTATGCCCATATTTTCTAACACAGGTGGCACTGTAGGTATCCAAGCTCTGACTGTCACCATTCGCGGTTTAGGTGTAGGGGAAGTCACACCCGCAGATACGGGAAAAATTCTCCGCAAAGAACTTTTAGCCGGTTTAGGAACAGCCGTAGCTTTAGGGCTGACAATGGTGGCCCTTTCCCTGATTTGGGCTAAACCCCAAGAAAGATGGGTAGCTTTAATAGCCGGGGTAGTTATGGCCACTAATACAATGGTGGCTGTTACTTTAGGAACTTTGTTACCAATGGGTTTGAAGCATTTAAAACTAGATCCAGCTTTAATGAGTGGTCCATTAGTGACAACAATGCTAGATACCATCGGTTTTTTAACTTTCCTCAGTATAATATCTGTTGCTTTAAAGGTGTTTCATTTACAATCTTGAAACTGCTGGATAAACCGAAAACTTCAATAAATTAAGGGTTTTCAGTTTAGAAAGGTGAATTAGGTGCATCGCTTTCCCAACTTTGAGACTTTTCTTCCTTCTTCCTTCTTTCTGACTCCTGACTCCTGACTCCTTCTTCCTTCTTCCTTCTTTCTGACTCCTGACTCCTTCTTCCTTCTTCCTTCTTCCTTCTTTCTGACTCCTGACTCCTTCTTCCTTCTTCCTTCTTCCTTCTTTCTGACTCCTGACTCCTTCTTCCTTCTTCCTTCTTTCTGACTCCTGACTCCTGACTCCTGACTCCTCTACTTATATGCCTACTACTACCTGGAATCGTCATCATATTCTCACACTTGCTGACTTCACAACGGCTGAATATAACGCCGTGTTACAAACTGCGGCTTCTTTTCAAGAGGTACTATCCCGACGGACAAAGAAAGTCCCCACTTTACAGGGACAGGTAGTAGCAAATTTATTTTTTGAACCTTCTACCCGCACCCGCAGTAGTTTTGAAATTGCGGCAAAAAGACTTAGTGCGGATACCCTCAACTTTGCCGCAGCTACATCTTCTATGACCAAAGGTGAAACAATTCTTGACACAGCAAAAACCTATTTGGCAATGGGAACTGATATTATGGTAGTCCGCCATAAGGATGCAGGAGTTCCGCAAGCGATCGCGCAAGAAATGGATCGTTTAGGTGTAAAAGTTAGCGTCCTCAATGCCGGTGATGGACAACATGAACATCCATCTCAAGGATTATTAGATTTATTTACAATTTGTAGTTTAATTGACCCTGCACAACCCAAAATTGAATCATTACAAGGTAAAAAAATTGCTATTGTTGGCGATATTTTACACTCTCGTGTAGCCCGTTCTAATATTTGGAGTTTAATCGCTAGTGGTGCAGAAGTACATCTGTCCGCACCTCCCACATTATTACCTAAATACTTTGCTGAATATTTAGGTGTAACAGAAAATGTAGCTACACCACGCAAACTATCAGACCGGTTATTTACCCATTGGCAATTAGAACCAGCTTTGGAAAATGCTGATTTTGTCATGACATTGCGCTTACAAAAAGAACGCATGACCGCCCATTTATTCCCTAGTTTAAGAGAATATCATCAACTATTTGGCATTACTCGTGCTAAGTTAAAACTATGTAAACCTCAAGTTAAAGTATTGCATCCAGGTCCAGTAAATCGGGGTGTGGAAATTAGTTCTGATTTAATGGATGATCCTGAATTCAGCTTAATTCAATCTCAGGTAACTAGCGGTGTAGCAGTGCGGATGGCACTTTTATATTTTATCGGTAGTGGTAGGGCTTAATTAATAATAATGCTGTCCCATTGGAATTAAACCAAATATCTTTGCAAAAACTGGTAACAAATATGCCTACTTTAAGAGTCAATTGTTTTACCTCTTTACCCATATTTTCCTTGCTGATAAGTGGAAGTTGGGTGTTCGTATGTGAATATAGTCCAGTTCAGGCTCAAACATCTAATAATATGCCAATATTCGCACAAGCAACATTGCCATATCTTCAGGAAATACCCATTAACCAGCAGCCATTACCGCAGTTACAACCAGGAAAATTCTATCAATCTCAAGGGACACAATATAGTCAATATAACCAAAACTTTGACCGATATTTTGTTTATGTTGATAGCAATAATTACGAAATTTTGCAGCGAGTTCGGCAAATTGAACCTAATGCCTATATTCGCAATTACAAGGGACGTAATGTGATCCAATCTGGCGTTTTCAATGGACAATCTAATGCTCAAAAACGGGTAAGGGAATTGGAATTTAATGGGATTTCTGGCGCGAAAATCGTTAATTCGGAAAATATAGAATTAACACCTAATTATTCGGTTCAACCAGTAATGTCTTATAATGCTCCCGGATATAATGATCAGAACTATGCAAATAACTATCAACAGGAAAAAAGAAATTCCTATTATGTAGTTATTCCTGGTAATGCTAATAGTTTACATTCTTTAGGTACAGAAATTCGCCAAAAAGTTAGCATCAATATTAATGTATTTAGGAGAACTCAACCACTAGGAACGCATATAGCTGTAGGACCATTTAGCGATCGCTTAGAAGCAGAACAATGGAATAGCTATTTGAAAAGTTCAGGTTACGGTAATGCTAGAGTTTACTATGGAAAATAAGGTAATGGGTAATTGGTAATTGGTAATTGGTAATTGGTAATTGGTAATTGGTGAAAATATTTGTCTTTCAACTGACAACTGTACGGGCGAAGCATTTGGAGAACTATTTTTGGCAATGACCGATAATTTATCTTCCAAATGCTTCGCCCCTACTAACAACTAACAACTAACAACTGACTAATGACTAAAGAACAATTTGTTGTTACCGCAGCCCAAATGCGGGATATTGAAGCCAGAATATTTACTGCCGGAATGCCTGTAGCAGCTTTAATGGAAAAGGTAGCGGGATTAATTTCCCACCGCTTACAGGCTATTATTTCCCCAGGGCAATGTGTAGGAATTTTAGTTGGTCCCGGTCATAATGGAGGAGATGGTTTAGTAGTAGCTCGTGAATTGCATTTTCGCGGTTATCAAGTTTGGATTTATCAACCTTTTCCTAAATTAAAAGAATTAACTTCCCAACATTTTCAATATGCACAAAATTTAGGAATTCCCTGTTATCAAGAAATTGCTGAATTACCAAGTTATGATTTTTTAATTGATGGTTTATTTGGGTTTGGGTTAGAAACAAAAATTACTGATTCTATTGCTACTGCAATTAATTATTTTAATAGCAAAAATCAACCCATTATTAGTATTGATATCCCTTCGGGTTTACATACAGATACAGGAGAAGTTTTAGGAACAGCTATTCAGGCAAATTATACATTTTGCTTAGGTTTATGGAAACAAGGTTTATTACAAGAACAAGCATTACCTTATATTGGTAAAGCCGAATTAATTGACTTTGATATTCCCTTAGCAGATATTCATGCTGTTATCGGTAATATTCCCCAAATCAAACGTATTACTAAAACAACAGCATTATCAACCTTACCTTTACCTCGTCCTCTCATTACCCATAAATATAAACAAGGACATTTATTATTAATTTGTGGTTCTCAACGTTATGCTGGTGGAGCAATTTTAACAGGTTTAGGTGCGCGAGCTTCTGGTATAGGAATGTTATCAATCGCTGTCCCCGAATCTCTGAAAATGTTGTTAGTTTCCCATTTACCAGAAGCGTTAATTATTGGTTGTCCCGAAACCGAAACAGGAGCAATTGCTAATTTACCATTAGTAGGGTGTGTTAGCGACAGCGTAACGCACCTTATAGATTTAAATTCATTTACCACAATTGCTTGCGGACCGGGTTTAACTAAAGATAATATTTCTATTATTCCCGAAATAATTAAATGTGAATGTCCTCTAATTCTCGATGCTGATGCTTTAAATATTCTGGCACAATTAGGAACTATTCCCACATTGAAATCACGAAAATCAGCCACCGTACTCACACCCCATATAGGAGAATTTCAGCGGCTATTTCCGAATATTGCCTACACAGATAGAATCAAAGCCGTACAAACAGCAGCACAAGAAAGTGGGGCTGTAGTCCTGCTAAAAGGGGCAAGAACAGCTATATCTAATTCTCAAGGTAGTAGTGTTTGGATAAATCCCGAAAGTACCCCAGCCCTAGCCCGTGGAGGCAGCGGTGATGTATTAACTGGGTTATTGGGTGGACTATTAGCGCAAATTATGAATAAAGAAATTTTTATAGAAGATATAGTCGCAACTGCGGCTTGGTGGCATTCCCAAGCAGGAATTTTAGCAGCACAAGCAAGAACAGAATTAGGAGTTGATGCTTTTACACTGACACAATATTTACTTCCGGTTTTCAAGCGATGATAATGGGGACTGGGGACTGGGTAAAAATTCTTCCCAATCACCAATCACCAATTACCAATCACCAAATAACAATTACTTAACTGTTACCTTACCACCAGCCTCTTCAATCCGCTTCTTGATATCTTCAGCGGCTTCCTTAGTTACAGCTTCTTTAACTGCTTTAGGAGCGGCTTCTACCAAGTCCTTAGCTTCTTTCAGACCTAGACCTGTGATTTCACGGACAATCTTCAAGACAGCAATCTTCTTATCGGCAGGTACAGAATCCAAAATTGCATCAAATTCGGTCTTCTCTTCTACTACTTCAGCAACAGCACCAGGAGCAGCCATCATCATCATGCCACCACCAGTAGGAGCAGCACTAACACCAAAAGCTTCTTCAATTTGCTTAACTAATTCAGAAGCTTCTAATAAGGTCAAAGATTTCAATTGGTCTAAAATTTGTTCGGTTGCAGCAGACATGGATATAACTCCTAAAGAATTTTTGATTTGTTAGTTTTTTAGTTGTGAGTTGTCAGTGATTAATCTTCACTAACTACCGCTAACTCAGCAGCACTTTCAGAACTATCGCTATTTTCTTTTTCAGCGACAGCTTGCAAAGCGCGAGCCAAAGAACTGGGAACTTCGTTGATACCAACAGCCAGCTTGGTAGCCACACCGTTGATAGCTCCAGCAATTTGAGCCATGAGTTGTTCCTTAGATGGCAAGTCTCCTAGAGCCTTGACATCAGCTTCACTCAGGACACGACCTTCCATGACACCACCGCGAATTTCTGTTTTCTTGGTGGCTTTTTGGAATGCTTGGTAAGCTTTAATCGCAGATAAATCTTCTTTAACTAGCAGAAATGCCGAAGAACCGTTAAGTAATTCTGACATTGGCTGCCATTGTTCCTGATCCTTAATAGCAATGCCCATAAAGGTGTTTTTTGTCACCTTACAGATAGCACCACTAGGACGGAGTTGCCGACGCAAATCTGTGATTTCAGCAACTGTCAGCCCCTGATAATCAATTACCAGAGCTAAAGTTGATTCACTCAAAGAAACTTTAAGATCAGCAACTATTTCTTTTTTGTTTTCTAACGTTCTTCCCATACTTGTCTCACCTCCAATGTCAGTTGTCAGTAGGGGCGAAGCATTTGGAAGATAAATTATCGGTCATTGCCAAAAATAGTTCTCCAAATGCTTCGCCCGTACAGTTGTCAGTTGTTAGTTGTCACCTTTTTGCTGACACACGGAAAAAACTTAACCCCAGCTATCTTAGCCAGGGTTTCAAAGTAGTATTTTTAAGGCCGCAGTTATCAAACTTTTCTTGATTAAACTTCAGGCGGTTAAAATTACAACCTCGGCAGGGTATTAAGCTATTAGCACCTGCTGTCTCCGGCTTTGCTTATTTAATTTTGGTCATTGGTAATTTCTGATTATCTTCATCTACTACCAATTACCCATTACCAAACTATGCAGCGTCAGTTATTTTTAACTCTCGTAAAGCACTAATGTCAATAGCAATTGACGGACCCATTGTCGAGGATATATACACTGACCGCCAATAACGACCCTTAGCGCCCGAAGGACGGTTACGGTCAATTGACTCTTGTAATGCCTTCAGATTGATTAATAAATCTTCAGGTGAAAAAGCAGTCTTACCAAACATAACATGGACAATCCCAGTTCGATCAGCCCGATATTCTAATTTACCAGCTTTGAATTCAGCGATCGCACTAGCAACATCAAATGTCACTGTTCCACCTTTAGGTGAAGGCATCAAACCCCGTGGACCTAGTAATTTACCCAGCTTTGCTACCTGTGGCATCACATCTGGTGTAGCAATCAGCTTGTCAAAGTCCATCATGCCTTTCTGAATATCTTCAATGAGTTCTTCAGAACCAGCTATATCAGCACCAGCATTAGTTGCTTCTGTGACTTTTTCCCCTCTGGCGATAACTGCTACCCGAATTATCTGTCCTGTGCCTTTAGGTAGTGCTACCGTTGTCCGCAACTGTTGGTCTGTATATTTAGGATCAATTCCTAAACGAATATGAGCTTCAGCAGCCTCAGCAAATTTAGCGGTTGCTGTTTCTTTTAACAGAGCTAATGCTTCTAAGGGTGTATAATCTCGATCTTCTACTTTTTCTAGCAACGCCTGTAAGCGGCGTGATACTTTTTTTGCCATTTTTTTCTCCTGGGGTAATCTCGAAGTCGTGCTTCTCCCCCGATATGATTTTGTTATTAGTTCAGTTGTCAGTTGTCAGTTGTCAGTTGTCAGTTGTTATTTTTTTATCTACTGTCACCTGTCACCGTTTCGCTGACGCTCACGGCGAAGCCTGTTCTCTGTCACCTAATCTGTGATTGTTACGCCCATGTTTTTAGCAGTTCCTTCCACGATATTCATGGCTGCATCAATATCATTGGCGTTGAGGTCAGGAAGCTTGGTTTGAGCAATTTCACGTAATTGCGTTCTGCTAATGCTACCAACTTTAGTTTTGTTGGGTTCACTTGAGCCTCTTTCAATCTTCGCTGCCTTGCGAATCAAAACTGATGCTGGTGGAGTTTTGAGTACAAATGTAAAACTTCTATCTTCATAAACAGAAATTTCTACAGGTATCACCATTCCAGCTTGGTCTGCTGTTTTGGCGTTGTACTCCTTGCAGAACATCATGATGTTAACACCATGTTGACCCAATGCAGGACCAACTG
The DNA here is from genome assembly GCF_012516395.1 of Dolichospermum flos-aquae CCAP 1403/13F. Lineage (GTDB taxonomy): Bacteria > Cyanobacteriota > Cyanobacteriia > Cyanobacteriales > Nostocaceae > Dolichospermum > Dolichospermum lemmermannii. Next base: position 15,232 of record NZ_CP051206.1, read on the forward strand.
GCGGTGCTGGGTTGGCTTTCCCAGCATTCAGGGCCAATTTAATGACCGCTACTACTTTCTTCGCCATTTGTATTTAGCTCTGTTTTTTAACCTGATTAAATTCCAATTCTACTGGTGTATCTCGTCCAAAGATAGAAAGCAGAGCTTTTAGTTTACTCCGTTCTGGGGAAACTTCAATCACCTCGCCTTCAAAATCCTTAAATGGACCAGAAAGCACAACTATCTTATCACCTGTAGCCATATCAATTATGACTACTGGCTCTTGTTCCAAGGCTTGTTTGAATATGCGTTCAACTTCCGAAGGATTCAGGGGAACTGGCTTAACGTGACCACGGCCTCTACCGCTACCACGCTTCTGCTCTGCGCCCACAAAGTTAATCACGTGGGAGGTGTTTCTTACCACCTGCCATGTATCATCACTCATCGCCATTCGGACTAGCACATAACCAGGGAAAACCTTTTCTTCTGAAGGTAGACGTTTACCGTCCTTACGGATTTTCACCGTTGGGGTGTGGGGAATTTCCACTTGGACGATTCTATCAGCGACATCAAAAGTTTGGATACGTTGCTCTAAATTTGTCTTTACCCGTTTCTCACAGCCAGAGGCTACTTGCACTGCATACCAGCGGACTTCTTTGATCCCTGTTAAGAGTGTGTCATCTGACTGCAACTCGGAGTTGCGTGGTTCGTCTGTTGCAGAAGTCATCAGAACACCTGTTTTGCTGCCCAAGCGAACAATCCATCTACCAAATATATCAGAGAGGCGGAGAGTGTAACCATTAATAGTACAGCGGCTGATTCACTCACCAACTGTTTCCGACTGGGCCAAATTACTTTCTCAAGTTCTTCCTTTGTTCCTTGGAAAAAATTGTTTAAGTTAAACCCATTTTCGGTTTCTGGCATTTCTGCTTCATTTTTTTTGGCCACAGTCGTTATCCCCCCGTTTCTTAAATAGCCTAACCTTGTGATTTTTTTCAAGGTTTATAGCTTCGGCCTAAATTAACTGCCAACAGTCAAGCTATATTTCAAAAAAATTATACCCGAAATAATTGACGTTTTCTGCTGTTTTGGCAGTGGCGTTATTGCTTCGGGCAGTATTTTTCTTTTTTAGCGCGCCCTGGAGGACTTGAACCCCCGACATCAGGTTTTGGAGACCTGCGTTCTACCAACTGAACTAAGAGCGCACAAGCTTTTCTTGTTACAGTCATTGCGCTGAACTTTTTTTATTCTAACGCAATTTCGCTTCTGATTGTAACTTATTTTTTTTCTTTTGGCAAGTTAGCGGCAGATGCCGCTTGCAGACTGGGTTTTGTCTATTAATTCACCATTGGGAATTATAGAGGGCGGTCGAATCTTTGTTTAATGCGGGTTGCCTTGCCGACGAGGGCGCGTAGATAATATAATTTAGCACGTCTAACCTTACCACGACGCAATACTTTAATGCTTTCAACCAGGGGAGAATGAAGCAAAAATACTCGTTCTACACCCACACCTTGGAAAACTTTACGGACTGTGATAGTTTCGTTGATGCCGCCATTGCGTCTAGCTATAACTACACCTTCGTAAGGTTGCACACGGAATTTAGTGCCTTCCTGAATTTTGATTCCTACCTTAACTGTGTCACCGACATAGATATCGGGTAAGTCAGATTTCATTTGCTCCGCTTCAATTGAGCGGATAATCTCTTGGGCGTTCATTACTTTTTATGTTTTTTGAAAAAACTCACAATCGTTAATTATAAATCTATAATTGCCAAAGAGTCCAGCTATTTATTGGAGGAGTCAGGAGTATGGCTAACGCCACGCTTCGCTATCAGGAAGAAGAAAGAAGAAAGAAGAAAATTACCTAATGACAACTGACAACTAACAACTGTACGGGCGAAGCATTTGCAGAACTATTTTTGGCAATGACCGATAATTTATCTTCCAAATGCTTCGCCCCTACTGACAACTGACAACTGACAACTGACCAATTGCTGTTGTAAAATAGACAGTGTCAGGATTCAGGGGGAACCAGGTAACTGGTCATAAACGCCTATAGAGACTATCTTTGGTAATGTTCAAGGTTTGAAGTCCAGCCAGCTAAAACAACTCCAGCGGCTGTACCACCAGCGGATATCAGGCGATCGCATTACGACTACTGATTTTGCTCAACGGCTGGCAGCCATTAGTACGGAAATTAATCAACCTATTTGTACTTATATCAATCGTCGTGGACAAGTGATTCGAGTTGGTGTAGGTACTCCGCGTCAAACGCAAATTCCGCCCTTAGAACTACCTCGCTATGGTGCAGAGCGTCTGAGCGGTATTCGTTGTTTATCTACCAATCTCAAGTCAGAACAACCGAGTGAGTCAGCCTTAACAGCCATGGCTTTACAAAGATTGGATGCTTTAGTAGTTTTTAATATTACTGGAGGAGGATTTACCAAGCGTGGCGGTGGTTCAACTGGATACGTAAAAGAAGCTTATCTAGCGCATCTAGTAGCCAATAGCAAACAGTTAGTGGCGACGCAATCCTCTGATACTAGTATTTCAGATCCGGGAATATATTCCCACATCTCACCACCTCTGAGCTTAGATGCTTTGGCTGACCAGGATTTTCTGGACTTAGTGGCAAGTTTAGAAGAGGAATTTAGTCGGGAGTATGTAGCGCAAGAGGTAGACGCTGATCATGATCGGGTGGTAATTGTGGGGGTATTAACAGAAAATATCACGCCGCAACAATTCCAAGACATCATAGTGGAATTGACCCGATTAGTGGATACGGCTGGAGGTGTTGTTTTACAAACCTTACAACAAAAGCGATCGCGTATTCATCCCCAAACAGTGATTGGTGAAGGTAAAGTCCAAGAAGTGGCGATCGCTGTGCAAACTCTAGGTGCTAATTTGGTAGTATTTGATCGTGATCTTTCCCGTTCCCAAGTTCGCAATTTAGAAGCACAAATTGGTGTTAGGGTAGTTGACCGTACCGAAGTAATTTTAGATATTTTTGCCCAACGCGCTCAATCTGGTGCAGGTAAATTACAGGTGGAACTGGCACAGTTAGGGTATATGCTGCCACGACTCACGGGCAAGGGTGAGGGTATGTCCAGATTAGGCGGTGGTATTGGCACAAGAGGACCTGGTGAAACCAAGCTAGAAACAGAACGCCGGGCTATTCAAAAGCGGATTTCTCGACTCCAACACGAAGTTAATCAATTACAAGCTCATCGTTGTCGGTTACGTCAACGACGACAACATCGAGAAGTTCCCTCAGTGGCTTTGGTGGGTTATACCAACGCTGGTAAATCCACTTTACTCAACGCCCTCACCAATTCGGAAGTATACACGGCTGACCAACTGTTTGCTACCCTTGACCCGACCACACGGCGATTAATAATTCCTCATGCGGAAACGGGCGCACCCCAGGAAACTCTAATGACGGATACTGTAGGGTTTATCCATGAGTTACCTGCATCTTTAATGGATGCTTTTCGGGCAACGTTGGAGGAGGTGACAGAAGCGGATGCTTTATTGCATTTGGTGGATTTATCTCATCCTGCTTGGTTGAATCACATTCGCGCAGTTCGGGACATACTCGCGCAAATGCCGATTACACCAGGACCGGCGTTAGTGGCTTTTAATAAAATTGATCAAGTTAGTAGTGAAACACTGGCTTTGGCTAGAGAGGAGTTTCCTTTAGCAGTGTTTATTTCTGCTAGTCAGCGGTTAGGACTGGAAACTCTGCGTCAGCGTCTATCTCTATTGATTCAGTACGCTGTTGGTGATGATTGATAGTTTTTAGATCCCCGACTTCTTTCTCGTTCCCATACTCTGTATGGGAATGAATTTTAGAAGGCTCTGCTCCCAATGATAGCAGAGGCAGAGCCTCTTGAGGGCATTCCCAGTCGAAGACTGGGAACGAGATAAAACTCTCAACCATAACGTATCCTCATTTTCTGGTAATTGATGAATAACAACTATTGCTGTTTTCAGAATGTTCGGTAGAAAATAAACACCTTGAACCCAATCTTCTGCAATTTCAACTGCTCCTAATCCAGCAATCATCCGAGATGAAAAAGTTGGTGTTAAAATCCATAAAATCGGTAATTCTGATTCAGCATTCTTTATGAAAATCACTAATTAACTCAATGAACGAATTATTAAATCGGATTACGCAAATTCCTGGTCAATGTGGGGGTCGTCCTTGCATTCGCGGAATGAGAATTAGAGTTAGCGACATTTTAGAAATGTTAGCCGAAAATGTCAGCGTTAGCGAAATTTTAGAAGACTTTCCTGATTTAGAACCAGAAGATATCCAAGCTTGTCTTGTGTTTGCTGCACGACGGACTGATTTTGTGCGGTTGACAGCATGAAAATTTGGATTGATGCACAGTTACCAGCAACATTGGCAATTTGGGTAACAGATACTTTTGCTATAGAAGCATTTTCATTAAGAGATATTGGTTTACGTGATGCTAAAGATATCGAAATTTTTGAAGCTGCAAAAATCGCTAATGTCATAATCATGACGAAAGACAGTGATTTTGTTGATTTGGTTTGTCGGTTAGGAATACCTCCTCAAATCCTTTGGTTAACTTGTGGAAATGTGACGAATCGCAATCTGCGTCAACTTCTGATCATTACTTTACCTGATGCTTTGGAACAATTACAGCAAGGAGAAATGATTGTGGAAATTAGTAATAGTAGGTAAATAATTACTTTATCTCAAAGCGATTCCTACGGAGCGCTTCGCTATCGCACTCCCAAAATCACCTTACAAGCGATCGCTCTCCCAAAATTACACTATAAGCGATCGCACTCCCCAAAATTATCCTACAAGCGATCGCACTCCCCAAAATCACACAAGCACTGATTTATTAGTTTCTTCATTTTTTCTAACCTGGGTTAAATAACATAATTTGTGTACATCAATCACAATAAACCTTGAAAAAATTTGGTGTTCTTGTGTCAACCTGATCTTGTATCTTATAAGAAATGTTATTCTAGACCATCCGTACCAACCTATTGTTAGTATTCTTACTCAAGATATTCTAATTAAAATCTTTAAATGCTTCTATCACTATTTCTAAGCTTTCATCACACTCAGAACATATATAGGAATCCGGTTTGATTGTTGTTCATTATACTGAGACTCAATCGTTGATTCGATGGGGTTTACGGTTTACAGCTTGTTCAAAAATCAAATAGTAGCCCTATATGTTCAAAGTGCTTATAAAAGCTTCCAAAATTTGCCAATGAAGCTTTCCTAATATTTTCAGCTTCTTGACCAGATGTATGCCCTTTAAGTTTGCTACGTAAATCATGTATTTTGTGAAATGAACTCGTTATTTGTCGAGCATGATCCTCATCAAAATTAACACCAATAAGACACTCCTCGATAAGTTTCAATGATCGAAATTTAGCTTCTGGATTTCTTCCCAAGTTTTTTACCTTATTCCTCAACCATTTCTCCTCAAAACCTTCAACTAAAAGCTGATCAAGGTTCAATATTTCTTCAGCCCATTCATCTTTCGAGGCTGTATAAGGGTAATGTACTTTGTTGGGAGCATTCCGATCTCTTAATTTCCACCACTGTACATTCAAGCGATCAAGTTTATAGAGTTTATGTTTTAAGCTAGGTAGAGGGTCATATTTTTGATAGAATTGCCCTTCAAAATCTCTCTTGATTGCTCGCTCTGAGAGAGGTGATTTAGGTTTTTCATTGTATTGTTTCCAATGTAACTGTTCTTCATATGGAAGCTGACTAAGATAAATTAAATAAGTATGTACCTGCCCCGCTTCATTAATATCAAAGGTTTTTAGATACCATGCACCTCTACAACTAATAGAATTACTTTCTAATTGATACTTCTCTCGATCACTTTTATATTTGGATAATACTTCTGGTCTAAAAAATGCAGGTGTTATCTCAAATGGAATATTTGACTCTGTAAAATAATTCGCTAAACATGATGGATTGCAAGATATCTCCTTGACGACTTTGTTTTTCCAATCATGTGCAATATATGTTGCGTATTTTTTTCCACTGTCAGTGACGGGTTCTCCCCAAAACTGCCTAATTATCTCCTCTTGAGGTATTCTAATATCAGCGACCTGAATTCCTCTTGAGTAACTGCCATAGCCAGGATAAACTACAAGCCTGCTAAAAATAGCATCGGATTTTTGCAATAATGATTCATTGTCACCATTCCATCCCCAAAAGCTCTTACTTTTATAGCGAGTAAAATCGAACATACGGAGAAGTTTTGTACCTGATAAACTAGCATAATATCCTAGTGCCTGTTTTTGCATAGAAATCAAGATGCCTGTTTCATTTCTAGTTATTTTAACAATATCTTCAATATCTCCAAACCTATCTAACTTGCACCAGGAATTTCTTTCCAACATAAAGTGAATATCTAGAATGTGAGTAATTTTTTGCTCTATTTCATAGTATTGATGTTTTGACTTATCACCATCAAATGAACGTTCAAATATGATTTGCTCACCTTTGCTTAATAATTCACTGCCTGCGTTTGACAATGGGGATTCAATCCAAATTTCATCTGATGAGCATACATGACTCCATAATGAATTAGGAGAGTGTTGCCACTTTAATAAATCTTGAATGCTAGAATCGTCCAAAACAACTCCTGGGATCAGAACTGAATTAATAAAAACATGAGGTAATGAAGCATATAAGATAATATGTTCATCCAGGATTTCATGTTCTAAAAAAGGGAAAATGTCTTGCTGTTGAACCCACCAATTAAACTCATCAGAATCTTCTGGTTCATTTGCAAGAGACAACACTAACTTTGGATTAAAAATATTCATTGCTTATACAATCTATCCATAATTTATAGCTTTTGATTTCCCAAAAATATTGTTACTAAGTTTAACCCAATAACGATGTTTAACAAAAATGAGCTTAACCTTGCGCTACAGGTTCTTTCGCCAAAAACTTCTCCAACTCAGCCAAAGCATCAGCAGTTTGGGAAATCTCCTCAAACTGCTAAACAAAAAATATACTACCCTAACTTTCCTCATTACTCAATCTTTGTAACAACTCCTCACGGGATAAATTACCCAAAGAAAGAAGTAACTGAGTGCGTTCAGAAATAGGAATATTAGCAATCTTTTCCACCAAACCAGATAACTCAGCATCCAAACTACCAAAACGCCCTTCCAGAAGAGAAGTTATAAAATAAAGTTCTGCTTCTAACTTACCTTCTTGCTTTCCTTCTTGCTTCCAGTCTTCTATTTGTTGTAAATAAGCTGGTGATAAGTTCATAATTACTTCCTCTTCTTCCCTACTTAAATTATCTCTCAATTCTAAATTCTTGCGCCAGTCCGCTAAAATTTCTAACAAATTCTCTCGAAAAGGGTTATTTTCTGGTAACTCAGTTAACTCCTCAACTGCTCTTTTTTGTGTTCCTCCTTTCCCCAAAACTCTCAACCATAACGTATCCTCATTTACTGGTAATTGATGAATAGCGACTATTGCTGTTTTCAGGATATTCGGCAGAAAATAAACACCTTTAACCCAATCTTCTACAATTTCATTTGCACCTAAACCCGCAATCATCCGAGATGAAAAAGTTGGTGTTAAAATCCATAAAATCGGTAATTCTGATTCAGCAATATTTCTGTTTTCGCGTTTTGCTTTCCTAACTACATCACCATGAACGGCATATAATTTAAGTAAACAACTGCGAATTTCTATTTCCGATGGTGGATTGCGAAAAGGCTCAAATAAACATTGAGTTTTAGCCATCTTCCCTAATAAACCTAAAGGTAGATTTTCCTGATTTTGATCAGAAAAGGGTTCAAACCAAACATCAATTTCTTGAATTTCACTTTTAACCTTTTCACTTTTTTTAATTGTTCCTAGAGGTGTTAATAATTCCTCTAGATATTCTTTAGCGAATTGATCATGGGATTGTCGAGTCATTTAATTATATCAAAAATTACACTAAACATAAAAAATATTGTATAATAATTATTATAGTACCAAAAGCATAGTTTGAAAAGTGGTTTACCCCCACAAGTTAAACTAATTTACAAAAATCAGCAGCAATTTAAAAATTAGATTATAATTGTCAGATAGAAGGACTAAACATGGTAAGAATATGAATACAATAGAAGAAATAATCATCAAAGTACCATCAAATATTGCTGAAGCTTATCGTCGCAGCACTAAGGAAGAACAGGAACAAATTCAGCTAAAGTTAGCATTGATTATGGAGTCAAATTTATTAAAAAATAGTAAAGAAGCACTTCAAAAACTTAGAAATACGATGGATAAAGCCAGTCAAGAAGCACAAGCTAATGGTTTAACTCCTGAAATTTTAGAATCTATTTTGCAAGATGATAAATAAACGCCGTTTTGTATTTGATACAAATGTTTTCGTAAGTGCATTTTTATTTAGTCGAAGTAAACCACGTCAAGCTTTAGATAAAGCTCAAGATATAGGTATTATCTTGTTAAGTGCTGCTGTTTTTGACGAGTTACAAGAAGTTTTATCAAGACCAAAATTCGACCGTTATATTACCTTAGAAAGACGGCGGGAATTAATAGATAATTTAGTAGAAACTATCGAGTTTATTAATGTTACTGAACAAATCAATGAATGTCGAGATCCTAAAGATAATAAATATCTAGAATTAGCTGTTAGTGGCAAAGCTCAATTTATTATTACAGGTGATGAAGATTTGCTTGTTCTTCACCCATTTAAACAATAAGAAATATTATATAATAATTATGTTACTACCAAAAGCATGGTTTTAAAATTAAAAGTAGTTTACCCCAAAAATTAAACTAATGTTACAGTCAATCGAAGGCATTTACAAAGACGGGAAAATTGAGCTAAACGAAACGCCAACAGGCATAAATACAGCGCGAGTAATTGTAACTTTTCTTGATGCAAATACTTCTGTAGATTTGTCATCTCGCGGAATTAATGAAGAACAAGCCGCAAAATTAAGAGCTAGATTACAATGTTTTGCACAAGATTGGGATCAACCAGAAATGGAAGTTTACGATGCCTTATAATCGTGGTTCAGTAGTGCTGGTTTTGTTCCCAGACTCAAACTTAAAAACTGCTAAACGTCGTCCTGCTTTAGTTGTTCAATCTAACAATATTGGTACTGGTTTATCGCAAACTATTATAGCTATGATTACTAGTAATGTTTCCCGTGCTGGACACCCTAGCAGAGTATTTGTGAATATAGCAACACCAGAAGGAAAACAAACGGGATTAATTACTGATTCTGTGATTATGACAGATAATCTAGCAACTGTTTTAGATACAGAAATTGATAAAGTTATTGGTTTTTGGTCAGAAATGTCCTTAGTAGATGCAGCACTCAGACATACATTAGAAATTTTATGAATTGTGTTTCGCGCAAAGACGCAAAGGAGCAAAGATACAAAGGAAGAATGCTATAAATATTAATTTTTACATAAAGCGTTCATATCAACGCGATGGGATGAAGATGACGAATAACCCAAAATGTACGCAACTTTAGAATCCATAATAGCCGCTTTTATCTGTGATTCAGAAAGATTTATGCTTGGTCTAGCGTATGCAATTCTTAAATTATAAGTGCCAGAGGTAGCAGAATAAATATATAAATTCCAATTTGTTTTTTTAGCATCTTCTCTACTAACATACCAGGCATAACCTTTAGCAGCAGAAATGGAACTTCCCATACCCGTCTTTTTATCAACCTCTTGTATATAAATTAATGGAATAAAAGAGTTTTGTTTATTGGGAGTAGTAAGTTCAACGAATACAACATTACCAGGATCAGTCTTGACGCTATATAAATCATATCTTGATTCAAAATTATCATTCAGACTCCCACGCGGAGCAATACTATCATTTGCATCAATACTATCCTGAATAGTCTCACATTTAAGAAGGAAAAGATTGTCACCCGGAACTAAAATGACCTTATTATTTGTTTCTGCAAAAGAAGGTAATGCAGTCAGAATAACTAGCGCACATCCTTGGAATATCAATTGATGAATTTTCATTAATCTCTTCTCCATTTTGATAAGGCTTTTAGATTTATTTTGATTCCCCAAACTAAGGTTTTAGATCCCCGACTTCTCTAAGAAGTCGGGGATTTTGTTGTTCACTAATTAACCTTGCGCTACAGGTTCTTTAGCCAAAAACTTCTCCAATTCAGTCAAAGCATCAGCATCAACCTTAGTCTGCATTGGACAGAATTTAGGTCCACACATTGAACAAAACTCAGCAGTTTTATAGATATCTGCTGGTAAAGTTTCATCGTGGTATTCCTTCGCTCTTTCCGGGTCCAAAGACAACTCAAATTGACGATTCCAGTCGAAATTATAGCGAGCTTCAGAAAGTTCATCATCCCTATCTCTAGCACCTGGCCGATGTCTCGCAATATCCGCTGCATGAGCCGCAATTTTATACGCAATTAAGCCATTCCGTACATCTTCAGCATCAGGTAAACCTAAATGTTCTTTAGGTGTCACATAACACAACATCGCCGTCCCATACCAGCCCGCCATAGCTGCCCCAATAGCTGAGGTAATATGGTCATAACCAGGAGCAATATCTGTAACCAAAGGACCAAGAACATAGAAAGGTGCTTCCGAACACTCTTCCATTTGTTTGCGGACATTGAACTCAATTTGATCCATAGGTACGTGACCCGGACCTTCTACCATCACCTGCACATCATGTTCCCAAGCTTTACGGGTGAGATTTCCCAGAGTTTTCAGTTCCGCCAACTGGGCTTCATCAGACGCATCATGGGTACATCCTGGGCGCAGGGAGTCGCCTAAACTGAAAGAAACATCATATTTCTTAAAAATCTCAATGATGTCGTTAAAATGGGTATACAGCGGGTTTTGTTTATGGTGATGCAACATCCACCGCGCCAAAATTCCACCACCGCGAGAAACAATACCAGTAATTCGGTTTCTCACTAAAGGTAAATGTTCAATTAAAATCCCCGCGTGGATAGTTTGATAGTCTACCCCTTGCTGGGCGTGTTTTTCGATGATGTGGAGAAAATCGTCAGCGGTGAGATTTTCGATAGTGCCGTGAACGCTTTCTAAAGCTTGGTAAACTGGTACTGTACCAATGGGAACAGGTGAAGCATTGATAATTGCGGTACGAATTTCATCTAAATTACCGCCACCTGTGGACAAATCCATCACGGTATCAGCACCGTATTTTACCGCCAGGTTGAGTTTATCAACTTCTTCCTGCAAGTTAGAAGAATTGGGAGAAGCACCGATATTGGCGTTAACTTTACAACTAGAAGCGATACCAATGGCCATCGGTTCTAAGTTAGTATGATTAATATTCGCAGGGATAATCATCCGTCCCCGTGCCACTTCGGCGCGGATAAGTTCAGCAGGCAGCTTTTCCCGCTTTGCTACATAATCCATTTCTTCAGTAATCACACCCTGACGGGCGTAGTGCATTTGCGATACGTTAGCTTGTCCACGTCGCTTGGCTACCCATTCTGTCCGCATATTACAATCCTCAAATAAACAGCTTCCCTCCGCTGGTATTATCCAGACTCAGGTGTTAAGGGTTTGATCTCAGCTTGGTTTCCCAAGCACCCCTAGCATGGTGTAGATTGTAGCATTTTGGTGATGATTGGAGGGAGGGGGATGATAAATTGTGAAGATATGGGGAAAGGAGGATTTGTAGTTGGTTACACAAACCGCCTAGGGTTAAAACCCCAGGCTAATAGCGAAAGTCCGTTAAAACGGACTCATATCTTTTCTTTTTTCAGTCGTCTTGAGACGACTTTTATTATTAGCCTTGCACTTCAGTGCTAGGTGGGTAAGTTAGCAATTACTATGCTATAGCTAGAAGGTTAGAAAAATTAGATGGTTCGCAATAGTTTCTAATTAAGGCTTTGGCATTTTCGCGTTTTTCGCCTGTGAATAAATTAAATATTACTTCTTCCTGTTGAGAGTAAAGATGTAATAATCCAAAGTCTTTAATTCTTGAATAAATTAGGGGAACTCCTGCTAAGGTTAGTAAATGTAATTTTTTATTATCACGCTCTCTTGCGTCATGAGAATCATGATATGTAGATTGAAATTCCACAACTAAACAAGGTTTATAGTCTTTGTTTGTGATCAGAGCGTCTACACTGGAGCTAAAAAAGAAATTTCTAAGTTTACTATCAAGGCTGCTACCTAATTCACAAAATGAGCATAAGCTTACCTGTGTATGAATTTTATAATTCTCATCTATGCAGGTTTGCAGAAACTCTAGCATTCTTTCTTCGTAAGGATTAATCAGTCTTTTTGGTTTTACAGACATTAATTTTTCTCCATTAATATTTTTGCAAAGTAAGTGATAAACTCTTCTAAAACTTCACCAGAACTAATACATACCTGGTATGTATAAGGAAAAAGTTTATCTTCTAATAAATCAATAACCATATAACAGCTATTATTTCCCCATTTATCAATATCAAATTCTTCTGGAGAATTAATATAATTATGACAATTATTTAAATTAATGTCTTCACCAGGATCACGATTATAAATTCTAAAATCTCTTCGATTAAGTGGGATAAAACCAGTTATTTCACCAAGTTCTAAAAGATTTGGGTAGTGAGTTTGCATTAATTCGTAAAATCTATCTTCTTGACTTGGTAAAATCCAAAGATTAGCCAGCAAACCATAAGTGAATTCATCATCAGTGAAATATGTTAGATGCAAAATATTTGCTGTTAAAACATCTTTAGGAATTGAAATACATAATCCTTCCTTACGTTGAGCTAAAACTAATTGATAACGTTTAGCACCCTTACCAGGATTTTTTAGTCGATAACCTATATATTGAGATGTTCTATTTTCATCAAACTTCTCATAAAAACCGAGTTTAGCCAAAATACTGGTAGCTAAAGATAACAAATCTTCCCCACCTTCAATTACCTGAATATTAGTTGAAACCAAGCGAGGAACGCCGTTTTCAACCTCAAAGCGTTGGATGACATCGTAGATAATTTTTGACATTGCTTTTTTCCAAAAATCTTCTTTAAGGTTCATGGAAATATCTTAACCCCTATTTTCTAAAATTACAAGAGTCTTGGCTAAGATTTTTGGATTTCATGAAAAAGGCTAATTTTCCGGCTTTTTCTTCAGAACACAGTACACATTTCTTATTAGAGTGTAAGAAGAAGTTATAATGAATACGAACCACTCCAGGCACAGAGGACACGGAGGTAAGAGGTTTGGTAGAGGTGATAATTGGGTTAATTTGGTAATTAGTTGTTTTTGCAAGGATTATGTGATGAAAACGAACCGCAGAGGCGCAGAGGACGCAGAGGGAAGAGAGTTAGGAGAGGAGATGAGTCGGCTGACAGGGGAGGTTATTGGGGCTGCAATTGAGGTACACCGGGTTTTGGGTCCTGGGTTTTTGGAGGAAGTGTATAAGGAAGCACTGGTTGTTGAATTTATGATTCGGGGTATACATCATGAGGTTGAAAAGTCAATAAGCTTGACATATAAAGGACATGATGTAGGTAGAGGTAGATTAGATTTTTTAGTTGCAGACTGTTTAGTTGTAGAATTAAAAGCTGTGCAAACCCTAGCCCCCATTCACGAAGCTCAACTTCTCTCCTACCTCAAAATAACCAAGCGCACTTTAGGACTCCTCATCAACTTTAACGTTCCCCTCCTCAAAGACGGTATCAAACGCATAGCCCTCTCTCTCTAACTCTTCCCTCTGTGTACTCTGCGCCTCTGCGGTTCGTTAATTCCTCCATAACCGCATCAACACACCGAAAATCATGTATTTTTGTAAATGTGGCAAAAACCTCCAGCAATATCGCTAAACAAAGATCACAAACTGCGATAATTTAAGAACAGCTTTTGGATTCATCCATGTACCGTGAGACAACCGGGAACTTATCCACCACTGGATAAAAGCTTGGGTAATTATTCGTGACAAAGACATGAGTAAATGCGAACTGTTAAACCTGTGATTAGGTCAATCGAAAACAGGTAAGTTTAAACCAAGAATCCCCAGCCTGTAAAGGTTTGGGAATGTCTGAAAAAATTTAAAAAAGCTTTGGTAACTAATTCTTAGGTGAACTATGGCACAACGGACTAAGTTAGGAGATATTCTCAGACCCTTAAATGCTGAGTATGGTAAAGTGTCTCCAGGTTGGGGAACAACACCTTTAATGGGTGTGTTTATGGGTTTATTTTTGGTATTTCTGCTAATTATCCTGCAAGTTTATAACAAGTCTCTGTTAATTCAGGACGTGCTTGTTGATTGGCGCAGTTTAGGCGGCTAATGGCTATCCAGTCATCAAGCTGATAATTAGCATCTACCCTAATACTATTCGGTTAAGGAAATGTAGGTTGGGTTGAGCGACAGCAAAACCCAACATGATCGAGAATTTTGTTGGGTAACATACGTCAACCCAACCTACGATATAACAACTTTTTACCTTTGACCGAGCAGTATAAAACTTTACCTGGCTTATCCCAGTTTTTTTATTATTCAAAAAAATACCTAAAAATAGCGATAAAATTAGTCTAAACCCCAAAGCTGTAGAGTAGTTGTGGCGGTTTTTCAGTCTATAGGAGAGCAAAATGAATATATTTGGTATCGGTTTACCAGAAATGGGTGTCATTATGGTAGTTGCATTATTAATCTTTGGACCGAAGAAGTTACCAGAAATTGGTCGCAGTTTGGGGAAAACTATTCGCAGTTTTCAAGAAGCCTCTAATGAATTTCAAAGCGAGTTCAAAAAAGAATCTGAACAATTGAAAGAAACTGTGAAAACAACCGCTGAATTAGAGCATAAACACATTGAAGCTGGAAAAACCCAGTCAGAAAACGTACAAGGATGAAAGATGAAGAAGTAAAACCAACGGCTGTGGTGATTCCCCAGCTAATTGTCGGACTGGGAAATCCAGAGCCTAAATATGACCAAACTCGTCATAATATTGGCTTTGCAGCTATAGATACCCTAGCTCGGGCTTGGCAAATTTCTCTAGCTGAAAATCGCAAGTTTCAAGGAGAATTTGGCGAAGGGAATGCCGCAGGTAAGGGGAAAATTCGGTTACTCAAACCCTTAACCTATATGAATCTTTCAGGACAAGCTATTCAAGCCGTAACCAATTGGTACAAAATACCGCCTGAATCAATCTTAATCATTTATGATGATCTAGATTTACCCTTGGGCAAAACTCGCCTGCGGTTGTCTGGATCTGCGGGTGGACATAATGGCATGAAAAGTATTATTTCTCATCTGAATACCCAAAATTTTCCTAGATTAAGAATTGGTATAGGTAAACCGAAGAACGCAATAGATGGGGATAATTCTCATACTGTTTCTCATGTTTTAGGGCGATTTTCTGCCACTGAGAATAAAGTCATGTCTCAAGTTTTAAACTTTGTCGTTGAGTGTGTTGAATTTAGTTTCAAACAGGGAGTAGAAAAGTCCATGAATCTTTGCAATCAGTCATTGACACAAGACGGCACCTGACCCAGCTACAGCGAATGTCTGTTAGAGATGCGCCCCATTCCCGCTGACAAAATTCGGCATCGTTTCCCCCAGGATCTCGGATTATAGTTTTCTAAATAAAGCCCGATAAACTGGTTCACCTTTGTTTTGAGTGGCTATTTCCCGTTCTGTGGGGACAGGAAGGGGGTTTTCGGCTAACCATGTTGTTGTTCCTAGCTTTTCAAATGCAGGATGTTCATGAAAGCGATCGCACATTTCTACTGCTACAAATTCTATATCAGATTGCAGGAAAACAATACCACCAACTGTTAAATATTTTGCTAATTCTGTGACTAATTCTGGTTGCACTACCCGACGTTTTGCATGGCGATTTTTAAACCAAGGATCAGGAAATTGAATTGTAACTTTTTGCAAGCTTCCTACAGGTAATGTTGATAATAAGGAAACTAGGGAATTATTCACATTTGCAAACAGATAATGCAAATTTGTTAATTCCATTTCGTCGCGGATTCTATTTGCTTCTACTACTAGCGGTTCTCGAATTTCTAAACCTAAAAAATTCCAATTTGGTTCTACCTGTGCCATTTTGAGGACAAATCTACCTCTAGCACAACCGATATCTAAGTGTAGAGGTAGGTTTTGTTGGATATAAATCTTTTGCCATTCTGGAGAAGCGGCTGGGGTTTGGAACTTACTCGCAAGGGGGTTAACGTGCTGACGAACTCGAACAGGTGACAAAATTTACTCTCCTTAAAAAAAACAACAATTCTAAACAAATGTATATAAATATTATTAAGTCTAAATATTCCTACACAGGTATACACAGTGAGGGTTATACTTTAAGAATAAGAATTTTTGCAACTTTATTTTTAACATTTTCTTAAAATCAATGAAACTCAATTTTCGTTTTGCTATAGTTAGCGACTTACACATTGCGCTTCCTGAAACCATCTGGGATCATCCTAGTCGCTTTCATTTGGTGGAAGTGAGTATTCCAGCTTTTGATAGTGTATTAGCACATTTAACCCAATTAGATTTAGATTTTTTGTTGATCCCTGGAGACTTAACCCAACATGGTGAACCAGCAAATCACAATTGGTTACAAAACAGGTTATCACAATTACCTTTTCCATCTTATGTGATTCCTGGTAATCATGATCTCCCTGTTTTAATGGCTAATGAACAATCAATTGGTTTTGCAGATTTTCCCTATTATTACCAACAATTTGGTTATGAAAATCCTCAACAACATTATTACAATCGGCAGATATTCCCAGGAGTGAGGTTAATCGGTCTTAATTCTAACTCATTTAATGATCAAGGTGAGCAAATAGGACGGTTAGATAGTCAACAATTCCAGTGGTTAGAACGGGAATTAGCAAGCATTAAAGATGAATTGGTTTTAGTAATGATCCATCACAATGTGGTTGAACATTTACCTAATCAATCAAATCATCCGATGGCAAATCGTTATATGCTGGAAAATGCAGCAGAACTGCGGACATTATTACAACGCTATGGAGTTAAGTTAGTATTTACAGGACATTTGCACGTTCAAGATATTGCTTATGCAGAAGGAATATATGATATTACCACGGGTTCTTTAGTCAGCTATCCTCATCCTTATCGAGTATTAGAATTTAACCGCGATGAATTGGGTAACGAATCCTTACAAGTTGTTTCTCATCGTGTGGAATCAGTGCCAGATTTTCCCAATTTACAAACATTATCACGGCAATGGATGGGCGATCGCTCTTATCCTTTTGTCCTCAAATTATTGACTTTACCACCTTTAAGTTTACCACTAGCACAGGCACAAACACTAGCTCCCGGTTTACGGGATTTTTGGGCAACTATTGCCGATGGTGATGCTATGTTAGAATATCCACATTTTCCTATTCATGTCCGTCGTTATATCGAAGAATATAGTGCGGTTAATGATGGGAATACAGCTTTAATTGATAATCATAGTACGCTTTTAATTGGTAATGGGTAATTGGTAATTGGTAATTGGTAATGGGTAATTGGTAATTGGTAATTTTCTTCCTACTGACAACTGACAACTGTACGGGCGAAGCATTTGGAGAACTATTTTTGGCAATGACCGATAATTTATCTTCCAAATGCTTCGCCCCTACTAACAACTGACTCCTATTCCCCAAGAGAACGACAAATAGCAAATACAGAAGTATAACCATGGAGGAAAGTTCTGCCGCTGACTGGACCGATTTCACCACCGCAGAAAAAGCCACCCATTGGTAAATCATGGAGGTATCGGCTAAATAATTGAGAATCAAAATTAGGTTTGCCATAAAGTCCTGTTCCTCGTCCTAAACAGGTGAACATTAAAGCGCCGACGGGAGATGGTTCGCTGGCATTTTGACTTTGATATTCTTGCAGTAAAATTTCTAAATCTTGGGCTGATGCTTCGGCATCCCTCAGATGAAATTGTAACCTTTGTCCGGCACGAATGCGATCGCCAATTGCGATCGCCCCAGCATTAGGATCTACTCCTAAAATATTGCGAATTAAAAAATCCCCTGAATGTAAATTTAGCCGAAATTCATCCATTGCTAAACCTACAAATAAAGAATGTTGTGCTAAAGTTCGATCTTCTTCACTTAAACTACTAATTAAATTTCGCAATACCACCAATGGGACTTTTTCATCTAACTCAATAATAATATTCCGTTCCGCTTTGGTGACTTGCAACGGTTCACCAATGGGACGACATCCTTGGGCTACAATGGTATCTAAGACGATATTGCCACTTAAAGCGATGCCTACCGTACCTTCCCGATACAATTTATCATTACAAAATAAGCCCACACGACCATTCATAAAGCCGCTGCTGGCCTGTCCTCCTACCACCACCGAACCCGGATAGGCAAAATCTAAACCCTGCAATAAATCATTCGTTCCTGAAGCAAAGGGACTAGACAAGAGAATAAATTGAGGGACTACGGAAGGTGGCACACCTAGCAAATCAATCCAAGCGGTGGGGGAACTATCGGAATCTGGCAATTCTTCGGCGACAATATGAAAAGGTCGGATTTCGACACCGGGAAGATGGGCTAAAGTCAGACTCAGGGCTGGTTCTGCTTCTATTTCTTCGGTTTCTCCTGGCTGTTTTCTGCCAATTACACCCCCAGCACTACAACCAACTAATACAGGTACAGAAAGCTTTTCCGCCAATAACGGCAACAGCCGGGAATACTCACTCATAAAGGCAGAAGAAATGAATACCAGCCCTAAATGTGCTGGTGCTGTTAAAGATGCCACTGCTTGTTCTACGACATCGTTAATAGCCGCTTCTAAGGAAGGACGAGTTGATAGGGCATTTGTCCACTGCATTTGATCTGCCATGAGTTTTCGGCTTGTTTCTGTTTTGGTGTTAGTTGATTATTTTAACTAACTTTGTCGCTTGCTGAATAGAGTCAGATCCCCGACTTCTCTAAGAAGTCGGGGATCTCGTTGTTCAGTATAGGAAGTGGTATATTTATGATTTAACATCAAAAATTGAGGATATAAACACTTATTCAAACACAGGTGGCCATAATTCAGAAATAGCAATTTCCCAACCAGGAAATAATTCAGTTACAGTTAATTTATCATCTTCTGTTAACAACGTAATTTTACCATCAGGACGATAAACAGCAACAGTTAATTCATCAGGATTGATGAGAATTGCTACCTTTGCACCTAATTCTAAAAATAATTTAAGTTTATCTTCTAATTTAGCAACTCTATCAGTTTTTGATTTAATTTCTACTACTAAATCAGGAACTAAATTACCAAAATCTCTCACAGTCCGTTTTAATCTTTGGGCGGACACAAAGGAAACATCGGGAGCGCGTAAATCAGTATTTGGCATAATAAACCCACCACTGGAGTCAAATATTCGCCCTAATTTACGAGGATTAGTCCATAATTTTAGCAAATATATGAACTCAGCACCAATTTCACTAGATTCTATATCCGATGGACCCATAATTAAAATATTCCCTTCTTGTAGTTCTATTTGATAGTCGTTATCATCATCTTGTAATATTTGTTCTATTTTTTCTAAGTTGTTAATTGTGAGAGTCATATAATTTTCATCTCCAATGATATTTGTGATGATTTGATATTATAGCATACTTATTCAGATCCCCGACTTCTTAAAGAAGTCGGGGATCTAAAGGGGGTTTCCCCACCCTAAATTGTTCTTCCTCTGTTTTCCATAATATTACCTTTTAAGGCAATAGATAATTGTCGTAATCTTTCACTAACTTCTAAATTAGATTCTTGTGATTTTAAATTATTGGGTATTTCCGCTAATAAAAGTGGATTTCCTTGTAACCATTCATTCATCGCTACCCCTGTCCAAGTTCCTTCTTTTTCTCTGAAACCATCAACTAAACCTTTGAGTTCTTGAATACAAAATGATTCAAAACTCGCAGCATTAAAAATTGCAAATCGCAAGTATTCTTCAAAGGCATTGATATCATTTTCAACTTCAAAAAATACAGCTTCTTGTTCAACTGTAAACCCATTTTTGAGATTTGTTGAACTTGATTTTCCTACTTCTATCACTCCCAACACTTGTTCCCGAATTGTCCAGAGCAAAATCCGATTGAGGATATTTGGTTACAAGCTAAAACATGGGTTCGGCGTTTCTGTGCATTGATACCTTCCTTCTCGCATTTAAAGTGGATGTTTGAGTGGTTTATTCGACACACTACCTTTGATTTTGCCACTCTTCAGATGTACGGAATTTGTTCAAAACTCAAATAGGAGTCCTATAGAATATGGAATAACACAACGTCTGAACTATGATTTATAGGATTCCTTTGATTTTCTTGATTTTTAGAATTATTTTGATGAAGATGAGAGATTGATCATAAAAATCATCAAAATCACAAAAATCATAGTTTAGACATTAATTTAAAACTGCTCTAAGTACTGATTAATATCTTCAATCACACGGGTAAGTTCCGCTTCTGTCGTCAATCGAATCCCCATATTGCGAATTGTTAACAAAACTTTAGCCGCAAAGGGAGTAGGCCAGATATTAGGATTACAGAATATTTCTATAAATACATCCCCAGTGTAACGATACTCTAACGAGGGTTGAGGACTGACTTTACCTGTACCTGGAGTTTTACTAGCAACAACTTTGAGACTTTTCAATAATTCATCTATTGCTGCTTTTAATTCTTGCGCTACTTGGGGTGAAAAACTAACAGAAATAGAACCTTCTACCAGATTTGGTGTGAGAGGTGCAGAAGACATAACCTACTTATTAATAATTATTCGTAATTATCCACATTACCATATCCAGATCCCCCACTTCTTTGAGAAGTCGGGGATCTTTTGTTCCTTTTTGTTCAATAAAGAGATAAATTCTTAATAAGCAGTTTTTGACATATTTCCTGTATATTTATTCCTAGAAATAAATACCTATTGTTGTACAGTAATAGTTAAAGAAAACAAATTCTCTAGTCTTTTTTTTCACAAATCACACAAGATTAACAAAAGATTAATATATGATTTACGATAACCGCACGGAAGTAAGAAAAGTTTTAATTATCACCCTACTGCTTAACGTATTTGTCATGGGCTTAAAAGTCCTTGTGGGTCATTGGACAGGTTCTTTAAGTTTGCTGGCTGATGCTTTACATAGTGTGACTGATAGTGCCAATAATGTCTTAGGCTTAGTTGCTATTAAGTTTTCTTCACCATTGCCAGATCGAGAGCATCCTTATGGGCATAATAAATTTGAAGCACTAGGCGCTTTGGGGATAGCTGCATTTTTAGGAATAGCTTGTTTTGAAATTGTCCAAGGTGCAGTAGAAAGAATTCTCAAAGGTGGCGAACCTGTAAAAGTATCACCTCCAGAATTGTGGTTATTACTGATTGTGTTAGGAATAAATATTTTTGTCGCCTTTTATGAACGGAATGTGGGAAAAAGAGTAGGTAGTTCCATTTTAATCGCTGATGCTACCCATACCATGAGTGATATTTGGGTGACAATCTCCGTTATTGGTGGTTTAATTGGTGTGTGGCTGGGTTATCAGTGGTTAGATGTAGCACTAGCTTTCCCAGTGGCTTTACTGGTATTTTGGAGCGGTTGGTCAGTTCTAACCGAAAATTTACCCTGGCTTGTGGATCAAATGGCCATAGCCCCGGAAACTATTCATACAATTGCAGTTTCTGTCCCCGGTGTAATTAACTGTCATGATATCGCTTCCCGCGGTGTCATTGGTCGTCAAGTGTTTATAGAAATGCACTTAATTGTTGATGCACCAGATGTAGAAACGGCTCACAATATCACAGAAGAAGTTGAAAAACAACTAGAACAACGTTTTCATCCTGTGAGGATTTTAATTCATGTTGAGCCACCTGCATATCAATCTGAGCGCATCACCTTTGAAGCCGAACAAACATAATTTGGTAGCAAATCATTTTATTTTTCCAACCGCACCGCATACCACTGTAAATATTCTCCAGGCCCCACATCTAAATTACAACTTGTATCCAGCAAGTATTGTGCTTGTTCGCTAACAGACTCAAATTTTTGCACATCCAATGGTAAATCCGCGAATGCAATTTGTGATAAAGTTTTTTCCAGCTTGATTAATAATTCCGCCACTGTCAGAAATTGTTCTGGTTGATTTGTTTCCAAAACAACAAAATCGTCCTGCTGATACATTAATTGATTTGGCATTTTTAGTAATTAGTAATTTGGTAATTGGTAATTGGTAATTGGTAATTGGTAATTGGTAATTGGTAATTGGTAATTGGTAATTGGTGATAGTTTTACCACTGACAACTGACAACTGACAACGAACAACGAACAACTGACAACTGACAACTGACAACTGTACGGGCGAAGCATTTGGAGAACTATTTTTGGCAATGACCGATAATTTATCTTCCAAATGCTTCGCCCCTACTGACAACGAACAACTGACAACTGACTAAGATGGATATACTGGCATTGTAAAATGAAACCATGCACCACCGTGGGGAGATGAATCTACCCAAATTTGACCGTAATGGGCGCGGATAATGCGTTGACATAAACAAAGACCAATTCCATATCCATCTGTACTTTGATCACGTTGGAGACGGAAAAGATTCTCAAAAATGCGATCGCGGTTTTCTTCGGGAATACCAGGTCCTGTATCACCAATCGTAAATTGCACTTTTTGGCTAGTGCGATGGAGTCCCGCTACAGTAATTATGCCACCAGACGGTGTATATTTGATGGCGTTATCTAAAAGATTAACCAGGACTTGGCGAATTCGTTCAGGATCAGCATAAACAGAGGGTAAATCCTGGGGAATGTCTATTTCCACCGTTTGAGATTTAGCAATATAGCGATCGCTCAATTCCTCTAATACCTGTAAACAAATTTCCCCTAATTGTAACTTTTGTGGTACGATTGGCAATTCTGTATCGTCACCCCGCCCAGCTTGTAACAAATCAGCAATCATCCGATCAATGATCTTGGTTTGCGTCCGAGCCTGTTTTAATAAATGTATAGCCAAACCAGATTTCAGACGTTGAAATCCCCCTGTATCTGGATTGTAATTAGATTGAAGAGTTTCAATAGCGATCGCCGCAGCCGTGAGAGGATTACGGAGATCATGTGCTAAAATCGCAATTACTCGGTCTTTAAACAGTAGCTGTTCTTGCAGTCTCTCCTTTTCCTGCTTCAGACGAAAAATTTCATCCCCTAGTTGAATTGCCTCGGCCGAAGTAGCAACAGAATGAATGGTAGATTTAGGCGAAATCACCTGACTCTTTTCATCCAAACATTCCTGTTTATCTGCCTGTAATTTCAAAAAAGTGCCAACAGCGTGTTGCCAACGCGGCCACCAAATTTTTAATTGTGGAATAATATTAGTACCAGCAATAGTTTGTTGAGGTTCGGGATGAATCTTAACTAGAGCAGGGGTTGCTACTAACTTAAAATGTTCCGCTAAATAGGGTTGTTGTCCAACATCAATAATTTGTAGTTCAAAACTATACCCAGCCTCTAATTCTTTTAAATAAACCCGAATTTGCTGCACTTCTTGACGAGACTGAGGCCGTCCATCAACAAATAGCAATAACTGGAGAGGAGCTTCAGCATAAATAGGCTGATCCTGGGAAACTTGCATGACATCTTGTTTCAGCACTGGTAACAACCTGGGGACGCTTTACATAGGGTAAAATGGACTAACGTTGCTTAATGGCCGTTGTTTTTCTAATTTAATATCTATTTTAGATTCTTCCTACTCCAATTCGATCTAGGTTTTTGGGTGGAAACGGATTTTTTCGGAATTTTGCTGCCATTTGCTCTTACTTTTACAGCTACTAGGCTTCTAGTCAGGAATTGTTGAACCTATCGTCACCTCCTTTCGCAATTATTTACAGAACCCAAAAAATAGCCCTAGTAGTTTGTCAAGATAAAAATGATGGACTGTAGTGTGAGCGTCTCGCTCACGCGGGGAAGATGCTCTAGTGTGAAAGCATTAAATCATCTCTAAGCCGTCCATCAATTCTTACAAACAGCCGCAGAGTTACCCTATTCCCAGCTTACCACTTCAAACCATTGGCGAAAACTTTCTATAAATTTCTCAAAACCTATAACCGCCACTATTGGCGTTACCAATCAATATTCTATTAACCAAGAAAGGTATAAATTTAGACTATATTATGATTTACGTAACTGGCACATTGGTAGGGTGCGTCAGACCGGATAAATCCTGCAAATAAACAAATTATTGATGTCTGACGCACCCTACAGTTGTATTGCATCCAACCGATAACCGCTATAGACGCTCTCGAAAATAAAGCCGATATAAATCACAAAGACATTGTACTTCATTTCCTTTAAATTCGATTAACCCCAAACTGCGTAATTTTAAAGCTTGCGTAGAATCTATTTGAATAGGAATATCACTATTAATTACTTGCTGCATTGCTGTTTTTAATAAGTCATCTTTTTCTAATTCTGAAAGATAGAAACTTAAAAACTCCAATGTCCAATGAACAGAGTTTTCAATCCCCCAATGCTGTCGAACTGCACTACCAATTTTGTTAGCATCACTATCAAGACTAGTAATATAAAATTGAATTTCATGGGTAGTTTTATTCCAATGCTGAACCTTACGAACTACCATGACTACTGTTGTTAATCCTGCCCATTGGTTTTGTTCATAAAGTGCTGGTAATTGTGAAATTGGAACAGTATAAACTGTCCGATTTTCGATGCGGTGATGTCCTTTTTCCACCCGTTGACTAATACTAACATCAACACCCTTAAAGTTTAGAGATTGTGCTGTTTTAAACCAATTTTTCACTTGTTGATGTAGGGTGGGATGATTATCTTTTAGGCCAGGGCAAACGCACCTAAATTCTGTAATCCATGCCCAGCAAGGGTTTCAACCTTTAGTTACAAAAATTAACAATCGTCAAAACCTTTGTCCAGTAAGCATTCTAAAAATAAGATGCGCTTGCCCTGTCTTTTAGGCTTAAAATATAATCAGCATTTCCAGCTATGATCTGTTCGGCAATTGATTTTTGTGTACCCATTGCATCAATAGTGATAATACAGCCAGATAAGTCCAGAGTCTCTAATAGTGCTGGAATTGCGGTGATTTTATTTGATTTACAACTGACCTTTGTTTGCCCTAAAATTAACCGATGTTCACTTGCCCATGCACTCACTGTATGTAAGGAAATGGTCATAATATCGGTGAGTAAATGCAATCGAGTTCTTTCTGCTCTAGGGTCTTTTATTCCCGTAAAGTGTTGCAGAAAGTTACTGGTAATCTCTTTACTGTCTACACTGGGTGTAACAGATGTTCTGGTTTTGCACTTCTTCTTAAATCCTGTTGACATTACTTAGATACAGCGGCTAGATGGGTTATATATTAACTTACCTTGAGTTGTGTCACTTGAACATCCTCCCACATATCAAATAAATCCCCTTGTCAATAGGGTTTGAGATGCGCTAACCCTGTGACTTAAATACCGTGAAATAGAATGTGTGAAGTAGTTATAGCTATGAAAATCACTTGCTAATCCATCTGGAATACAAATGAATAACTACGCAAAACACAGCAGTATTTATAACTTACTTAGGTACTGGAACTTGTGGAAGTAGAGAAGGAGAAGGTGGTTAAAATTCCAGCAAACCTCTCCCCTAATAAATTCTTGGCGGCATCTGTACACCGAGTTAGTGTAATCTCAAAGAAGGTGACTAATGGTGTAACTGCTGTCCATAACCAGGCTTGACTATTTTTGCCGTTGCATCCATCCGTGTTTTTTTGACTAAATCTGGTTTCATCTGCACCCACTACTGCCGCATTCTGGATGTAGGTTTTCGCCTCTTCTACTGCCTTTTCTACGGCGTTACTCGCTTCCATTCTCAGTTTATTAATGGTTCGGGTTTGATAGGTGGTATTTCTACAAGAGGGATGTCTGTATGGGTTAGCATCTTCTCCTTCCAACTGCCCTCCACAGCTACTACAGGACTCTGGCTTGTAATTTATTACCTCCTCACACTCAGATTCTGGATATAGAAACTTTGTAAATCCCTTGTGTCCTGGTTGTCCCCCTCTCTTTTTCCCACTTTTTTTCTTGATTGGTTTCTTTTCTGTGTTGAGTGGATCTGCTGATGGTGGTGATGATGAATTCTTTGATGTTCTATTCAGTTTTTCTTCTAATTCTTGTATCCACTGCTTCATCTCCTCCATCCGTCCTTTGACACTGGTTGGAGTCTGTTCCCAATCCGTTTCCGGTATTTCCGTTTTATAGGTGTGGCAGATGAGGCTGATTTTTTCCATGCCTTCTACTCTACCATGTCTTTCTACTTATGCCACAATTCTCTACTATCTTCATAACAAACGAGAATACCGAGAAGAATGTGTTGATCGCTTGATTGAGATTGCACTTTACCTTGAAACTTATTTGGGCGTAAATCGTCTATTCATCCCGTAGCAAATGTCTAACTTAGCTGTTAGAGTGGACGTAACCAGTATTTTGATTAACAACTTCCTTCAAGGAGATTAACCAATGTCTGCAACCTCAGCTTATCGAAACTCGAACATGAATTTGCAAAAATGGGCGGCTGCTTTGGGTGGCGTTGCTGTACTTATCCTTTCACTTACCCCGACAGCAAATGCAAAGCCGATCCCAGCCAAAGCAACAATTTGCTCCCCCGTAAATGGTCAATGGTATTTCGGAGGCAAGCCTGGTCCGATTATCACTCAAAAGGGCAAGCAGCTTTCGGTCGATATGTCCGTTTATGGTCGCCCCACTGCAACTGGCAAATTTTTAAATGAAACTCAGATCGAAGTCACTTTTCCGGACGATGGAACCTTTATTGGGACATTAAATCGTCGGGGGCAGATTATCTGGAATAATGCTACCGTTTGGGAAGCTAGGGATTTTTCAGGTACTTGGAAATTCTTGGGAAGACCCGGTCCGATTGTCACTCAAACAGGGGATCAGCTTTCGGTCGATATGTCCGCTTACGGTCGCCCAGTTGCAAAGGGTACGGTGACTCCCCCCTCTGCGGCAAAAGTTAACTTTCCCGACGATGGAACCTTTGGTGCAACGCTCGTCAGTCCGAGTTGCATTGAGTGGACAAATACGACTATTTGGACGAAATAGCGGTCATTATTGTTGGATTTCATCCACAGCTTGTAGTGCGATCACAGATATTGTAGTGTGATTGCACATACATACCGCATAAATCAAATATAAAGGAATTCCGCATAGACTACAATAAAAATACGGCGTTGCTGAACTTAGGTATGAAATTGACAAATTCAAAATTTGAAACTTTGCGCCTTTGCACGAAATAAATATCATAATCATACCCCAATTCAGCAGCACAAAAAATATTTAAAGAAAGGGCTGAAAATAGCCCTGCACTCGACCATAAGGTAAACCACTTATAACCACCCAAAGTAATTGTCAACGGGTAAGTTCAACCTTTAAATTACCTAATCTTTAAAACTTCATACCAATTACTTGCTATGAGGACGCTGAATAATTGTCTCTACTACTCGTCGTTTTGCTTGTGGGTCAATTCCTACCAAACGCACATATTCACCGCTATATTCAGATAAACAAGCTTCTAAGGTAGAAATAGCATCGGAATGGGCATCAATTTGAAAAGAACCGCAACTTTGCCAAGAACCTGTGCGAAAACGTCTTTCATCAATGTGTTCAATACCAATTTTATAACCTTGAGCTAAAATTTGTCGAACTTGTGCTTGAGTTTCTAAACTTAAATGAGTAGGTTGATTAATCGCAGGTTTACTCACAGGAACTTCCGCAATAGGTGAAGTTGCTTGATAATCTTTACCTCGATTTAAACGATTATATTCATCCACTAAATGAGAAGTTTCCACCCGTTTTTGTTCACCAACCATAAATTTACCCGACTCAATTAAATGCGATAAAGTAAAATCTGGCTTTTTAAATGCTGGTGGACCCTCCAAACTATTGACAACTCGCAAAGAGACATTTTCAAACCCGATTTGATGGATGAAATTACGGATTTGTTCATCATAAATCCGGGAACGCAACGCACTAAAAAAGTCAATAGATTGATGGGGAAAAGTATCAACAAATTGTGCAATTTCTCTTTGTGAAAGACCATCTTCTGCAAAAATTCCTCCCACAATTCCTACCTTATCATCGCGGTTTGGTTCCCAGTAAAATTTGTCCATTCTCCCATCACGAATTAATGGTGCATAGAGAGTAGAAAAATCATTTCCGGTGACAATAATCGGGACACGACATAAAGGATTGGAGTCATAACTTCCCGGTAATTGCACATCTGTGGGATTATCAGCAATATTCATCAATGTGGCATTTACCAACTGAGTATTTACTGTATATTGAGTTCCTTCATCAAAACGTCCCGCACCAGCATCTAAATCATTAATCATCAGTACGCACATTTTTCCCCGAACTTTGATTAATTCCGCTGTTTCCCGATAACGTAACCGAATTAACCGCGCAGGATCTCCCGCGTCTGGACTTTCTAATTCTCCTCCAGATATTAAGGTGACTTCGATACCCATTTTCTCAAAAACTAACTCGCATTGAAAGGATTTTCCCTCACCTTTGCGGCCATGAATTCCTAAAATTAAAGGAACGCGAATCCCAGGAATATTTAAGAAATTTTTGGTGATATGAACTGCAAGTTTGTCAAGAAAACTAGGCGCAATGTAGTAACTCATAGAATGTATCCCTGGTTAGTTGTCAGTTGTCAGTTGTTAGTAGGGGCGAAGCATTTGGAAGATAAATTATCGGTCATTGCCAAAAATAGTTCTCCAAATGCTTCGCCCGTACAGTTGTTAGTTGTTAATTATCTAAGTCACTTTCGAGAACAGAGGCTAGAACTTGTCTGGTATTAGTTTGAAATTCTTTGACATTCACACGATTCAAAAACCAAATTGATAGTAACATTCCTAAAGCTTCTAAGACAAATACCAAACCATAAGCTAATACTAAATTATCTGGTAAAAACTTACGTCCCAAATCTAAAACTGTACCACCAATTACCGTAGCAATGCCTCTAGATAAAGATTGGGCAAGTCCCCAAGCACCAATAAATGTACCTGCGGCTTCGGCAATTGTTAAGTCTAACATTAAAGTTACTGCTGCGGTGGTCACAAAACCAGTAGCTAAACCAAATAAAACTAAAGTTGATTTTAGTAGAGATGGATTTGCAGAAAATCCCGAAAAACCTATTAATAAAGCGGCAAATGCTACTAAAATACAACCTAATTTGATAGTTCGAGCTTTACCTAAACGGGGAACAATGAAAAAACCCGTGATACCATAGGAAATTAATATCCCTGTCCCGTAAAAAACGTTGAGTTTGGTACTTTCTGCTAAGGGCATTTTAAAGACTTGCCCCGCATAAGGTTCTAAAATGGGATCTTGCATAAACAAGCTAATAGTCATCACTAATAAAAAGGTGAAAAACAAGCCTGTTTGTGGACTAGCTGTTAAAATTTTCCAGGCACCTTTTAAGGTGATACCATCTTCCCGATTTCCTTTATTAGCACAGTTAAAAAAACGGGAATATTTTTTTTCTACACCTACAGTTGCAATAATTGCTAAACAAAAAACTATTCCAGGAACAATCACAAATAGACGATTAATTGCTGCTTGTAAAAGTTCGATGGGTGCGTTTGTGCTTAATTGCTTTAAGAGGCTGGAACTGATAATTGCCCCTACTATAATTCCTACCATTAACATTGACCAAACAATCCCCACAACTTGAGAACGGTTGTCTTCTTCGGAGATATCCACTAATAAAGCTGCAAATGCTGTACCACTAGCGCAAATTGCTAAACCGTAAATTGCGAACACGAAACCGAGAACCGCTGTCCAACCGATGGTTTGGGTAGTCCATGTCCAAGTATCAGCAATATTAGCGGCATTTAACTGCCACATTACTTGTACCGCTAAAAATGCTGCGATCGCAAATATTCCTGCTCCTCCCCATACATAAGCCGTGCGATGATAACCTAATAAGGGTTTAGCATCGGACATTTGCCCAAATAAAATCCTTGTCGGTGCGATAAAATAAGGTATTGCTAATACTAAACTACCTATAGTTGCCGGAATGGCGATTTCCTGAATCATGACTCGGTTAAGTACCCCCAGAGTCAAGATAGACATCATACTCAACCCCATTTGAAACAGTCCTAGCCGAAACATGGTCAAAATGTTGACCTTGGGGATAGATAAGGATTGATTTGGGGTGTCAAATGTATCATCCATTGCCATAGCTGTTTGTTTGTATTGTTTACCAGATACAGAAATCAAATATGAGTCCTATGTTATCTCAATTAAATGGTAAATTAATTTTGGCAATCCTGACATTTAATTTTTATTAGAATACAATTCTCACCATGAATGATTCATCAATTACCATTACTAAGTTATTAGATTCTAATTTGGAAGAACTGAGAAAAATCAGTGAAGAAATTTGGTATAACCACTATTCTTCAATTCTCAGCCATGCACAAATCGAGTATATGCTAACTAAAATGTATGGAACAGGAATAATTGAAAATGAAATTTATAATAAAGGTATACTTTATGATAAAGTTTTACATAATTCAGAATTAGTCGGTTATGTATCTTATGGTTCAGAAATTATGGATAATCATAATTATTTAAAATTACATAAATGTTATTTATTGCCATCTTTGCACGGTTTTGGATATGGTCAAAAGATGTTATTTCATGTATGCCAGAAAGCGCGACAAATGAACTTGAAACAAATAATTCTCAATGTCAATAAAAGGAATGAAAAAGGCATTAAAGCTTATTCTCGATTTGGGTTTAAAATTATTGATAGTCAGGTAATAGATTTTGGTAGTGGCTTTGTTTTGGATGATTATATAATGGGCTATGAGATTTACGAGAAGTTAATTATTCAGTAGTTTATTGAGTAGTGTTAGCGACAGCGTAACGCACCATTGAATACTTTGTAATTATGCAGATGGTTTTTTAATAACCAAAGTACCAGCTAAGATATCGTGTAAAGAACGATTTTTTTCATCAAATAGGATATATATTATATCAACTAAACCAAAAGTCAAGAAAGTCAACAATATTTTAACTATAAATCTCCAAGTAGCACGCCACAAAGAAATTCTCTTGCCATTCATATCAGTCACAACTATTTTGCAGATACCTTGTCCATAAGTTGATTGTTTAACCGAACTTTCAGCTAATGCAAAATGAAGCCAAGTAAAGATTACAGATAAAACTAAGGATATACTATACCATAAATCACTACAGATACCATTTGTTCCACAATTTCGATCTGGTATCATTACTATGATTATGATACTTCCTAAGAAAGCTATAGACAATGGCATAAAAATACAACATATTATTAAATCAATAAAGTACGCTAAAAAACGTATCCAAGGTGATGCGTATTTAGGAGAACTTACTACTTGACTAACTTTTCCAGATGTGGATACTACCGTTTTAGCATAAGGACCATAATTAGAAGATTGACTATTGGAATTAGGAACTTTAAATTTAGGTGAAGAGGTCTCAAATTCAGCTAATCTATATAAAATCTCTTGAGTATCTTTCGGTCTATTTCCAGGAAATGGAGACATTAAATAATCAATCAAATCTAATAATTTTTGGGAAATACCAGCAGTATCATCTCGCCAAATTAACGTCCCTGTGCGAGAATCTTCCGCAAAATCTTGAGGATATTTACTAGTTAATAAATAAACAAAAGTTCGCCCTAAAGCAAAAAAATCTGATTGCGGAACAGCCTTACCATTCATTTGTTCAGGTGGCGTATAACCTGCGGAAATAATCCCTGTAACTTGCTGTCCTGCGACTTTTTGCATCAAAGTTTGTGTAACTTCCCGCGCTGTGCCAAAATCAATTAATACCAGGGGAAACGCATCTAAATTATCTTGACAGAATACTATATTAGTGCATCAATATGGGAAAATATCTAACTTCATTCAAAATCTGATAAATTCCTTTATTAAAATTATAAAAATTTCATAAATTTAGAGTAAGTATTTATTTTTAATGATGGATTTATTTTGTTCAGTTCTATATATTAATATCTATATTTTTTGGCATCAAAAATATAGATTCTATTGTAGAATCAACAGAAAAATAAATTGGTTATATTTATATTTGTCTATATTTTCTGATTTTTATCAGATACATTCTAAAATCTTCTCTAAATATTCATCATCCCATCCTGCACAAAACTGCTTACTTTTAGTTCCTAGTTTTTGGCTTTTTTCTTTTCCTAAAAGATTAACTGCTATATGACGAATAACTGCAAAGTTTTGTGGTGCATTATCCTTTCTTATCCGACAATCATCTTCTCTAAAAGCTACATCTAAAACCCAGTGTAATGAATTCTCTATACCCCAATGAGTGCGGACTGATTCTCCTAGTAATTTCGCATTATTTGTCAAACTACTTATATAATAGCCTGTCTCAACCTTCGTTTTTCCATTAACTTTTCGTATATATTCTACCATTCCTACACTTTGAAGATTTACCCATTTCTTATCAGTATCTATTCTTTCTTCTATGTCTGATAACATGAGATAATGACGAATCTCTTCTCTTCCATGTTTGTCTTCTTTTGTATGAAATTCACTATATTTGAATCCCTCAAACCCTTTAGATATAGCTTCTTTGAAGATTTCTTCTACATTCTTATATAAATTACCTTGATTCTTTTTGAGTGCGATAATATATTCGCCTGATTTTTCTGCAATTGATTTTACTATCTCTTTTTGACACCCCATCGCATCAATCGTTACTAAACATCCGGCTATATCTAATACTTTAATTAATTCCGGTATGGCTGTTATTTCATTTGACTTTTCTTCTACTTTACATTGTCCTAATACTAATTTATTACTAGTTGCCCATGCACTTACCATGTGAATCGCACCTTTATCCTTTCCTTTATCATATGAATGCCTTAATGTTTTCCCATCTATTGCTATGACTTCTCCTTCTGTAATTTTATTGATAGATTTTATCCAACTCAAAAAACAATTCTGAAATTGTTGCGGATCTATTCTCGCAAATACTCTGGCGAATGTATCATGAGATGGAATCCCGTTTGGAAGTTCTAAAAATTGTTTTAGCCATTTTTCTTTCTTTTTTCCATAAGCCTCCATCAATACCCAACTATCTACTCCACAGATCACTGCACAAATCGCAATGGTTACTATATCTATTAATTTATGCCTTTTTGTTCTCTCAACTCTTTTATCTTCTAAATCTTTAAAGTGATCTACTATTGTGATTTTTGGTGGTAGCTTCATTTTGTGAATTTTGTCTCTTTAGTTTTATTGAGAATACCACTTCAACTCATTTTATTGATTCTTATAGAAACGAATTTACCATCAAATTTTCTTCATACTCATTTATTGGCTTGATATTAACATGGTAATACTGCCCTTTTTATCTATTCATAGAAGTTACATTTTGTCAAAAAAAATTAGATGCGTTTCCCCTGCAATTAATACTAACTGCCCATTAGGTCGTAGCATAATATTAGGTGGCTTAATATCCCGATGAAAATAATTTTTTTTATGGACTTGATCTAAAATCTCAACTATCTGTTTTAACCACCGTATAGCCGCACGTTCACTAATAGCTTGATCATTGCGTTGAGTTATGTATTCTTCTAAATTCATCCCCTCAATTTTTTCCATTACCAAACAATGCAGGGGTTCTTTAGCATCTCTAGGAAAATAAATAAAGTAACCATCTGACTCAACTTTAGGAATACCAGGGTGTTTCAGGTGTTTTAAAACTTCCGCTTCTTGTTGAAACAATTCAATAGCTTTAGGAACTGTATTAAACAAAACCTTCAAGACTTTCTTTGTACCAGAATCATCCACTTCATAAGTTTTACCGAAACCACCACCCCCCAAGGGACGAAGGACTCGATAACACCCTTCTAAAAGTAACTCAGAACCACATGATTGACAAAATAAGGGCTGTCTGGTGTTTTGCGGTTGTGGACAGTTGGGATTGATACAGTAGCTCATTGACTGCTAATCTAGAGTATATTTTCGATACTCATAAATCATAACAGTTGTCTGTACCCTCTGCGCTTTAAGAAAAGAACTATCAAAATTGGGCGTTATTTTTCACCACAAACGCTGTATGGGATAGGCATCGAAAATTGTATCAGCACTTATTATAGGCATATTTTCCACCATAGCCTGTGCAATTAACATTCTGTCAAAAGGATCACGATGATGTAAGGGTAATTGAGCAATCACTGAAATATGCTGTTGGTTGATTTTCTTTAATGTAATACCATTCCCAATTATTTGCTGTTCGACAAAATCATCAAAACTCATCTCCAAATTAAG
Source organism: Dolichospermum flos-aquae CCAP 1403/13F (assembly GCF_012516395.1). Lineage (GTDB taxonomy): Bacteria > Cyanobacteriota > Cyanobacteriia > Cyanobacteriales > Nostocaceae > Dolichospermum > Dolichospermum lemmermannii. Next base: position 49,622 of record NZ_CP051206.1, read on the forward strand.
TTTACCTATACTATGTTTAATTGCCATTTCCCAAACACTGGCAATACTCAAAAGATTGTCATTATTCTCAATTTGTAATCTCAAATTATCGCTAATTCTGGGATTACCCATAGTAAACCAAAGCAGAGTATGAGTATCAATTAATTGCTTCATTCCATATACTCCTTCAACTCTTTCAAAGGTTCATCAAAATCATCAGACATTTTAATCATTCCCTTAGCACTACCAAATTTAGGACGAATTTTCACGGGTAATACAGGAATTAATTTCACCACAGGTTGATTATCTTTCATGATGATAATTTCATCACCACCAAGTGCTGCTTCAATTAAATCAGATAAATGTTGAGATGCTTCATTAACAGTAATTTGTTGCATAATTACCACCTTTAGTTTTGTGTGTGCGACTCAACCGACAATTCTATTCTCCATCAAAAACTAAAAAAAAGGGTATTGCTGAATCAAAGAATGAAACTCACCGATAGCCTGAGTGGCGTAACCATGGTTAATTTTGAAAACTCTTACCTTTGCGTCTTTGCTCCTTTGTGCCTTTGCGCGAAACATAATTCATAAAGCCATTATGTAACGCTAAAAAAAAGAGAGATAGAAAACTCTACCTCTCCTTTTAATTCATCAAATAACTATGAGCTAATTAGCTCTTAGTATCTGCTGGGTTTGTGAACAAGGAAGCTCATAACTTGACACTGCTTAATGTTGTCAAAACCAACAACACGGACGTAGCAGTTACCATACTGAGAACGGCAACTTTGAACTTCACTCAATACTTCTTGAGCAGTTTTAGCGCCGAACAAAGGCAACTTCCACATTGTCCAATAAAGTTCTGTAGGTTCAGAAGTTTCGTTGAATTCAATTGCAGGAATGAAACCTTGTGTGATGATGTACTGAACTTGCTTGGCGATTTGCGCGTCAGACAAAGGGGGAAGGTAAGAAAGGGTTTCGTAACGACGCTCTTTAGGTAAAGTTTGCATAGTTTTTGCTAAGTGGGGGAGATTTTTTATGACTTGGTTGACTGACTAATTGGATAAATTATCCAAATTAGCAATAGCTACGCCACGCAGGCTATCAGATATTGTCTGTCTTTGGTATTTCGAGGCTGGGACTTGATAAACTTAGTTGCGTAATGCGTTCGAGATGCTGGCGACGCTGTTCCATATTGGCTTGCTGAATGCCAGTTATCACCATTTCTGGTAAAAACTCCGTCACTTCCGCCGCTATGTGTTCCCTGACAGTCATAATCCGCAATGCCAAATCTGACTTTTCTAGAAACAATTCCTCTATATAAGCTTCTCCGTCTTGAATTTTCCCAGCGGAAAAGTTTTGCAACCAATGTGCTAGAGGAGGATTTGTTTCGCCTAGCTGTGCCAATACAGTCCTTAGCGCCTGATAAGTCAGGTAGCTTTGGAGAGTTTTGGCTGTGTCTTTCGCAATTTGCTTTAAATCCATGCTTGACCCAGCCCTTTAGATTTTTAGATTTTGGATTGTATATGAATCCAAAATCCCAAATCCTCAATTATCAGACGGTATCCATTGCTTCAAACTCGAACTTAATTTCTTTCCACAGTTCGCAAGCAACAGCCAACTCAGGAGACCACTTAGCAGCTTCGCGGATAATATCGTTACCTTCACGAGCCAAGTTACGACCTTCGTTACGAGCTTGAACAACTGCTTCTAGAGCTACGCGGTTAGCTGTAGCACCAGGAGCGTTACCCCAAGGATGTCCGAGAGTACCACCACCGAATTGGAGTACGGAGTCATCACCAAAGATTTCTACCAACGCGGGCATATGCCATACGTGGATACCACCGGAGGCAACTGCCATTACACCGGGTAAAGAAGCCCAGTCTTGGGTAAAGTAAATACCACGAGACTTGTCTTGCTCGATGTAGTTTTCACGCAATAGGTCAACGAAGCCCATGGTGATTCCCCGTTCACCTTCTAACTTACCAACTACTGTACCAGTGTGAATGTGATCACCACCAGACAAGCGGAGAGCTTTAGCCAATACGCGGAAGTGGATACCGTGGTTCTTCTGACGGTCAATTACAGCGTGCATAGCACGGTGAATGTGCAACAGAATACCGTTATCACGACACCAGCGAGATAATGTGGTGTTAGCGGTGAAACCTGCGGTCAGGTAATCGTGCATGATGATGGGCTGTTTGAGTTCTTTAGCGTACTCAGCCCGTTGGATCATTTGTTCGCAGGTAGGAGCGGTAACGTTCAGGTAGTGACCCTTGATTTCGCCGGTTTCTGCTTGTGCTTTGTTGATAGCTTCAGATACAAACAAGAAGCGATCGCGCCATCTTTGGAAAGGAGCAGAGTTAATGTTTTCGTCGTCTTTGGTGAAGTCCAAACCACCACGTAAACATTCGTAAACTGCGCGTCCGTAGTTCTTAGCGGAAAGACCTAATTTGGGCTTAATTGTACAACCCAACAGAGGACGACCATATTTGTTCAATTTGTCGCGCTCTACTTGGATACCGTGAGGAGGTCCTTGGAAAGTCTTGATGTAAGCTACAGGGAAACGAATGTCTTCCAAACGTAACGCCCGTAAAGCTTTAAAACCAAATACGTTACCGACGATGGAGGTTAGTACGTTGGTGATAGAACCTTCTTCAAACAAGTCCAAAGGATAAGCAACATAACAAATATATTGGTTATCTTCACCGGGAACTGGTTCGATGTCGTAACAACGACCTTTGTAGCGATCTAGGTCGGTGAGCAAGTCTGTCCATACTGTTGTCCAAGTACCAGTAGAAGACTCAGCAGCTACTGCCGCACCAGCTTCTTCAGGAGGAACTCCGGGTTGGGGAGTCATCCGGAAAGCTGCCAATAAATCTGTATCTTTAGGAGTGTAATCAGGTGTGTAATAAGTTAGTCTGTAATCTTTAACCCCAGCTTGGTACCCAGACTTAGCCTGAGTCTTAGTTTGCGCGTAAGACATATTTTTCTTCCAAGAAGTCTTTCTTTTTACTATCAAATCACGTTATGTGCCACTTCTTCTCATTCCTACTCTTAATTCATTCTTAATGAGATTATAAGTTTTGCTTATAGTTAGGGGCGATCAATTTCTATGGTGGCAGTATTACTCCTGCACGAATTAAGTTGCGGTAATTGCTACTGCAACAAATTGTTTACCAGTTATTTTTCGTCCCAAGAATACAAAATCTTTTCATCTTGAGTTTGCATACCCTACTCAACTGGCTTGATTCAGCCGTCTGCGGATTTTTGCCTGAAAGCCGCATTCCAGACCTAAGGCTGGTTTGCTGCAACTCTCTTTTTTTCCTGATGTCTTTACCCAAAGCGGGTAAAGATTGATCACGAGGCATTTTCATTCTCAGACAGGTTTAGTCAGGGGATGAGCAAGAAAAGAAGAAACTGCACATCACGGAATTTGTAGCTTACCCCACAATATATCAATAATTCAATAAGTTATTTTGCGAATTTTGTTAATTGATATATTTAAATTTGTTATCACATAAAGATTTAACATTTTGTGAAGATTTGTTTACAATTGTGTATATCTCAAGTAAATATTCACTTGAAAGTTATGCAATACCTGTAGATGTAGCTGGTACTTAAAAGCTTTGCAGTATGTATATATTGCTACTGTTTTATACTAAGGAAATTACTAATGCAATTTGCTCAATCAATACCTTGTCCAAATCGAAAAAAGTCTTGATTTGTAGGTTGGATTGAGGTACGTTCACGAAGTGTGGTGATAGCTTGCGTGGCGACGTAGGAGTCATAGCCATAACCCAACAAATGCGTCGGGTTGCGCTGTCGCTTAACCCGACCTACAAAAAATGGACAAGGTATTGCTCAATGGGAGATAATATAGAAACAGAGAGTTGTTTTAGAGGAGATTCTATGATGACGTTACAAGAAATTATTACTTCTATTGAAAGTTTACCCACAGAAGATAGAGAGTATTTATTTGAGTTTCTTCAAAAGCAACGAATTGAGAAGAAGCGGGCTGAAATTTTAACTAATGCTCAGGAAGTTAAACAAGCTTTTCAAGATGGTACAGCAAAGAGGGGAAGCGTTGATGATTTAATCGCTGATTTACTAGGAGATGATGATGGAAGTTGTCTGGAGTAGTGGATTCAAGCGGTCTTTTAGGAAGATTACCAAGAAAACCCCGCAATTAAAAAATCAAATTGTTAATGTATTAAGGCTTTTGTCCGATGATCCCTTTACACCGTCTTTGAAGTCTCATAAGTTAGGAGGAAATTTAGCGGGTTTATGGTCTTGTTCTGTTGCTTATAATTGTAGAATTATCTTTAACTTCTCTGAAGATGAAGAGTTATTAGAAATGGTTATTTTATTGATAGATATTGGCAGTCATGATGAAGTTTATTAAATGGTAAGATTTAGGCTGAGACTTTGCATTTCAAGATTAAAATAGTCTAACTAATTAAGAGAATGTTTGAAAAGTGGTATTCCGTAATTTTCATCACATTGCTACCCCCCCTTAGTCCCCCCTTGTAAAGGGGGGAAACAATAAAAATCCAGTTCCCTCCCCTTTACAAGGGGAGGGTTAGGGTGGGGTAAAAAATATTTGATACATCAACCATAACTTTTCAAACACCCTCTAAATGAATATGCAAAAATAATATCAAGCTGGATATACTTAACTAAATGCGTGCAAACTTACTGAGATTAATATAGGGCTACTATTTGATTTTTGAACAAGCTGTAAACCGTAAACCCCATCGAATCAACGATTGAGTCTCAGTATAATGAACAACAATCAAACCGGATTCCTATAGCTTTACCAAGCATAGTCACATCAGCTATAGTCCAAAAGGTTGATAATACAGACAAAAATCCCAGTCCCCAAGGATTAATTTGGGCGGGAATGCCAAATCAATTGTTAGTGATTAACCAAAAAGTGGTATTGTATTAAGGTCTGTAACTCCCCTGCGCGGACGTAACGTGACATCAGTTAAATTTGCCAGAGATTGACAATTATCAGTTGACAATTAACAATTGACAATTATCAATTATCAATTATTTATGGCAGTTACTACCCAACAATTAACTCAATGGAAACAACAGGGAAGGGCGATTGTTGCGTTAACTGCCTGGGATTATGCGATCGCTCAACTTTTGGATCTAGCTGGTGTAGACTTGATCTTAGTTGGTGATTCTCTTGCCGTCGTCCTTGGTTATGAAACTACCTTACCAATAACTTTAGATGAAATGATCCATCATGCTAAAGCTGTGCGGCGTGGTGTCAAAAATGCTTTAATGGTAGTTGATTTACCATTTTTGACCTATCAAGAAAGTATTTCCCAAGCTATGCACTCCGCCGGTAGAGTGTTGAAAGAAACGGGGGCGCAAGCGGTAAAATTAGAAGGTGGCTATCCCGCAATGGTGGAAACCATTACCCGGTTAGTGCAGTCGGGGATTCCGGTTATGGGTCATGTGGGATTAACACCCCAGTCAATTCATCAATTAGGGTTGCGACAACAGGGAAAAACCCAGGAAGAAGGTGAGAGAATTTTTCATGAAGCGATCGCTCTCGAACAAGCCGGGGTTTTTGCTATAGTATTAGAACATATTCCTACAAAACTAGCACTGCAAATTACACAAAAACTCCGTATTCCTACCATCGGCATCGGTGCAGGTTCTAGCTGTGATGGTCAAGTGTTAGTCACTTCTGACATTCTCGGACTTTCGGAAAAACAACCACCATTCGCCAAGGTTTATACAAACTTACGAGAAACAATTACCAAAGCTGTCCAAGATTACGCTGTGGAAGTGCGAGAAGGACAGTTTCCTAAATAGTTAATATTCTAGGAAGAATAGCTTTATGAAAGGCTATTCATTCCGAGATTCTTGATTGATTTTGTTTTTTTCTTCCCTCGACTTAAGAAGTGCCTCCGCTGCTTCAATTACAATCCTAATGGACTCTTGTTCGCGCTCTAAGGCAATTCGTTCCTGAATAGCTTGTTCCCCTAACCGGACATTTTCTTCTATTGGTACACCTTCTGCTGTCACCATTGGCGCGTACCATGTAGCTTCTGAATCAGGAGTACGACGACTAACCAGAATATCTAAAGCCTCCAAATCATCACGGTTTCTGCGGACATAAGCTTTTAATTCAGACCTCGACATTTGAGCAAAATTAGGTTTCATCAATAAACCTCCAATTTCCTTCAGGAAAGATTAAAATCTCCATTTCATCACCTGCTGTGAATGTATACATATCCCTTAATTTCATCAAACCGAAATATGTGAATGTCTAGAAAGCTGTTAGAGGGTGTTTGAAAAGTTATGGTTGATGTATCAAATATTTTTTACCCCACCCTAACCCTCCCTTTGTAAAGGGGAGGGAACTGGATTTTTACTGTTTCCCCCCCTTTACAAGGGGGGACTAAGGGGGGTAGCAATGTGATGAAAATTACGGAATACCACTTTTCAAACATCCTCTTAGAGACCATCTGGCAAACCCTGAGACAGGTTAGGGCTTGTACAGCAGTAGGATTGAAAATGGTAGTTTCCTAAATTGTGACATAAATAATCTTAAAACGAATGTCGCAATTTTCGATTACAAGTCACTTCTAACTGTTTTCAGCCCTAAACCTCAATTAAACCAACTTCAAATCAGGATATTCAGCAAATAAGTCATCTGATGTGAGAGTATCCCCTGACGCTTGGGGAGTCCACAAAACTTCAATTGCTAACAGTTGTTCACCACCAAGACTACCAATTTGACGTAAAGCTTGACGCAAATCATCAGCATTATTAATAGCGGGAATTTCACATTTACCCAAAGTTGCTGCTAATAAAGTGACAATAATATATTCTCCCGGCCCTTCACTAATCAAACGAGTCGGGTTATCTTCACCAGGTAAAGCTTCCTGACTGAGAACAGCCTTTAACTGATTATTCACATTAGAGAGAGTTTCTTCGCTAAATTTACTGCGTTCGGCTAAAGATAACCGATTAAATTGGGATTCTGCGGAATTTAACTTTGCTTGTTGAGTTCCACCACCTGCATATACCCAATATTCAGGGTGACGCAATAAAGCCAAACTAGCTTCTTGTAAAACTTCGCTTCTTCCCGCTGGGCTATTGGTATCAGCAGTTTCCGCAATTCGATTGAGTTCGGGTTGTAAATCTCTTGCTTGGGCTAGTAAACCAACTTGTAACCGGGTGACAGACACCGAAGGGTTGCTGCTATAGCTGACTTCTTCCGTTTCTCCACTGGTAACACGGCGAAATGTTTGGACTAAAAAATTCGCCATGGCAAAAAAGATCAAAATCCCAAACAACCCGCCAAAACCGCCACCAAAACCCCATAAGGGCAAAAGAAACGGAAATCCGAAACCACCGCCATAGGGAGCATAGTAGCCGCCATTACCGGGCATACTTGTCCGGGGTGTGTAGGTACGGCTAGAAGGCATTCTAAAAGAACCACCACCGATTCTGCCACCACTGCGGGCTGCTAAGGCATCATTAGCATGACTGAACGCCAAAGTTAGCACTAAGCTAAGGATAAAGGCGGTTTTAAATAGGGGTTTGAGGAATCCTTGTAGTTTTTTACTCATAAGACATTTATTGTGACAACTGTATTTTGATGATGACTTCCCCTGTTTTGAAGAAGTAACGCTGCCTCTAATCTACCGTGTCTTATCTTTATTAGGGAGGAAATAGGGAGGGATTTCTAGAGTTGATAACCGTACTCAGTCAATTTCTCCAACAAAATCTTTCATCAAATCTCACAATTCAATCTTATCAATCATAATTTATTGAGTTTTTGAAAAAATTGGTGATTGTTTTTCTCTTTTTATTACCAGTTGCAAAAACTCAGATTTCTCACAACTGAAATAATTTACTATTACCAATTTTGAACTTTATTTATGACTGTCAAGTAAATCATGGTGAGAAAAAATTCCCTTCAATTTTAAATTAGTGAAGACATTTATAGAATTTACTAATTCTCGTTGTTGAGAACTTAAATTTAATGCCTCTAAAGCTTGATCAATATTATTACCATTATGTAATTTGTGAGCAAGCAAGTTACGTTGAGATAAATCTAAAATTGCGGCAATTTCTTTATTTCGACGCTGACGAATCCCCTGTAGTTCTTGATTTTCTTGGGGAGTAAAATCATATTCAGATAATTTGATATTATCCCTAATTTCTCCAGAGTTAGTAAAAAAGTGATCTGCGAAAGCAAAAGGAACTTCCCAGGAGAAAAAGACAACAGCAAAAATAAGAGCCAAAGTCAAGAACCGTTGTATCAATTTATTAATCATGTTGATTTTGATGTTAATAACAGCTTAAATTAAATTCTAACCAGGGAAAGAGTAGCCTAGACAATTTTCCTATTTCTGGGTACGACTTGCCAAAGAGAAACAAACATTGATCAGCACTTATTCAATAGAACAAAGTTACTAGTTGTTAAATGGCATAAATCCTGAGTTCAAGACAGCGACAAGGAAATCAGGCTGTTTCTATATTCGAGGTGAGCTAAAACAGATAATGTTTTCTCTATGACTAAATTCAGAAATTGATCATCAAGATAATTATTTTGCCGATAGATTGTAAAAAAATGTAAAGCCTGTATATTTAAATTAAATAATACATATTTTTGCCAGTTCATCATAAATTAGAAGTTTCAAAATTCATATCATACACATAGATTTTTAACTATTCATTCCGTCAACTTGTTATCAGTCATGTCATTACCTGAACCTCAAACCGATATTAAAGACATTTCTCCCTCACCTCCCAAGTCAAATCGGTGGCTGCGGTTGGTATTAGCCGCACTGTTGTTGGTGATATTCCCGTTAAAGTAGGCGATTTTGTGAATACTTATTAAACGACCTGTATTTACCAGCGTCTGCGCTATTATCATTTTACTTGTTGGTGCAATCAGTATTCCCACATTGCCTACAGCCCAGTATCCAGAAATTAGTCCCACGCAGATTATCGTCAATTCTAATTATGTTGGTGCTAGTGCGGAAATTGTTGAAAGTACCGTAACAACGATTTTAGAGCGACAAATTAACGGTGTCGAAGGCATTAAATACATGACTTCGAGTAGTAGTAATGATGGCAGTAGTACGATTACTGTCACATTTGATGCTTCGCGGGACAAGGATATTGCTGCCGTTGATGTGCAAAACCGTGTTACTTCCGCTCAACCGCAGTTACCAGAATCGGTGAAGCAAACAGGAGTGACTGTGAGTAAACAGTCTAACAATATTCTGTTAGCAATCGGTTTGTTTAGTGATAATAAAGCCTTAAATAATGTCTTTTTAAGTAATTATGCAGATTTATATTTAGTAGATGCCCTCAAGCGGATTAAAGGTGTCAGTGAGGCGCGGATTTTTGGGGAACGCCGCTATGCAATGCGCCTATGGCTTGACCCAAATAAATTGGCTAGTCGGAATTTAACTACTGGTGATGTTATTGATGCCCTGAATGAACAAAACCTACAAGTAGGTGCGGGACAACTTGGACAACAGCCAGCCGTAGATGGTCAAATGTATCAAATTGACTTGAGGGCAGTTAGTAGGCTGACGGAAGTTGAGGAATTTGACAATGTGGTCATTAAAACTGCTGGTGACGGTAGTTTGATTAAGTTAAAAGATGTGGGAAGGGCGGAATTGGGGGCGCAAAACTATAGCTCATTTCTGCGGTTTAAGGGGAATGAGGGTGTGGGTTTGGGGATATTTCCGGCACCAGGAAGTAATGTTTTGGACGTGGCTAATTTAGTCAAAAAGGAAATAGCGCAATTGTCGCAAAGCTTTCCGCCAGGGATGAAATATCAAGTGGCATTTGACACCACTACGATTGTAGAAGAATCTTTGGCAGAAGTGGTAAAAACTCTTTTAGAGGCGATCGCTCTGGTAATTCTCGTTATCTTTATTTTCCTACAAGATTGGCGGACTACGTTAATTCCTGTGATCACCATTCCTCTGTCCTTAGTGGGGACGTTTGCCTTCGTCAAAGCCTTTGGTTTTTCCGTCAACACCTTAACCATGTTTGGTTTAACCCTCGCAACCGGCATGGTAGTTGATGACGCGATTATTGTCGTGGAAAATATCTCCCGCTTAATTCAAGACCAAGGAATGTCACCCCGTCAAGCGGCTTCAGTCTCCATGGAAGAGCTATTTGGGGCGTCAGTTCATGATGCAGGGAAATCAAACCCCCGGACTGCAAGCTGTATTTAGCACCTTTACCGCCAATACACCGCAAATCTTAATTGAATTTGACCGTAACAAAGCGAAATCTCTGCAAGTTTCCATTGACGATATTTTTAAAACCCTGCAAACTTATTTGGGTTCACGATATGTTAATGATTTTAATTTTCTTTCCCGCACATATCGGGTATACATCCAAGCAGATGCTCAGTTTCGTTCCAATCCTGATGATATTGGTTTATTAAATGTGCGTTCTCAGACTAATCAGATGATTCCTTTGAGTAGTTTAGTGAAATTAACGCCAACAACAGGAGCGCAAACTATTAATCATTATAACTTATTGCGTTCCATTGAAATTAACGGTTCTGCTGCTCCTGGTACTAGTTCTGGACAAGCAACTTTAGCTATGGAACAACTAGCTAAAAAGATGTTACCCACAAGCATGGGATATGAATGGTCGGGTATTGCTGCTCAGGAAAAAGAATCCGGTGGACAAGCACCAATCATTTTTGGTTTAGGTTTACTTTTCGTCTTTTTAGTATTAGCTGCTCAATATGAAAATTATGTTGATCCTTTAATTATTATGCTGGCTGTTCCTTTAGCTATTATGGGAGCTTTAGCATCACAATCATTAAGAGGTTTAAATAATGATGTATTTTGCCAAGTTGGGTTAGTCATGTTAATTGGTTTAGCCAGTAAAAATGCAATTTTAATTGTCGAATTTGCTAACCAGTTGCAAGAACAGCAAGGTTTATCAATTACCAAAGCAGCAGTAGAAGCAGCACAAGGTCGGTTACGTCCCATTCTCATGACTGCTTTTTCGACTTTGTTGGGAATTTTTCCCCTAGCAACTGCTACAGGTGCAGGTGCAGCAAGTCGTCAATCTTTAGGTACTGCTGTATTTGGGGGAATGTTTGTAGCGACTTTCTTGAGTTTGTTTATTGTGCCAATTCTCTATATCATCATTGGCAAAATTCGTCAACGTTTGCAACCTGTTCATCATGCTCCCCATTTAGAAGTGCGTGAAGAAGATCATGTTTCCATAAGATAGCATTCTCTCGTTCCTAGTCTAGAACACCGTAAGGGCGAAGCATTCGGGCGATAACCTATCGTTCAAACCATTGATTTTCTGTCCGTAAGGGCGAAGCATTCGGGCGATAACCTATCGTTCAAACCATTGATTTTCTGTCCGAATGCTTCGCCCCTACTAATTGATAAGTAAGAAAAATATATCAGACCTATAAAGATTATGTTCTTTTATATTTACCAACTCCAGGCTATCATCAAAATCATAAGCAAAGGTGATAGTCATGACCGAACAGATATTAGAAAAACAAATAGATCACAATGACGGAATTGATTTAGAAGCAGCTTTCCAAGGGTCTCATATACAAGAAATTTTGGATAAGTTAGACCAGGAGTTAGTCGGGTTAAAGTCCGTCAAAAACAAAATTAGAGAAATGGCGGCTTTGTTATTGGTTGACCGTATTCGTAAAAGCTTAGGCTTAAATGCAGGTGCGCCCAGTTTGCACATGACATTTTTAGGTAATCCTGGCATGGGTAAAACCACTGTAGCCATGCGAATGGCAGAAATCCTCTACCGGCTGGAATATATCCGTAAAGAAAATGTCATGTTGGTGACGCGAGATGATTTAGTTGGTCAAGGTATGGGACAAACAGCGCCCAAAACCAGGGAAGTATTAAATAATGCCATGGGCGGAGTTTTATTAGTTGACGAAGCCTATACTTTATACCGTCCAGATTATCCTGGGGATTTTGGTTTAGAAGCCATAGAAATTCTCATGCAGGTCATGGAAAACCAAAGAGATGATTTGGTCGTTATTCTTGCTGGTTATAAAGACCATATGGACAGATTTTTTCATAGTAATCCAGGGATGAATTCCCGCATTGGATTACATATTGAATTTAACGATTATGGTGTTGAGAGTTTAATGACTATTGCTCAATCTATAGTCACAGCCCAAAACTATTGTTTTAGTCCAGAGGCTGAAAAAGCCTTCCGCGAATATTTAATTAAACGGAAGACGATGCCCCATTTTGCCAATGCTAGAAGTGTGCGTAATGCTATAGATAGAGCGCGTTTACGTCAAGCAAATCGGTTATTAAGTAGTGGTAAACTGTTAAATAAGCAGGATTTAATTACCATTGAAGCAGCAGATATTCTCGCTAGTCGAGTATTTAGAGAAGGTGTTCCTGATTGCGAAACTGAAAGTTGATTAATTTGGTAATTGGGGATTGGGGATTGGTTAGTGGTAAAGATAAAACAACTGACAACTGACAACGAACAACTTGTTATGGAATTAAAATCGCGTGATTGAAGCTGAAGTTCATTTATCATTACATAACTTCCTGCGATCGCAGGACGGGTTTAAAGTTCAAAATTCGCAACCAAAAGCCTTTGAATTTTTTAGTTAAGGATTATGAAGGGCGTGTCATTGAAATGGCTGAAGTTGCTAATTAGTTATTATCAAGGTGGGCATTGTCCACCAAGGAGATAATTAAAAAATATCTTTCCGTTTTTGCACACCAAAAGTTATTAACAAATAAACCGTAGCGTGTAACAACAAAATTCCCCAATTTAAACTTAAATTTCCCCAAGTTGGATCATATACAGATGTGGCTTCAAATGCACCAGGGAATTTATGTTCTTTAGGAATTAAAGCATTAACATTTAATATTGTTCCATAAGCACCAACTGACCAACGACTAATCATTAACCATGATAAGATTTTACTCACAACACCTTCAGTTTTAAACAATACTCCAGAAAAAATGATTTGTGGTAAAATCAGTAATGGCAAAGTGCTATTTGCTTGACTACTATTTTTGACAATTGCAGAAACAAGTAACCCTAAACTAAAACTAGCAAATAAAGTCAGAAAACTGGTAATTAATAATCCCATATTCCAAGAAATTAGTTCTGGGTTGGGAGATTTGAAACCAATGAGAATTATAATTAAAATTAATAAAGTTTGCGCTAGTGCTAAACCTGATAAAATTGTAATCTTAGAACCTAGATAAGCAAATAATCCTAAATTCACTAATCTTTCTCTTAAATAAATTGCCGATTCTTTCACAATTTCTTGTAAAGAACTAGAAAATCCTACCCATAAACCAGCACAGGTAAATACAAATAAAACCCGTAAAGCTAGAGAAGGTAAAGCTGGATCTGGTTCATTTCCTAATACAAAAGGTACTTTATCTTTCATTGCTAAAGTGATGAGACTAATCCCAATAGGTGCAGTTAAAAGAGATAATGCAAGATTAATTTTATCCCGGATAATTAATTGACCAGAACGGTGTGTTAATAAAAGCAATTGTTGCCAAAATAAAACACCTTTAGGTTTTGCAGGTATAGCAGTTGTTTCTGGTTTAATTCTTGAATTTAATTGATTAGCAACATAAACCTGATAATAACTAGATTGACGGAATTTATTAACATATTTAATTGCCTCTTTTTCCTCTTCTAATTTAATATAAATATCAGCAAAATCCTGAACTTGGAAAAATTGCAAAGCATCGTCAGGAGTTCCAAAATAACAAAGTTTTCCACCTATTCCTAAAAATACAATTCTGTCACACTCTGTAATATTTGCCGTTGCATGAGTCACTAAAATAACTGTTCTTCCCCCTTGATGTGCTAATTCTTTCAATAACTGCATCATCTGTTTATCTAAACCTGGATCAAGTCCTGAAGTGGGTTCATCTAAAAAGAATAATTTTGGATCAGCTAATAATTCTACACCAATAGAAACTCGTTTTCTTTGTCCACCACTCAGATCACTAATTAAAGCTTGACGACGATGACTCATTTTAATTGCTGCTAATGCCTGTTCGACAACTTGTTGTAAATTACTATCAGGAGGTAAACGTAATTTAGCAGCATAAGTGAGAACTTCTGCAACAGTTAATTCTCGATGAATAATATCATCTTGGGGAACATAACCAATTTGAGTTCGATACAAATTAAAGTTTTTCTGTAAATCTTCTCCATTTAGATAAACTATGCCTTTAGTGGTTTTTTCAATACCTAAAAGAGTTCGCATTAAAGTAGATTTACCTGCGCCACTTCCCCCCACTAAAGCTACAAATTGTCCCGGTTCAATAGCAAAAGATAAATCATCTATTCTTACTTTACCATTAGTTTCTAAAATTAAATTTTGTGCTTCCAGTCTAATGTGAGTACCTTGATCTAAAATCTCTAAATTATCATCACGTAAAACTAAAATATAGGGTCCAATATGAATCTTTGATCTATTAGTTAAAATGGCTTTATCACTTATTTGTTGTCCATTAATAAAAACTCCATTAGGGCCAAAATTTTGTAAAATGTAACGCCCGTGATGATCACTATCAATGGTAGCATGACGACGGGAAATTGTCGGAGCATCCAAATATAAATTTGCGGTAGAATCCCGTCCAATTAAAACTGATTTTTGTTTTAAAGAAATTGACTTTTTTGTTGGTGGATTGAGAGAATTAGAGGTGGCAGGATTAAAGTATTTAATTTGAATTAGTTGATGAGAATTTTGAGAAATATGAATTTCCACACCATTGGTTAACAAATAACCTTGAGTAGCAGTAATCAAAGAATGATTAATATACAACTTATTGCTACTAGGTTCTTGACCATTACCATCATAAATGCGGTATTCTGTACCCTCCTTACGTAACACAGCTTGGATACGAGAAACCAGTTCCCAGTCTTGGGGAACGACTAAATCAGCAACATTGGGTTCACGTCCTAAAATGTGCTGTGGCTTATGTAATTTCAAGTGTAAAGTTTTACCTTGATTGTTTAACTCAAGATAGGGATCTATACCTAAAACGGTGGGATGCTGTCCTGGTTGGTATGACATAGACTGGCTGTGATAAAAAGTAATTTAATTTGCAGTATTGTTAGCAAATATTGAAAACATTTTACGGATAAAAGGTGATAATATATGGAAAATCCAAGAAAATTTTACCTAAATCAGCGAAAACGTCAACAAAAAGTAAAGTTTTATGACACTGACACTATTGAACAATCGTTATCAGGTATTGCGGGTACTGGGTAGTGGGGGGTTTGGCAAAACATTTTTAGCTGAAGATACCCAAATGCCTTCGGGTAAGCGGTGTGTGATTAAACAACTCATTCCAGTGATTAATAATCCCCAGCTATACCAATTGGTGCAGGAAAGGTTTCAGAAAGAAGCATCTATTTTAGAAGAATTGGGCGATCGCCATAGTCAAATTCCCCGGTTATATGCTTATTTTTCTGAAGGTGGGGAATTTTATTTAGTTCAAGAATATATTGAAGGACAAACTCTCAGCGAAAAATTACAACAACAGGGAGTATTTAATGAAGTTACAGTTAAGGAAATTTTAATTAATATCTTGCAAGTTCTCGAATATGTTCACAGCAAAGGTATAGTCCATCGAGACATTAAACCAGATAATATTATTTTGCGTTTTTCTGATAGCAAACCAGTATTAATAGATTTTGGGGCTGTGAAGGTGACGATGAATACAGAAATGAGTCCTTCTGGTAATTCTAGTCAGTCTATTGTGATTGGGACACCAGGATTTATGCCGATGGAACAAATAGCGGGAAGACCACTATTTTCTAGTGATTTATTTAGTTTAGGATTAACAGCGATTTATTTATTAACAGGGAAAATACCTCAAGATTTACCAACTGAACCAACTATGGGTAACATTTTGTGGCGACATTTTGCACCCTATTTGAATGTTGGTTTTGGGGATATTTTAGATAAAGCTGTAGCTTATCATCCACGCGATCGCTATCTCAATACTAGAGAAATGTTGACCGCTTTACAAACTCTCTCAAATCCCGTTGTACCTGCTTTTGTCCCCATTGCCCAATCCACCACCCCCACAGTCATTGCTGCACCAGTAACACCTTTCCCAACCTCACAACCATCCTATCAACCATATCCACAAACTCAATATCCAGTTTCCTCTAATAATGGGTTAGGAACTTGGCAACAAGCTGTAATTATTGGTAGTGTAATAGGATCATTTCTTGTAGGTGGTTTATGGGTATTAGGAATAATTAATAAACCAAAAGAAACTACAGCAGTTATTGACAACTCTTCCCAACCAACTACATCTTCAATACAGTCAAATATATCATCACCATATCCTACTAATCAGCCAACCACATCATCATATTCATATCCTACTAATCAGCCAACCACATCATCATATTCATATCCTACTACTCAACCAACTACATCAATTTCAGAACCTATACAACCACAAACTACAACAACTTTGATTTCACAACAAGCAGCAATACAACTGTTAGAAACATGGTTAGCCGCTAAAAGACAAATATTTTCTCCTCCTTATAATAAACAATTAGGATCTCAACTTTTGACTGGTCCAGTATATACAAAGTTTATTAATAAAACAGATAATCCTGATGCTTGTCTTGCTAGAAGTAATAATGAAGATGATTGTCTAAGTTCTGTAGATTGGTTAATAAGAAATAGAGCTTACTGGGTATATGGTGTACAAAAAATTCAATCTGTCAGAAATTTTGTTTCTAGTGGAAATAATGCCACAATAATAGTTGTAGTTACAGAACAACGTACATTATATAATAAAAATGGAAATGTAGATAAGAGTCAATCAGGTCTTTTTACATCAACTACGAGTTACGATTTACAATATGAGAATGGTGATATCAAAATCTATAATTATAAATAAAATGTCCTGACTACATTCATGAAAGGTCAATAATCTTGCAGGAGTAGATTTTAAAACAAATGAAACTTATTTTCCTGCTATATCGTAATAAGTTATCAACATCGAATTAACAAGTATTTTTGCAAGGTGTATTTTTATGGAACAACAATCACAAGGAAATTCAAATAATCACGATCAAAAAATTGCTGAACTAGAAGCAAGATTAAATAATGCTAATCAAATAATTGCAAATTTACAAAAGCAAAATATTGATTTTCAAAAAAATATCAATGCTTTAGAAATAGAAATACATCAATTTCACCAAAAATCACAATCAAGAAACAATCAATCTTTAGAACCTGGACAAAAACAGATTAAATCATCAGTTAATAGAAGAATTATCCGTAAATATCGGGTTTCAGAATTATCAGATTGGCAATTTTACGGACTTACCTCTTTAGTAATAATGTCAATACTTCTATTATTTGGAGTTGGTACATTATTCAATAATCAAAATCGAAAAAATATTAAACAATCATTTCATCAACAATCTAAAAATCAGACATCAGCTAGTTCACAATTAAATTTATCTTCACCATTAACACCACCAAATATTCCAGTTAACAGTAATCCTATAATACAAACACCAATTCATCAAAGTTATGATTTATCTGTAAATAATCCTCCAGAACTTGTTTATAATGTAATCAATCCTCCTAGTTTTAAAGATAGCGAACAATTAAATCAAATAACTCAAGAATTAACCAAATTAGCAAAAAGTAAAAATTTACCAGTCGAAAATTTATCAATTAGTTTAATAGATGTAAACAAACAAAGTATTTCCGGGTATAAACAAAAAACACTTCGTTATCCTGCTAGTGTAGTAAAATTATTTTGGATGGTAAATCTAGAAGCTCAAATTAGTCGAGAATTGATTCAATTAGATAATAATATTAATTCTGATTTGCAAAAAATGATTCTTAAATCAGATAATAATGCAGCCAGTCAGATTGTAGATACGATTACTCACGCTCAGTCTTTACAAAATAAACTAAACAAAGAAGGATTTACACAATGGAAAAAACAACGTCAAAGCATTAATAGATTTTTCCAAAATGCTAACTATCAAGATATTAATATTAGTCAAAAAACATTTCCTATCCCTGACTTAAAAATTAATGAACCTCAAGGTACAGATTTACAAATCCGAGGAGATAATCCTCAAAAACCAATTCGTAATAAAATTACAACATATCATGCAGCTAGACTAATGTATGAGATTGCTACTCAACAAGCAGTAGCACCAGAATATAGCCAAAGAATGCTAAATTTACTCATAAGAGATTTACGTCGAGAAGCTTGGAAATTTGATCCACCAAATCTAGATGAATTTAATCCAGTAGAGAATTTTTTAGGTGAAGGTATAGCTGACGAAAAAGTGCAATTTGCATCCAAAGCAGGTTGGACTACCAGTTCCCGACAGGAAGTAGCTTATATAGCTACATCAGATGGGAAAACTCGTTATATCCTCGCAATATTTGGGGATGATCCTGCTTATGGTAAAAGTAAAACAATTTTTCCACAAATGTCTAAATTAGTCTTTGATAGGATGACTAATTCTAACCGTTAATCATAATTAGGTTTGTAAAATCAGAAAAAATAATAACCTTATGGTTTTCAATAGTTTGGAGTATACATAGAATGTTATTAAATAACCGCTATGGAATACTTACGGAGAATGCTGTTAGAGAAATATTACTATCTTTGTTACCAGTACAGACCATGCCCTATTTTGCCAATGCTAGAAGTGTGCGTAATGCTATAGATAGAGCGCGTTTACGTCAAGCAAATCGGTTATTAAGTAGTGGTAAACTGTTAAATAAGCAGGATTTAATTACCATTGAAGCAGTAGATATTCTCGCTAGTCGAGTATTTAGAGAAGGTGTTCCTGATTGCGAAACTGAAAGTTGATTAAATTCAGATTTTCAGATCCCCGACTTCTTGAAGAAGTCGGGGATCTGGTAGTTTGGATCTTGTAGTTTATTTTCTCATTTTGTTAATTTCTGCTTGTAATTTTTCAATTTCTTTTCTGAGTTTTTCCGCTTCATGATCAGGTGTTTCCGGTGTCACATCAACCGAACCATCAGCAGAACGCTGATAATTACCCCTTTTAATTTCCTGGTATTCTTCTGATACCGCCCAACTGCGTAAATAATGCAACCGTTCCACAGGAAAAGGATGACTCAGCATCATTCCTTGTGCGCCATTGTATAATAGAAACTTATATACTTGATTCAGCCCATCATCATCTAGTGCCTGATATTTTTCCGACTGCTGAATAAACTCTTGTAAACTACATTCATGGGCATATTTGTTACTACCTCCAGACAGTTTCATCATGGATGACATGACTGGGTTTAAATCATCCATCACTAATAAAGCCGCTCTATCTGCTGATAACTCAGCTTTGCGTCGCCACTCAAAAAAGGCATAAATCAAGGCTTGACTGACAAAATTACCTAAACCGAATGTTAGTTCACCAATGACGGAAGCGGCATTCATCGCCCACATCGCCATTTGAATTAAAATGGTATGACCACATTTAATATGTCCCAGTTCATGCGCTAAGACCGTCCGTAGTTCGGCTTCATTGAGTAACTCCAGTAACCCAGTGTTGACGACTATATAAGGATGTTCTTGTCCTAAAGCATAACTATTAACTTGGGCATCTTGAGCAATAAACAATCCCGGTTCACCGCTGATGTCCAAATCTCGGACACATTCCCGGAATATCTGGTAAATCGTGGAATATTGCCGCGGTCCGACTTGAATGGAGTTACCCATTAAATAGACAAATTGGGGGCGTTCATAGACAAATTCTACAAATTTACGGGCGATTAAATCAAAGCCGGGTAAATTGCGTAAAGCTTGTTCTGCTTGACGGTCTAATGGATGTCTGAAGGCTTCGCTGGAAATTCCTGGGTAAGTTGGCATAATTTAGGAGATTGGTGATTGGTGATTGGTGATTGGTGATTGGTCAGTGGTAAAACAACGAACAACGGACAACGGACAACGAACAACTGTACGGGCGAAGCATTTGGAGAACTATTTTTGGCAATGACCGATAATTTATCTTCCAAATGCTTCGCCCCTACTGACAACGGACAACGAACAACTGACAACGAACAATTTTTATGGAATTAAAAGCACGTGATTGAAGCTGAAGTTCATTTATCATTACATAACTTCCTGCGATCGCAGGACGGGTTTCCTTCCTGGCCTCATCATTTAACGATGGCTAGGTTAGTGGCACGTGCTTTACGGTTGGGACGTAGTGCCTTAATCCAAGTAGGGGCGGTTTGTGGACATCAAGGGCGATATCGCACCAGTTTTATCGCTTCTGCTTTAATGTGGCATGGTTCTATAATTATTGTCGCTTCCGAAACTGTCCAGCAACGTTTATTAAAGGTAGAAATTCCCCGACTCCAGCAGTGGCTACCAGCGAATAAACCCATTAGAACCGGTGACACTTGGCCAAGTCCTGATTTTCAGGGTTTGCTGTTGACTTCCCCTGAAGCTTGGTTAAAAGGGCAATTGGCTGATAACAATCCATTTCCTGCGAATATTCCCACAATTATTGATGGTGTTGACGATTTAGAAGATTGGGTACGTTCTCAACTGACTCAAAGCATTGAACCCCATGATTGGGATCAATTAATGCTGGCTTATCCCTATCAAGCAGATTTAATTCGGGAAGTTAGGGTAGAACTAACATATAAATTATTTCAGCATCCAGAAAATCCCTATTCCTGTTATCTGATTTCTCAACCAGAAATTGAGATTTTACAAGAGTTATATTTAGCTTTAGATAAAAACAATCTTCCAAATGTTTGGCGAAATTTTTGGCAACAATTCCCAAGTTTAGAAAATTCTTCTTCCCCTACTTTATTTTGGTCAACAATTTCCCGTCGTCAAGGTTTATTTTCTTTATATTATGCTCCAATTGAATTGGGTAAAATCCTCGCCCCAATTTGGCAACGTCAACCTGTAGTATTAATTGGTAGTGCTTTAGAACCGCAAGCGGAAGCACCTCTTTTCCATCAACGTTTGGGTTTAGAGGATGTTACTTGCTTGAAATTTGCTGCTGATAGTCAAGGGGAAGCAATTCAACTTTATATTCCTTATAAGTTGCCTTTACCAAATACACCGGAATTTCAACAAGCATTAATTCATCAAGTTCGCACTTTGGTATGTTTGAGTGCAACTGCACCAGGAATGACGGTAATATTAATTGGGGATGTACCGCTAAAAGCCAGAGTGGGGACAATTTTGGCTTCTGAATTTGGTTCACGGGTGCAGGTGGAAAAAACTTGTTTAGATGAAAATGGGATTTTAATTACTGGTTGGGAATTTTGGCGCGAAAATCAAAGTGTTTTACCATCACCCAGATTGTTAATTATTGCAACTTTACCTTTACCATCTTTGGAAAATCCTTTGGTAGCTGGTAGAGTAGCTCATTATAAGCGATCGCACCAAGACTGGTTTCGACTATATTTATTACCCACAGCTATGAATGAATTACAAAGAGCGATCGCACCTGTCCGCGAAAATCAAGGTATAGTAGCTTTACTAGATAGTCGTGTCGTTAACCGCAGCTATGGCGTGCAAATCCTCTCTGCACTTAGTCCCCTAGCCCGGTTAAACTATCTCGATCCTAGTTTGTTTTCTGCGAATAATGAAGATGATTCTGCTTAATTAATTTCCATGACGAATTTCTATTAAAATTTAAATTGAACTCAAAAAGAAACTAAATTATTAAATTATGGGTGAAGCAAAACGCCGTAAACACTCCCTAGGTGAAGAATACGGACAAGACACTACTAGAATCTTACCTTGGGTTCCCATCAATAAAACCCAAGCTTCACAATTTGTGGCTATCACCACTCGTGGTGCATGGATTGGTATTGGTAGTATGGTTGTCGCGTGGGTAATCATCCGTTTTATCGGTCCTGCTTTCGGTTGGTGGGAAATAGTTGGATAATTTACAAATAAAGATCCCCGACTTCTTTTTTATTTTATAATCATATTATAAATTTAGCTCAGAAGTCGGGGATCTAGTTATTTTGATAATTGGTTGTAAAGTTCTTAATTTTTAATAAAAAATGCTCTTACATTTAAGCACTTGGCCGGAAGTTGAAACTTATCTGCAACAATCTCAAGGAATAATTTTACCCATTGGTTCAACGGAACAACATGGACCCACGGGATTAATTGGGACTGATGCAATTTGTGCAGAATCCATATCAAAAGGTGTCGGGGAAGCAACTCAAGCAATGGTAGCACCAACTATTAATGTGGGTATGGCATTACATCATACTGCTTTTCCCGGAACAATTAGTTTACGTCCTAGCACTTTAATTTTAGTAGTTAAAGATTATTTAACTTGTTTGGTAAAAGCTGGTTTTACCAAGTTCTATTTTATTAATGGACATGGAGGAAATATTGCGACTCTTAAAGCTGCTTTTTCGGAAACTTACGCTCATTTAGAAGATTTGCAAATTCCCAATTCCGCAAAGGTGCAATGTCAAGTTGCTAATTGGTTTATGGGTGGTTCTGTGTACAAACTTGCCAAAGAATTATATGGTAATCAAGAAGGTTCTCATGCTACCCCTAGCGAAGTAGCTGTTACCCAATACGTTTATCCAGACGCAATTAAAAAAGCATATCTTGATTCAGAAGTTGCTAGTGGACATAAAATTTATAGTTCCGTTGATTTTCGGTTACGTTATCCAGATGGCCGTATGGGTTCAAATCCAGATTTAGCAACCCCAGAACATGGTAAACAATTTTATGATTTGTCTGTGGAGGAATTGAGTAAAGGGTATTTGGAGTTTATGAAGGAGGAATAGAGGTTTTTTCTCACGCTCCAGATGCAGAAACGGAGAGTAGAGCTATTAGATTCTTATGTTATCCACCACCAACTATAGTGACTACTTCTAAGCGATCGCCATTTTTGATTTGAGTTTCAGTCCAAAATTGACGATGTAAGATTTCACCGTTATATTCTACTGCGATTAAGCGCAGATTAAAACCCAACTGTTGGAGTAATTCGGGTAAAGCAGTTGGGGATAAACAATTGCGAGTTTCTCCATTGACTTGGAGATGAATTTGATTAGACATAAAGCGGGAAAAATTTTGAATTTAGGACTTATGAAAGTTATAAGAGTTTGGGTAACATCTATGGAGAATGGACTTGTCCACAAAAGATGAAAAGCTTTTATTTTTCCACATAATTTATTTTAAAGATAGGTCTAATAATTCAATATCTTTATGTTTACGAGCGATTCGATAGCAAGTTTGTGTTTTGATGGAAACGACTTTTTTATCTTTTTCTTCTAGACTTAGCCTGAATACTAGCATAATTCTGCTTTCAATGGAATAATCCTGATAATCCTACCTGGGGAATTACCAAAATCCCCAGATTGGTACGGTGATGCCTAAATTGACTATACGTTTCTTAACAAAATATAAATTGGCGTTCATGACAACAAATAAACTCGAATCAACGAAACTGGAGTCAACAGACCTAAATATAGAGCAATTGCCTCCGGCACTACATTCCACGCCATCGCCAAATGTGATAGCGTTTATTTTATTATCTGTTGCCCTAGTTGCGCTGTCCTGGACAGCTATCTTAATCAAGCTATCGGTTCGAGAAATTAGTGCTAACGCCACAGTATTTAATCGCTTGTGGATAGCAACGATTATCTTTGGGCTGTGGAATGGATTCAATGAATTACGCGTACGCGCGAAAAATTTAAATGACGAGCCTACAACCAAAGAAAGCTACCAATTAAGAGACATCATACTTTTAGTCGCAGTAGCTGTTGTTCATGTCGTGGGTCGAGTTCTCTGGAGTTGGTCTTTGACTCAAACCACGGCTGCTAATGCTACTGTACTGTCGAATCTCCCCCCATTATTCACCACGTTAGGGGCTTGGTTGATATTAGGTAAAACTTTTAACCGCAGATTCGTGATTGGGATGGTAATTGCCCTTGCGGGGGCATTTACTTTAGGATTAGATGACTTCTTCTGGTCTGAAAATCTGGTAATCAGCCAAAAAGCTATTATTGGTGACGCGGCTGCTTTGTTATCGTCTGTGTTTTATGCAGCTAGTTTCCTGATGATCGAACGACTGCGAACTAGATTACCTGTACAAAATATACTTGTATGGCGCTGCTTTTTAGGTACTTTGTTTATCCTCCCAGTGGTGCTAACCTTTGAAGACCAAATTTTTCCTATTTCCTGGTTTGGTTGGCTCACGGTATTTGGACTAGCTGCTATTTGCGAAGTTCTAGGACATGGATTAGTAGTGTACAGTCTCAAGTATTTATCATCATCCTTTGTGACAATATTTCTGCTACTTGAACCAGTCATGACTGCAATTTTAGCTTGGTTCATCTTTTCAGAAAGCCTAAGTTTGGTTAACCTTTTAGCGCTTAGTTTCATCTTACAAGGTATATATCTGGCAAAAACAGGTAAAGGAGCGGATAAAGAGTGAGTTATACATCAATTAATGGTGTAATTTGGAAATCTTCAAAAACTACTTGAAAACCTTCCCGTTCAGGTGATGCGCACATAGGGCCAACCTGTAAAGTTTGTGCTTCACTCAAATACGCTAGTCTGAGCATTGTATATTGTTCACCGTCAAGGGAATATTTCACCTCCACAGCACCTTCAAATCGTTCCAATCTTAGCCACAAGTAAGCTGTGTTTTGAGGTAGCTGCACTACAGACCAATCAGAATAATCCCGTGTAACTACAGCACTGGCATATTGTACATCGTTTACAAATTCAATTCCACACTTTAACCATGTTAAATCGTTTTCGCGGATCATTAATCCTGCTTGGTCATAAAGCACCTCATACTTGCCGATAATTTTCACATCAGCCCTAAAATTACCTGTGACTTCTTGATAGTAAAAGTGTCCGTTATCACGGATAAAACCGTAATGAGTTTTGCGCCAAAAGTCTGTTTTCAGTCCCGAAGTGACTGATAGTGTTTGTTCCTGATGTTTCCAATCTGGTGGTTCATTGTGCCATTTTTTCATTTTCTTGTTTCTCCCCTTGATAAGGGGGGATTAAGGGGGGTAATAAATATTTGATACATCATCAAGAACTTTTAAAACATCCTCTTAGATATAGTTCTTCCAATTTGAGCATTTTATTTTGAATACTATAATTTTTTGCAGAAATAAGAGCATTTTGTTTGATTTTTTCCCTCAATGACTTATCCTCTAATAAGGTTAAAATTCCCTCAGCAATTTGTTGACTATTTTGATAATCAACAATCCAAGCGTGTTCTTTGTGGATCGCAAAATCCTGAGCAATACCCGTTGCTGTAATCACAGAAGGAACTTCCGATAACATTGCATCAATAGGAGATTGTCCAAATGCTTCGATCATGGGATCAGAAACATGAACAAAGATATCAAAGAGACGAAATAAGGCAAAAAGATCCTCTTCAAAATAGATTTCAACATAGCTATCAGCAGGTAATTCTGCCAATTTATCTACTACACTCAAAGCCTCTGCATAGTTAGGTTTATTGGTACTATCTTTTGTGATGTTTTGGAATTGCTCTTGTATATTCTTTGTATCTGTATGAGTTCCTGATAACAGTAAAAGGGCATTAGGATGAGTTTCTAGTACCTTTTTAAATGCTTCAATTATATATTCAACTCCTTTCCATTTAACATACCTTGCCGATACACCAATAACTGGTCCAGTGTGATTTTTGAGATATTTGTCTTGAAGTTGTTTAATTCTTTGGGGATCTATATTTTCATACTGTGTGAGATCAAATCCACTGGGAATGACTGTTATTTGATCTTCTGGCACACCATCGGCAATCATACCCGCTTTTACCTGATTTGTAACGGCGATCGCATTAGTGGCAAATTGCCAAATTAACTCATATTTACTGCGAGCGTGTCTTGTCCATTTTATACCTGTATTTTCTGTCGTATAAACCCTGACTGGAACTTTGGCATAGTAAGCAGCTTGTAATCCTGCTAAATGGCCAGCAAACCAATGGGTATGTACTATGTCTGTTTTGTTTTCTACTAAATGATCATAAATAAATTTAACAACTTCAGGGGTATTTCTATAATCGTTGTAAAAGGTTGTTTTATAAGGAATTTCCATCTGTTGTAAAAAATCAACTATGGGATCACCTTCATTTAAAATCAGATAATCAATGTCAAACTTAGAATTATCGGTATATTGGGCAACCCACTCAAACTGAACCCAACGGATTTGATGAGTAAAGATATAGGTCAGTTTTATTTTTCGGTTCATTTTTGTTTTAGGTATAAAAATTTTATACGAATATTTTATCATTAAGTCATCTGATAAAGTCACATTATTTAATGATATTATATCTCATGGACTTATGTAGTAGCGTTTACGGAGTGTGCTGGAGGCTCTATTATATGCGCCAAAAATTTTTTAAGCATCCTCTGACGGAAATAAAATTTAACTATTTTATAAGCAATCTCCTGGGTTTAAAAAAATAAAAAATACAGATTAAACGACATGGGAATATTAAGGTTTTATTTAGCATTATGTGTGATTGCAGAACACTCAAATTCTGTACTTCCGTGGCTTGTCCATGATGGTTTAGAATCAGTAGAAATATTTTTTATGATTTCTGGTTTTTATATGGCTATGATTTTGCCAAAATACTCTAATGTAATGGAATTTTACTTCAACAGATTCCTCCGAATTTTTATTCCCTATTTCTTAATATGTGGAATGATTTTAACGCTGAGTCTAATATTTGGCATTGTGTGGGGAGAATGGTTAGAATTAGAGCCATTTATTAATTTCTCTGTAGCAAAAAATAGCTTGTATGCGACTTTCTTAATGATATTTGCAACCTTTTCTAACTTAACAATCTTTTTTCAGGATTTAGTTTTTATTTTAAGCTATGATTTACCTTCGGCATTAAATTTTAGTATTGATCTTTCAGAGGGACAATATCCTTTTTATAAATATCTACTCGATCCACCAGCTTGGTCAATTAGTGTTGAATTAATTTTTTATTTTTTCGCTCCAGTTATAGTGAAATTTACCAACAAAAAATTACTTTTAATCTTGCTATCTTCATTGACAATCCGTATTTTCTTTTACGAAATGATTGGAGTGAAGTATAATGGTTGGATTCATAGGTTTTTTGTATGTGCGATCGCTTTATTTGTAATGGGAATTCTCAGCTTTAGGTTGTATTCAAATTGGTTAATTAATTTAACCAAAAAATTGCCTATAAACTTGCAGATTAGTAACAAATACTATATTTTTTATTGTGGTTTTATTTTGCTTTTCTTCTTTCTCACAAAATTTGCAACCCAGCAACTAGGGAGCATAATTAAGATGAATTATGCTTATTTAATTTCCTACTTAATTTGGATGGCAATCATTCCTATATTATTTCAACTAACAGCTAATAATAAATTAGATAGATACATTGGAAATTTGTCATATCCAATCTATTTAATCCATACAATAGTTATTAAAATTTCACAGATTATAATTCCCTATTGTAGTATATCAGAATCTTGGCTAGGTAAAATATCTGCACTAATAACAATATTAGCTTCTGTGGTTATTATTCATTTTTTTGTGAATCCATTAGAAAAACAAAGATATGTATTAGCAAAAACACTTTCTAATAATGAATGGTCGAAATAGTTAATAGTCATCAATAAAGTAAAAGAGAGTTAGTCATTGTCACGATCAGAACCTTTCCCAGTTTTAGCTAAATAAATACCCACAGCAATTAGAACAAATCCCATGACATTGAATGGTGAGAGAAATTCCCCTAAGAAAATCCAAGCAAAAAAAGCAACTGGGAAAGGTTCTATCAAAAAAAAGATAGTCAAAAAAGTAGAAGAAAAATGTTTAAAACTATAAGTAATTAAACTACGGGCAATTACTTCACAAATTAATCCTAAACCTAAAATTGCTAACCATCCTGTAGTAGTGCTAGGAAAAATTGAATCACCTTTAATCCATACAAATGGTGTAATCAAAATCAAACTAATAATACAACGCCATGTTAAAAAAGTGATATTTGGTAAATATCTTAGCAATTTTTCCATCTGTAACATAGCTAAAGCATAAACCATAGCAGACAATAAGGCTGCTCCATCTCCTAGTATTGCCTTTATTTCAAATAATTGATTTTCTGAATGTAACCAATCTTCTAGGGTTAAGCAAATGCTTCCTCCTACAGCAATCGCTAATCCCATCAAAAAACGGCGATCAAACTGCTTACCAATAAATAACCAAGCCACTAAGAATGTGAAAATTGGTGTGAAGTTGGATAAAGTCAGAGCATTCACCGCAGTAGTGTTTTGTAATGCCCACATATATATATAGCGTCCTGTTAAATGAGTGATACTCTCTAGTATCATCAAACCGACAATAATCCAATTTATTTGATTAGCTTCCTTTGCTGTTGGAGAAATAGTATCATTATCATTATCCGTTGGAGATTTCCAAAGATGTGAAACTAAATTCCCACAAACAAATGTGATTGTAGCAATCAATAAACGATCAAAAATTATAGCTTCTACGCTTAGTTCATTAAGTGCAAGTTTGATAAAAATAGCAGTGGAAGATATAGCAAATATCCCAAGAATCAAAAATAAAAATGGTGTAGTAACTGCATAAAATGACTTATCTAAGTCATTCTTAGCTTCAGAATCACTGAAAAAATTCAACATTGTTACATCCCTAAATGATTGATTTCTATTAATTTAGCATAATTATTGTTTCTTTGGTCATATTGATTTCCCACTTTTAATAAATTTCTATAACAACATCAATTCAAAAAATTTGTTGTTATTCCCAATTCTTCTAATTTCTTTTCTTTGGGAGTCAGCACAATCTTACTATCAAAATAACTAGGAGAAAGTTCATCATCTGGTTTAATCAAGGAACTATATAAAGCACCTTTTTCAAAATCAAGTGTTGACTCAGAAATGGGTTTAAAATTAAAGATTTGATTGGCAATTTTCAAAGGCTCAGTTCTACGGAATAATTTTCCATTCTGTTCCTGCAACAAAATAATATTATGACTGTCAATAAGGCGAGGTAATTCCCATTGTAGAAAATAATCAAATGCTTTGCTATTAGGGTTAAAATCAAATTTACCTTGATTTACTATTGTGTCCTGCCAGTTAACACTCAACCTATATACTTTAGGATAAAGTGTGTACTGCTGCCAAAAATACCATCTAGGTTTATCTTCACTTTGAGGTAATTCATCCAGACGTTCCCATGTTTTTGGAAATTGATAAATTTGTCTCAATGTCATAGGTACACCCCACTCAATAAAAGAGTGTAGATGTTTCCCAGTGTTTAAATGAGGGCTATCAACTAAAATTATTGTGTCTGGTTCAATATCTGGAGCAAGATGTACAATATCAGTCCAAAAAGCTCGTTGGTATTCCCAGGTTTTCTGATTTTCTTGCTGTACGATTAAGCCAAATCCTAATATTAAGGAGAACAATACAGCTAAACTTGTATTAGCGAGATTTTTTGCCAAATTATTATTATGGCAGAGATTAATAATTAGATAACAGAACAAACCAATGAGGATTGAAGCTCCTAATGCTGCTGTCATATGAACCCGCGAATTACGGCCATTAATTTCAGTGGCTGCAACGGTAAAAAATAAAGGATAAGATAAAATTAATAACGCTAACCCCAAGAATGCTAACTTTTTAATCGGTGATAAAATAGGCAAATCATCTTCAGTTTTATTGTCTTCTGCTTCAATTTTTAGATTAGACAAAAGTAATGTAAAACCTAAAATACATAGAGGTATAAAAACTAATAATTCTCCTTTCAAATTTAGCAGAGTTTGAGCAGGACGATAGAAAAACATACTTAAACTCACAAAGGGTCCGATTAGCATTTGGCGGATGGGAATCAGCATAAGTTTGATAATATCTAAACCATCAACTCTAGCTTCACCTGTTATCTTGCGTATAATTGCAATCGTCCCTAACATAGCTGCTAAAATTAGAGTATGTCTGAGCATTTCCTTAACTAAGTTTTTGTTCCACTGATTTTTAAATAATGGAGCGGTAATAAATAGAGGTAACATTGTTTCGTAACATAAAAGAGATGCGAAAATCAGTAAGTATGATAATAATTGTCTACCAGATAAATAGGAGAGAAAAGCTAACAATAGAAATGTAAAAGATGAATATAGAAATATATGAGTTAAATAGGCATGATTAGTGTCTGCTGGAAATAGAGTAAAAGCTAGAGTTCCCGTGATGATAAAAATGGGTTGTCTCCAAAGAGAACTGAGAAATAAATATACTAGAATATTGTTGATTAAAAGAACTAAATAATTGATTAAATAAAGAGATTGGAAATTTCCAATTAATTTACCTAAAAAACCCACTGAAAACTCAATAATGTAGAGTAAGGGACGACCTTCTGTAGCATCATAATGAAGAATATGCCATTTAAAGAAATCACCAAAATCATGAAAGTTCATGGACATTGGTTGAGCGATTAAAAAATAATCATCTTCATATAATCCTAAGTTTTGATAATGCCAAAAATGAGCGATAAAAGTAATAATGGCTAAAATTACAATATTTCTAACTAACTGATTTGGTAATACCATAAATAAATAATTCCCTGGTTGATTTTGAGTAAATTTGATTAATGGTGCGTGACATTTAATTAACGCACCCTACAGATACTATTTCATTTTTTCGCGCTAAGAGTAAGATTGATACACCAAAGGGGATAGATAAACGTCCTATCAAATAACGCTCAATTCCAAACAGGAAGGTTAAGATTTGATTAATTAACTTCGGTGGTATATTTTGTTCATTACCTCCTTTATTAAATAGTTTTTGTAATAGGAGAGCAACTGCAATTACAGGAAATAATACAGAATTAAAATAACTGGCGAAATTTATATTATAGTCAGCACTACCAACAATTTGCCGCAAGTTATTGAGTAAATATCTCCGTTGATGATGAAGAAGCTCATCATGTTTAGACCAAAGCCAAGGATAAGCAGGAACAGTAATTAACAACCATCCAGACGGCTTCAGTTTTGCAGACAAAGCTTGCAAAGATGCAGTATCTTCTTCCAGATGTTCCAAGACATCTAATAATACTATGAGGTCGAACTTTTGTTCAGGAAATGGAATATTATTTGGTAAAAAACCGGGCTGAATTTCTCCTATTTTCAGGTCATTAGCAAAATTTTGTGCTGTTTCATCTAACTCCATACCATAGACTTTTCCATGATGACTAAGCATAGCTAAGTTACCTCCAGTTCCACAACCCGCTTCAAATATTTCTGCATTTGCGGGTAAATTCAACTTTTTAATAACTTGCTCAATGATTGATCGTCGGGCCACAAACCACCAATGTTTGTCTTCGACTTCCATCATTTCCTGATACATTTGAGATTCCATTGCTATTGATACCTCATTGAGATTAACGATTTGATGATTTTGATATCAGTTCATTAAGATGCCAGGGCAAACGCACCTAAATTCTGTAATCCATGCCCAGCAAGGGTTTCAACTTTTAGTTACAAAAATTAACAATCGTCAAAACCTTTGTCCAGTAAGCATTCTAAAAATAAGATGCGCTTGCCCTGATTAAGATGCTTAATTCTCTGTTTGGTCTAAAGATGCGTCTAATTCTGGAAGAGCAGATAAATCAAGTTCTGTTTGTTGATCATTGTCACTTTTAAAGACAAAGCGATCGCTCATAATATAATTGATAGTCGCACCGAATAAACCTCCAACCAGTGTATTGATTTTATGATCAATACTCAAATAGTCTAACACGGGAAATAGAAAAAAAATTCGCGCAACTACTGCACTTCCTGCCGCTAAATGAAACAGGGGAAGTTGCTTAAATAAAACTTCTTTAATCTTCCACTCCCCCTCTGTCCATATCCAAATACGATAAATGAAAAAACTCAATAACACAGAGAGTTCAATTGATATAGCATTGGCTATATTGTGTAGTACAGGAGTATCCCATCCCCACCAGTCAATCAGCAAAAAAATTAAAAATAAGTTAAAGCAGGTTGTGATACCTCCACCGATCAGAAATTTAAAAATTTTCTCTAAAAATATGTTTCCTTCCATTGATTCCTCAACAATTCGTAATTGGGTAATCAGCATCCATAAGCATACCACTTTTCAGGTGAAAATGAACTTACACGTCAGAGGGTGTTTGAAAAGTCCCTCATGGTCTATCAAATATTTTCAGATCCCCCTAAATCCCCCTTAAAAAGGGGGACTTTGACTCTAGTTCCCCCCTTGCTAAGGGGGGTTAGGGGGGATCTGTAAGTGCCTAAAATCACAACCTAAAACTTTTCAAACAACCTCTCAGGTCTCACCTGCCAATTTAGCTTGAGGTTGAGCCAGAAATTCCAGAGGGTAACGCAAGCGATCGCCCCCAACTTGGCGATATATTCATTCATGCCAAATCTATAAAATAAACAATTGACTATTAAACTATTTAAAATTAACCTGAAAAAACAAATCAGATTGAATTTTAAAAAGCGTTGTAATCGCTGACCGATTAATTGCTGCTCTTGAGACATTTAATGTACTTCTCCAAGTTAAAAAAATTTCTATTTTTTCTGAATTTTTTCGATTTGCCACAGTTCTGTTAGTGGCTCGTCAATCAACCTCAGTGAATAGGTTTTATCTTCCTTAAATCGAGCAAGCAAGTTTTGGCTATTCGTCATATCAGAATCAAATAAAAATATCTTGCTGGCTTTTTGGGGAATCAGTGGTAGATGGTCATCTTCTACAATTAGTAAATTGGTGTTTGAATTTAAAAGATGATTTAAGATTAGCAAACTGCCGATATTATAAATATTGTTATTACTTAATAGTAAAGGATTATCAAATTTATTGATATATTTAGCAGTAGCTAGAGAATATTGATTACCTATTTGTAGCCACCAAGTATCAGCTTGAAAAAGCATTACATCTGAGACTATTCCAGCTAAAATAAATCCAACCATTAAACATTGCCAAATTTTTTGTTGCCATTGCTTCTCTGAAAAGATATAGACACTTAAAATATAAGCAACAGCAATATCCATATATCCCCTTTAAGCAAAAGCTCAATTTATTCCCTTGCGGAGTATAAAACAGTAAATAAATAGAGCAGTAAAAGCTTCATCGTACCAAATCGCTCTTTGACCCAAATGGGCAAAGCGAAAGAAGATACCTAACCCCATCAGGAAAATTACTAATATTTTTAACCAAATTGGGGCATTTTGTTTAGCTATTGGAGGTTGTGTTTCTAAATTCATTTTCTTGGTTTAAAAACTTATTTTCCATGCAGGACGATAATTTTAATTATATGCATTAGGGGTGAAAAATTATCTAAAAATCCCTTGCTCTGTAGCAGTTGATCATTACTAAAATAAAGGTGATAACAGCTTCTAGAACCATACTTGTCGGTTAAGCGCAACCAATTTCCTAAAGCTTTTGTGAAACCTGAATTTGATTCACAATTTCTAAAAGCGGCCAGTATCCCCAAGATTCTGTAATCTTCTGATTTTCAACCTTGAATATTTCCAACGCTTCAAATTTTATCTTTGCTCCACTGGAAGGTATACCAAGAAATTCGCCCAGGTGCGTAGCTGTAAAGCAACCTCGAAACACCACTTTGTCATTTTCTTCAATTAGATCATCAATAATTACTTTAATATCTGGAAAGCTTTTATGAGTCAGCTTCAAAATCTCAATCGCATCCTCTACGCTTCGCACTTGAGGTAGCCCATGATCTATATAATTTGGAACAATATACTTGTATGCAGCTTCGTAATCTTGAGTGTTATAGATTTCAAAAAAGCGTTTCACAACTTCTTTATTAGTCAGATTATTCATAAAACTCTGTTTTAATATTAACAGGAAAATCTTACATGAATAGTGCTACATTGTCAACTTTTTTGAGTGCATTCCAGATCCAGGGGATTATGGGAAAAACCGTGATATTCTTGCACCAAATATAGTGGACGTTGCTTGGCTTCTTCATAAACTCGTCCTAAATATTCTCCAATTATCCCTAATCCTATCAACTGTATGCCACCGAGAAAGAGGACAACGACCATTAAGGAATTATAGCCTGGTACTGTAATTCCTTTAATCATGGTTAAAATAATCAAAAAGGCGGCATACAAGAATGCCAAAAATGAGAGAACGAACCCCAAATAAGTCCAAATTTTTAGGGGAATAAGGCTAAAAGAGGTAATTCCATCAAGGGCAAAATTCCAAAGTTTCCAATAATTCCACTTGCTCTCTCCTTGATAACGGGGTTGGCGATCATAGAGGATTGAATATTGTTTGAAACCCACCCAAGCAAATAAACCTTTCATGAAACGAGTTCGTTCAGGAATCTTTTTGAGTGCTTCTACAACTCGTCGATCTAATAATCTAAAATCACCCACATTTGCAGGAATATCCACAGGACTTACCTTGGCTATAGTCCAATAAAATCCTTTAGCTGTTAAGCGTTTGACCCAACTATCATCTAACCGTAAACGACGTTGAGCATAAACTACATCATAACCCTCGCGCCACTTATCAATCAGTTGCTCAATTAGTTCTGGAGGGTCTTGAAGATCCGCATCTATTGGAATAACGGCTTTTCCCTGTGAGTGATTAATTCCTGCTGTTAACGCAATTTCCTTGCCAAAATTACGGGAGAAACTCACTATTTTAATAGCTGGATTTTGATAGTGGTGATTGATCAAAGACTTGACAGTATTGTCCCTACTGCCATCATCTATACAAATAATCTCATAAGTAATGTTTAGCTTATTCAAAACTGAAGAAAGACGCTCAAATAAGTGATCAATATTAGGCTCTTCATTGTGAAGAGGTACTACTATAGACAACTCTACACAATCTAAATTTGATTCCATTGGAGGTCTAAACTGATCACAGGCTTGATCGGGTGATATGGTTATGTTATCTCCTATTAATTGCTCATCAATAGTTAGCACCATTTTGTGTGTCCCTGGAGGAATATTAGCGGGAACTGAAATTGTTACTTTATTGTCTGTTGTTACAGTAGCAGTGGCTTCAATTGTTATCATTGTAATTATTAAAAAAGGCGTAATATTTGCTAGATTTTTTAAAAAAAATATTTAACCAAATATTCTAGTCCTATCCTAGAAGCATAGGCGATAGCTTTTTTTGTATTTTCCCCAGGTAACAATCCTTCGTTTAGTAACTTCTCAGCATCAGACTTATTGTTTAAACGTACAAGCCGCGAGTGTTCACTCAATCTTTGCGATTCAAAATGGTCTTCGTCAACAGAGGTTTGAACTATAAAAACTAAGTCGTTTTCACTTGTAAAAGGATTTCCAGCAATCCCAACAAATTGAGTATTAGAATTATTCAGTTCCATACAAATACCGACTTCTTCGGCTAACTCTTGTTGAGCATCAGTATAAAAGTTAATATTTGCAGGAATTTCATTAAATGTCGCCAGACCAGCTACAAAATTGAGTAATCCAGGACAATCAACATTTGAAGATCGTTCTCCAATGTAAATACCACCTTGTCTAGAGATAGGAATTACAGTAACACCCATTGTTCTAGAAAAATATACAAAGGGATCTTTATATTTTTCTAACCCTTTGATCATCAATTCTAATGACTCAATTTTAGTTCTTTCTATGTCTTGACGATATCTAGGATAAGTTGTCGGTCCAACTTCTAAATATAAAACTTCATTTTTGCAAAACCAATTTCCCCTTACACCTGCTCCAGACCATCTAGCTTTTCTATCATCATATTTACTTTGTGTGCCGTCAGAAATTTCTCCTGATATAATTTGCGGTCGAATAATGTTATCTATGTACTCATGAAATTTGGTATTCACAGGCTCTCCGGTAATATTTTGAGCAGCCTGTCCGGGAATAGTCCGAATTTCTGTGATGCCTGCAACTTCCTGGTGCTGAAGCAATGTTATATAATCTTTTCCTGTGGCCAAAGCTTCAGCTAAAACTTCACTATCTGGCAAAGTTACCAGATTGGTAACAAGTTTTTCTAGGCATTGAGTAAATTCAAAATTGCTCATTACCCTAAATAAAACTCACGGATTTTCTCAATAACATAAGCTTGATGTTCTGGCTTTAATCCATAAGCTGATGGTAATGAAATTCCTTGTTCATAAGCCTTCTCACTGATAGGATATTCAAGATTGGGGTCAACTAAATCTTTGTAGCAAGGCTGCATATGAAGAGGACAGAAAAAGCGCCTTGTTTGAATATCGTTACTCAACAAGAAGGTTTCTAATTCGGCTCGATTTTGGGCATAATATGAAGTAAACCAATATACAGGTTCACAGCGTTCATCTATTGGTAGTATTTGTAGTTGAGAGATATCTCCTAATCCTTGATTGTAAATGTCACAGATTTCCTGCTTACGGCGAATAATTTCTGGCAGTTTCTTGAGTTGTGCCACACCAATTGCTGATTGTAGTTCGGTAATAGAAAAGTTAAAACCTATATGTTCGTGTACAAATGTGCCTCTGCGATCGCGTCCGTGATTTTTTAACCGCCGACAAGCTTGGGCAATGGTGTCGCTTTGAGTGAGTATTATTCCTCCCTCACCACAAGTAATGGTTTTATTACCATAAAATGAAATAGCACTTACGTCACTTTGTAATCCTACGTGTTCTCCCTTGAATTTAACGCCAATTCCTTGAGCAGCGTCTTCAATTATTTTCAGATTATACTCAAGAGCAAATTCTTTTACTGCAACCATGTCAGCACTTTGCCCGTATAAATGGACTGGCATTATTGCCTTAGTGCGCTCTGTCACTAATGCTGCTGCTGCCTCAACATCAATACAAAGCGTGTCTTTTTTGACTTCACAAAAAACAGGTTTAGCTCCAGCCATAATTACAGCATTGGATGAAGCGACAAATGTAAGATTTGGGACAATTACTTCATCACCATAACCAATATCTAATGCTTTTAATCCACAGTACAAAGCTGTAGTTCCATTGGAAGTAGCAATACTATGTTTAGATTGCGTTAATTGTTGTATTCCTGCTTCAAATTCAGCAGTGATTTTACTTTCCGTGAGATATGTCGAGTCAATTACGCGCTTAACTTCATCGAACTCCTTTTCATCAATCCAAGGTTCAATTTGAGAAATCATAGTTAGCTAGAGAATGGTGTATGGTGAATAAATAAATGTGCAGCCCACTAACTTATCACACTATAAAATCAATTGCAAGCAAGAAAATTGAATGAATACAAAAATTTTTTCCCAATACGACTTTCTATATCGCTTTTTGAAGATGGCTGCTCTCAATGTAGCGTCAAACATTATGATACCTTTAGCGGGTATAATGAGCGTAGCTTTCCTGGGACACCTTTCAAACATTAGTTATTTAGCAGGGGTGTCATTAGGCGGTCTTGTGTTTGATTTTCTCTACCACAGTTGTTTCTTTATCAAGTCAGGAACAACTGCGATTACATCTCAAGCCGTCGGACGAGATGACCGAGAAGCAATACTTCTAACCGGACTACAAAATACTTTAATAGCTTTGGCATTGGGTCTGCTGATGCTACTGTTGCAATACCCTCTGGGGAAGCTAGGCTTTATGTTGTTGAACGCCACTCCAGATGTGGAACTTGCTGGCATTGCTTATTTTAATAGCCGGATTTGGGGAGCGCCTGCGGCTTTAGTCAACTTAGTCTTAATTGGATGGTTTCTTGGACGAGAACAAAATCGCAACGTTTTGTTACTCACTATTGTTGGAAATGGTTCTAATGTTGCCCTGAATTACCTTTTCATTATCCTTTGGGATTGGGCAAGCATGGGGGCAGGAATATCGCAAGCTATGAGCCAGTACATAACCTTATTTGTAGGGTTTGTGATGATTAGCCGTGAAGTTACCTTAAAAGAAGTAGGTGCTTTAACAGGAAAACTCCTAAATTTGTCTGGCTTCCAAACTTCTTTCGTTCTGAATCGCAATCTGTCTGTTAGGTTTATAGTTATCGTCTCTATTTTTGTCCTCTTCAATGCTTTTAGTGCAACACTGGGGACTGATGTTCTGGCTGAAAATATTTTACTTCTGCAAATAGTAGGATTAAGTATGTATATGTGCGATGGAGTGGAATATGCTACTGCAACTTTCACAGGTAACTTTAAAGGTCAAGGAGTAACACATAAATTTGTACCACTTTTGCAAGTTGGATTAGTAACTAACCTAGTAATTAGTTTAGTAATTGGGCTGGCTGCTGTCTTTTTTCCTGATCCTATATTTCATATATTCACCAACCATTCTGAATTGATAGAAGCAATTAAAATTTATATCCCTTGGTTAGTTCTTGTGATCCTAGGCGCGGGAGTTACCTATATTCTAGATGGATATCTTGCTGGCTTGGGTGAAGGATCTGCTATCCGCAATACGTACTTGATTAGTGGCTCACTAGGACTGATTTCTCTATCTTTATCAACATTTTATTTTCATAGTAATCATTTCTTATGGTTAGCTTTATTTATGTTTATGTTATCTTGCGCTTTTACTTTGGGAATACAGATATATATGACTTTGCCATCAAAAGAGCAAAATGAGGCTGTTACCAACTCATTACCTAATTAATTTCTCTGGAAATGAAACTGACCAAATAATAAGTAATTCGTAATTAAGAAATCAAATACAAAATCAAAATGAAATACAGACAATTGGGTAACAGCGAACTGCACGTTTCCGAAATCAGTCTCGGTTCCTGGGGTATTTATGAAGGTGTAGAACAGCAAAATGTAGAGGCTTCCATTCACAAAGCATTTGACGTTGGCATTAACTTGATTGACACTTCTAATTCTTACGCTGCGGGTGGCGCTGAGTCATTTTTGGGAGAAGTATTACAAGGAATTGAGCGATCTTCTTATATCTTAGCGACAAAAGTATTTTTTCCCATGTCACCTACTGATCAAGGACTTTCAGCAGTCCAGATCAAAAAACAAATTGATGCTTCCTTAAAGCGATTGCGTACCGATTATATTGACTTATATCAATGCCATCGCTACGATCCGAATACACCTTTGGAGGAAACAATGATGGCACTCACTGAGGTAGTGCATCAGGGAAAAGCTCGTTACATCGGCTTTAGCGAGTGGAGTCCAGAGCAAATTCAAGCAGCATTCAATCTGGCTGATGTTGAACACTTTGTTTCCAGTCAGCCCCAGTATTCTATGCTTTGGCGCGAACCGGAAGCGGAAGTCTTTCCATTGTGTGCAACTAATGGTGTTGGTCAGATTGTTTGGTCGCCGTTAGCTCAAGGTATACTCACAGGTAAATACCAGCCGGGACAAGCTCCTCCTCAAGATTCTCGCGCTGCAAACGAAAAAATGAATTTGTTTTTGCTGGAGAATTTGTTTAGCGATCGCATTCTCACAGCAGTACAGAAACTGAAACCCATTGCCCAAGACTTAAATTTGAGTATGGCACAGTTAGCTCTGGCTTGGGTACTACACTCTGAATACGTATCTTCAGCAATTATCGGCGCTAGTCGTCCAGAACAAATTGTTGATAATGCTGCTGCATCAGGAGTGCAACTAAATGCCGATGTACTGGCAGCAATTGACCAAGGACTGGCATCCTTGTGTCTTTAGACCGGGGATTGTCAAAACTCCTGATTTATTTGATGCGGTGCAGTTGCGAAAGAAAATACTGAGTTGCTAGGGTAGGTTGATCTGATTCGATGAGCGATCGCACTACAGCTACCCGTTGCGCCCCTGCCTTCGTCACATCATTAAGATTACTCATATCTATTCCCCCAATTGCAAACCAAGGAATCTGACAATTTTGGGAAACATATTTCACATACTCTAAACCCGCTGCGGCTTTACCCGCTTTAGTCGGTGTTTCATACACAGGCCCCACACCAATATAATCCGCACCTTCGGCAATTGCCCCTTGCATTTCTTGGGGATTTGTGGTAGAGCGTCCGATAATGCGCTGATGTCCCAGTAATTGACGCGCTACAGCAATGGGTATATCCTGTTGTCCCAAATGGACACCATCAGCATCTACAGCCAAAGCTAAATCTACCCGATCATTAATAATGAATAAAGCCCCATAATGGTGACATAATTCACGCAGTCTTGTCGCCCGTTCCAAGCGGATTAAATCATCAGCGGTCTTTTCCCGATACTGTAACAGAGTTAATCCACCTTGAAGAGCCGCTTCGGTAATTGCGAATAAATTATCTGCGGGAGATGTTACCAGATATAAATGCGATCGCCATAATAACTGATGACGCTGATAACCCATCAAATTACTTTCCAGGGTATAAACTTGATAACGCATTTGTTTACAAGCCGCTCCCATATTCCCATGATAAAGCTTGCCATATTCTTCTAATACGCGCAACGCTTCCTGCACCCGGCAAAAATTAGCCTGTAATAGCGATGTAATATCAGCCCGTTGTTCCTCTTGGGGATGACTCAAATCCGTTCCTGGATCACCCTGTGTATCTCGTGCTGCGCGGATTTCTGCCGTATGCCAAGTACCCAACTCCTGACGCAAGTGTTTACATATACCTGAAAACTGGGCATTATTTAAACCAAACCGACACCATTCTTCAATAATCCGCAATCCTTCACGAGCGCGATCTAAATTAGCATCTAAAATGCGATAAACAGTTTGTTGTGTGTGACTATGGGCTGAAACCATTACAAAACCTCATTTTTAATGCTTTTATAGTAATAGCCAGCCTGATTCATATTTTAATATTTTAATTATTAAATACTTGCTAACTAATCGTGGTCAATTTGTCAAGATACAAGTAACATCGTAGACATACTATCATGAGATAGTATAAAAATTAATTGTATAACAGTTGATATCCAGTCTCAGATCCAAATAGACTTTCAATGTTGTTGCTATAAATTTTAGAGGAGTTTTATAAAAAATGATAGTCCCCCAAAAATCTGTGAACACCCGAAAAAACTCCCTGAGTTGCTCAATTTTGAGTTTAACAGTTGGTTTAGGAGTGACGAGTACAATACTCTTCATAACCAGTGCAAGTAGTGTCTTCGCTCAAATTCCGACGGTCGGCGAACAAATACTTCAACGTGAAAAAACAATCTCTCAGATTAACCAATCATTTGTCAACCCCAGTATAGGAAATGACAAAACAGGTAATGGTAGTATTAGCGCACCTTGGCGGACAATTAGCCAAGCCCTAGAAGCATCACCTTCTAATAGTGTAATTATCCTCTCTCCCGGTACATATAGCGTCCAAAGTGGAGAAGTATTTCCTTTAATGTTGAAACCTGGTATAGCCATTCAAGGCAACATTAACAATAAAGGCCAAACTGTGACAATTACTGGTGGTGGCGAATTTCTCAGTCGCCGGTTTGGTGGTCAAAATGTGACTATTGTTGGTGCTAACCAAGCTAGTTTAAGTGGTGTCACCGTCACTAATACCAATCCTCGTGGTTATGGATTATGGATTGAATCCAGTAATATTATAGTTCGGGAAAATACCTTTACTAAGAATACCCAAGATGGAATTGCTGTCGCTGGTGATGGGACACCCAGTATTAGTAAAAATGTTTTTGTTCGCAATGGTGCTAATGGCATAACTATTTCTGGAAATGCTCGCCCCGAAATCAGGGAAAATATCTTTCAAGAAACTGGTTTTGGGATTAATATTGCCCAAAATGCGTCTCCGGTGGTGGTAGCTAACCAAATTCAGAATAATAGATCGGGGATTATTGTCCAAGCAAATGCTACACCAATGCTAAGGAATAATCTGATTCAAGGTAACAGAGAAGATGGTCTAGTCGTAATTGCCCAAGCTAGACCAGATTTAGGTAGTAGTTATGACCCAGGAAAGAATATCTTTCGGAATAATGGTCGTCATGATATCAACGCCCAAACTGCGAAGTTGGTGATTTCTGCGGCGGGAAATAATTTGGTTAGTAGTCGGATCAGCGGTAAAGTGGATCTTCAAGGTACAACCGCATCTACAGCCAGAAATCCTGGTGCTAATTCTTTATCAACAGAAACTTCAGCCCGCAGGCCAATCACATTTTCTGCCCCCACAGTTCCCAATGCTCCTAATCAAAGAACGGTAACACCTTTAAAAATTAAACCCGTTTCTAATCCCAATCAATTGCCACGAGTACCAAATAATC
Organism: Dolichospermum flos-aquae CCAP 1403/13F; assembly: GCF_012516395.1. Taxonomy (GTDB): domain Bacteria; phylum Cyanobacteriota; class Cyanobacteriia; order Cyanobacteriales; family Nostocaceae; genus Dolichospermum; species Dolichospermum lemmermannii. The sequence goes on from NZ_CP051206.1 coordinate 91,775, forward strand.
TATCTAATCCATCCCAATTTAATTATACTCAACTTGATTCTGGTGCTATTGAATTTGTAGCTCCTCAAGCAGCCACAGGGGAAAATATGCAAAATTCAGCCCCAATATCAGACCCTCAAATTTATACAGCTACTGGGCAAAATGTCAGTTACCGGGTGCTAGTGTTGGTTGCAAATCAGCAGCAACAGAATTTAGTCAGTTCTCTGGTTACTGGTGCTTTTCCCAAGGTTTGGCAAGGCCGCAGGGTGGTGCAGGTGGGAGTTTTCAATAGTCAAGAAAGTGCCTCTGAAATGGTTAACCTCTTCAATAGCAAAGGTTTAAAATCAGTTGTTCAGGCTGTGAAATAATTGGTCATTGGTCATTTGTCATTGGTAACAACCGACAACTGTACGGGCGAAGCATTGGGAGAACTATTTTTGACAATGACCGATAATTTATCTTCCAAATGCTTCGCCCCTACTGACAACTGTACGGGCGAAGCATTGGGAGAACTATTTTTGACAATGACCGATAATTTATCTTCCAAATGCTTCGCCCCTACTGACAACTGACTAAAATGCCAACTCCAATCTTTCACTAGTCATAGATTTGAGTTTGGATGTAAAGGATTCGGTGCGATCGCTCTTTTGTGGCATAAACTGACCAATAGGGGGATGATTGGCCGTTGCTGGTAGCATTAACTGTTGGGCAGGTGGGGGGGAAATTTCTTCAATAATTTGCTCTTGTCTGATATTTGCTGTTAATTGCCCAGAAGAAGGGGCTGGGGCTAGGCTTTTTGGAGCATAGTCTCGGTTTTCTTCTATTGGCTGTAAATTATTATTTATTTGATACTTATAACTCACTGGAGCAGGTAATAAACGAAGATTTTTATATTCTTCCATCCTGATTTCCTGTTTAGTGGGTGGTAAAACTTGTAGAGACCCAGAAGTGAGACGTTCAGGGAATTTGCTACAAATCATGCGCTCAAATTCCATATTGAAATGGTAGGTTGTCTCACCCTTTCGTCGCCAAAAGTTCAAGATTTGCTGTACAGATACGGCTTTATAACGACCTTGATACAAAGCTTCAATAACTGCTAAATGTAACCAATGCAGGGGATATTCAGATTGCCATTGGTTAACTAGCTCACTAGCATTGTGTCCGTTGAGATCAAAGCTGTAGTGAGTTAATAACTTAGCTGCTAGTTCGGCAGGAGGTGCGAAAGTTTGAGTGACCGGGGCTGTTGTTAACATGGGCTGTGAGTTATAGGCAATAGGTATAAACATTTCACCCATCGCATCTAGCCTAACGTACTTTTAGCTACATGAGTAGTTTTTTCACCAGCAGCAAAAGTGATAGGCAGTGTTTTCCATTCTACTTGTCAATTGCTGATATGCAAAACAACATAAGGTGAATTAATAACTTTTGTGCGTTGACTGGTGACTAATGCCTGATACACCATGGCTGCAACTTCGGCACGGGTGGCTTCCCTCGTGGGTGCTAGTAAATTGGGATCTGGATAATTAACAATAATTTTTTGCTGGGTAGCGATGGTAACGGCTGTGCGGGCATATTCGGGAATTTTATCTTGGTCAATGTAGGTTAAGGTTTTTTGAGCAGTTGCCAAAAGTCCCAGTCCGTTGACCAAGGAGACTATGACTTGTAGCCGTTGGACGTTTTGGGTAGGACGGAAGGTGCGATCGCTAAATCCGCCCACAAAACCGCCTCTGGCTGCGATTTCAATGGCGTTAGCTGCCCAAAAATCCTTGGCTATGTCTGTAAATTCTGGGGACGGACGTTTGGCTGGGGGATTAAAAGCCGCAGCAATTAAAGCTGTATATTGAGCGCGGCTCATGGCTTGATCTGGTTGGTATGTGCCATCAGCAAAACCCTGGGTTAAGTTCATACTAACTAATGCCCGAATAAATGGTTCTGCCCAATGACCAACAATATCGGAAAAAGAGGGAATCTCTGTCTCTGGTTTGACAATATAGGCGGAGGGAAGGGGATTTTCTTGTCCTGTGGCGACTAATGCCTGATAAATTAGGACTGCGACTTCAGCGCGAGTAATTTCCCGCAATGGTTCTAATTGATCTGGTTGAGGATAATTGACAACTAATAGTTTTTGCGTAGCTACGGTAGTGGCATTGGTAGCGTAACTGGGAATTTGAGCGCGATCGCTGTATACCATCAAGACGTTAGGATTACCACCACTCAAGTTTAAACCGTTGACAATGGAGACTAGTGCCTGAATTTTGGTTAAGTTATTTTCTGGTCGAAATGTACCATCGGGAAAGCCTTTTAAAAAGCCTCTATCGGCGGCACTGGCTATGGCTTTGGCAGCCCAAAAGTCGGATTTGACATCTTTGAATTTATCTAGTTGATTACTTTCTGGTAGTTGGAATGTCTTCGTCATCAAAGCTGCATATTGAGCGCGGGTAATGGGTGTGGCTGGTTGAAAAGTGCCATCAGGAAAACCACTGATAATATCTTTACTGACTAGGGCTTCCACGAAGGCTGCCGCCCAATGTCCTTCTAAATCAGCAAATCTACTGCTGACTCCGATTTGACTGGGGGTGTCAGCGGTAGCAGCGATGAAATCTATCGCCCCAATGACCTGGGGAAGACTTAATTGATTACCAACGGAGATGATTTTTTGATCTGTAACATTTTGTAAATCAAATTTACCCTGTTCTCGAAAAATGTTGTCTGCTGGGTCTTGGGGACTGCCTAAGTCGGGAACGGCATTACCGACGATTAAAAGACCACCTTGGGTGTTACTAGTGATGAGATTCCGCCGTAATACTGGTTTAGCATCACGGGAAAGGGCGATCGCTGTGCCATTGGCACAAAGTTGATTATTTGCTACTAAAGGCGCGGCAAAATCACTAATGGCTATGCCCAAAGCATTATTTTCAAATACATTCCGCAGCACTTCCCCTTTGCTATTCTTAGCTATGACTAATCCACACACTTTATTGTTAATAAACAAATTATCTACAATCCCTGGTTTCGCATTCCCAGTTATGAAAATTCCTTCTCTGGTACAGTTCTTAAATGTACTGTTGGCCACGGTAGGTATTGATGATTCAATCCACACGCCAGTACCTTTTGCGGCAGGATTAATCACCGTCACACCTAAAAGACTCGCATCACTTAGTAAAAGAAAAGTGATATTCTGTACCCCGAAACTAGGACTTTGATATTCACCACTGCCAGAAATGATCATTTCCTGGCCTTTATTTGCCTCATTTCCTACTACCAACACTCCCGGTGGAATGGTCAAGGGAAATACCTCCCCATTGGCTGTGCTATAAGTTCCACTAGCTAACTGAATAATTGTTGATGCTTTTGCCTGTTTCAGGGCGCGGGTAATACTTTTTAGGGGACTAGGACGAGAACCCGTATTAGCATCATTTCCTGTAGCAGGATTAACATAGAGTGTGGCAACAAGACTAGAATTAACCATTGATTGTTAAACGAATAAGGTTTTAATGGTGACATCCATAATTAACCATACTTTTGACACACTCAATATTTCAAGTCGGTAATAAATAAAAATTCACACAAAAGTATCACAGCTTGAGGTGTTTGCCACTCTCAAGAAATTACCTGTCTCCACCACTATATGAACCTGACCAAACAATAAACCACAAATTACGACATCTTCCATCAATAAAGATTAAGTTAATACCAGTATAACTTTAGGTTAAATTGCGTATTTAGAGGATGTTTTAAAAGTTTTTCATGTGTAAACAGACCCCTCTCCAAACCTCTCCCCTACCAGGGGAGAGGCTTTAAAACCCCCATTCCCTTGTAGGGAAGGGGGGTAGGGGGGTTAGGTTTTTGGAGATTATGGGTTTCATATAATACTTTTCAAACAACCTCTTAGGTAAAAGACAAGAAAAAATTGATAATCGACAATTTAAAACTGGTTTTCACAAGTATTTAAACATGGCAAAATAGATCGTAATAACATAGCCAATGTTCAGGTAATGAACTTAAATAGTAGGAAATACCAAAAGCACATATTACTAAAAGTACAGGAACAACTGTAGTAAATTCTAACTTGCCTTTTTTGATCACTTCTAAGCAAGAGTTAACAATCACTAGAGGCCATAAAATAGTGATGATCACAAACATGATCAAGGATAAAAATTTCTCCTGTGGGGAAGATGTAGGGTGACGAAGAGAAAATGTTAACCAATTAGTAAAAAAATAGCCAGTCATGAGAACATAGCTAATAACTAAAGTTAATTGGATTTGATTCACTGAACTACCTACGCCTTTAATAATATAAGTTCTCAAAAATATATCTATTGAAGATATGTTTTAAGTGAATGCTAAAAACAAACTAAGAAGTGATCATGCCATACTTTAAAGTTCAGTTTTAAAGTCTGTTATGTCTATTAATGTTAATTAGCTGTTTCTACACTTGTATAGCACAGATACGAGAAAAGTGTCAAATAAAATTCAGGATTAAATCCTCTCAAATTATTTTAATTTGAGGTTGGGATAATATCTTAGCAGTCGGGAATAAAACCCTATTTTAGATGGAGTTTTATTTTATGATCAACTAAGTAGGTAAACGGAAAAACCCGTAGACGCGAAGCGGCTTCTCGAAGAGTAATATGTAACGAAAAGTAAAATCGCCCAAACCCTCTTCACTCTTGCCTCTGGTTACTGAGCGAAGTCGAAGTATTGCCTCAAGCCTAGTGCCATAACGACAATTTTCAATGCTAACCTACTTAATACCCTCACCAGTAAGGTGGTTGCGATAAAATTGCAAAAAAAAGGAGAAAAATTTATATATTGGGAATTTAAACTTGGTAATTAGAAGAAGTCCGATAACTATACCCGATAGTAGAATCTTTTTGAATGTGTTGTTTAATACTATCAAAATCTATAAATTCATCAGCCACATCAATTAGGTGATTTCTAGAACGCGCTTCACTATCGCTAGTTGTTGTTTGCAAGCCAATTACTTCTACTCTAGCGCCCACATTACTAACTGCATGAACAGCATAGGATAAATCTCCGTCGCCACTAACTAAGACGGCTGTATCATAATAGGGTGCTAAAGTAATCATGTCAACGGCAATTTCTACGTTCAAATTTGGTTTTTTGTAATTATCGACAACTACACTCATATCTTTAGTAACTACACGATAGCCGTTACGACGCATCCATAAAAGAAATCCCTGTTGCTTTTCGTTGCCACTATCCATTCCTGTGTAAAAGAAAGCACGTAATAACCGAGAATTTTTTGTTAACCGACAAAGCAATTTTACATAATCAATTTCAATTCCCAATTGTAATGCGGCATAAAATAAATTTAACCCGTCAATAAAAATTGCTACTCGTCCACGACTGTCATCCTCATTAAAGCTGATATTATTAGCTGGATTAGGTTCTTTAGGCTTAATATTGCCTTTGGTTGCTGGGCTTTGCCAATGAGGTTTTTCTTTAAGTTCTTTATATTCGTTTGTTTTTTTGCTAAAATTGTCAAACTGCATTGATACCTCTGAATATTAAAGTGGGGATGTTGTTGTAGGTAAACTGACAATAGCTGAATTTTGACTAATTTGTTGCCACAGTCTTGGTTGAGTTAATACCTATCAGGTAGATTTTAGCCGATTTCTTCTAAGTGAATATGATATTTTGCCATTTACCTGCATATACTTTACACAAAATGCCCACTTTTGGGCGAAATTAACTATTTATATCCAGAAATTATCTTTGAGTTTTATGGGCAAAGTCTGCTGTGTGAGCTTACAAGCAAATATTTTTAAATCAAACTTAATTACTGTTGGGGAATGGAGAGAGAGGGATTCGAACCCTCGTATACATTTCTGCATAACAGACTTTCCAGGTCTGCGCCTTCAACCACTCGGCCATCTCTCCAGGTGTCTCGCTTTGCTATAGTACAATAGGATTGAAAAAAAAGCAACCATTTTGGAAAAGATATTTTCTATGGCTAAGGCCAGGCTGCGCTATCATCACTCCCTGACCTGAAAGTGCAGAGTTTTCAAGCAATCTTCTTCTGACACTCTCCGCGTCTTTAGACGCGGAGATTCTATAGAGAGTTTCAGTCTATATCCCTCAGTTATCCCAGTTTCAGGCAGGGTTCCTTAAATATTTGGGTTCTTGCCCTGATTTCGTTTGCCCTGGCGGGCGAAATCATATCTGACAAGCGTAACTTTCCGAGAGTCCCTCGGTAGCTTTTTATGTCTTTAGTGACAATTTAATTCTATCACGAATATGGATTAAAATTTGAAATAATTTCAAATTTTCAAATTAACGTCAATGCAGGATAAAGGAAAGCCTCTAGCCTTCATCCCTTGTCTAAAGCCCAAATGTGGCTTCCTGAGTCAGCCACATTTTCAAGGGTTTTCGGCGTTCTTCCTTATAATTAAGTGTGAAACTCCAAATCCGCAAATCTAAAAATCAAGATGGTTCAAACCCACAGAATTAAAGTTTACAATCGCCAAACTGGGACATCACATACTCTCGAAGTTCCTGAAGACCGCTATATCTTACACACCGCTGAACACAATGGGACAGAATTGCCCTTTTCTTGTCGAAATGGGGCTTGTACAACCTGCGCTGTGAGAGTTTTATCAGGAGAAATTCATCAACCAGAAGCCATTGGGCTTTCTCCTGATTTACGTCGCCAAGGTTACGCTTTATTATGTGTAAGTTACGCTCGTTCTGATTTGGAAGTGGAAACACAAGATGAAGATGAGGTTTATGAACTTCAGTTTGGGCGGTTTTTTGGTAAGGGCAAAGTTAAAGCGGGTTTACCCTTAGATGAGGACTAAGATTTTTTGTGTGATCATGTTAATTAATTTGATAGCGAGGATGGCTACTGTAGTAGTCCGTCTTCGCGTTTTTGTAACGAGAATAATTATATTAGCTAGTTTGTTACTGTTGGTGAGTTGTCAAAGCCACAACAATTCCTCAATCATTCCCGCTAATGTAAAAATAGCACGGGTTGTGAGTGGACAAAGTTTGGAAGTTTTGGGAATGGAAGCACAACCCAATTTAATTTCCCAAGTCCGATTAATTGGTTTAGATGCACCAGATATCCGCCAACTTCCTTGGGGTGAGGATGCAAAACAATTAGTAGAAGGTTTAATTGGTGGTGCAAATCAAGCTGTGAATCTGGAATTTGATTTAGAAGCTAAGGATAAATTTAACCGAACTTTGGCTTATGTATGGAAAGATAAACTGTTGTTAAATGAAGAAGTTGTCAAACAAGGATATGCTTTATTTGTAGCGCGATCGCCTAATCACAAATACGACCAACGCCTAGAACGCGCCCAACAATGGGCAAGAATCATGGGAAAAGGCATTTGGAATCCCGATAAACCCATGCGAATCACCCCCGGAGAATTTCGCCGTCTCTCTCGTTAAAAAACGACAACTGACAACCGACAACCGACAACCGACAACTGACCACTGACCACTGACAACCGACAAATATGCAAATTTTTCTAGATATTGCTACAGAAGCAGCTTTAGCCGCAGGTGTAGTTTTACAAGATTATTTAGGTAAATTAGAAGACGCAATCACCGAAAAAGGCCGTCCTGGTGATTTAGTTACCGCTGCTGATAAAGCTTCTGAACAGGTAATTTTAGAAGTATTGCGTCGCCATTTTCCCCAACATTCTATCCTGGCTGAAGAGTCGGGAAAACTGGGAAATCAAGATAATGAATTTCTCTGGGCGATTGACCCTCTTGATGGTACAACCAATTACGCCCATCAATATCCCTGTTTCGCTGTTTCTATTGGTTTGATGATTCAAGGTGTCCCCAAGGTGGGAGTAATTTATGACCCTTTTCGGGATGAGTTATTTCGGGCTGCTGCTGGTTTAGGTGCAACCCGTAACCGTCGCCCTATTCAGGTTTCTCAAACAGCGGAATTAGGTAAAAGCCTGTTAGTCAGTGGATTTGCCTATGACAGACGGGAAACCCCTGACAACAATTATGCCGAGTTTTGTCATCTTACCCATCTTACCCAAGGTGTGAGACGTGATGGTGCAGCAGCTTTGGATTTAGCTTATGTAGCCTGTGGTCGAGTTGATGGTTATTGGGAAAGGGGAATTGCGCCTTGGGATGTTGTGGCTGGGATAATATTAGTCCAGGAAGCGGGAGGAAATGTGACTGCTTATGATGGGACTCCGATGAAAATTGAGTCGGGAAGAATTTTAGCTACTAATGGTTATCTGCACGATAGCCTCAGTCAAGAATTGATGAAAGTTCCCCGTTTAGCAAGTTGGACGTAATTTTTCTATGATGTTTGTGGGTTAGAAACTTGCGTTTTTTCATGAGTCGGTTTTAACCGACTTTTGCTATTAGACAGGGAATTTATTCAGGGGAAACGCATCTAAATTATCTTGACAAAATACTATGTTAGTGAATCAATTTGTAAAAATATCTAATTTCATTCAAAAATTGATTAATTTCTCGATTAAAATTCTAAAAATTTAATAAATTTAGGGTAATTATTTATTGTTAATAATAAATTTATTTTGTTCTTGGTGTCAAGAAAGAGGAATTAGAATTAGTGGACCTCCGTTGGGAAGACCACCAAAAAATGTTAGTAAAGAAAAAAAGAAACAAGCCTTGGAAGATGAGAGAATTCGTAATTGTATTGAGGGGAAATTTGGCTGACAATGAACAACAAAAACTCATGTTTACCTCTTAACTGAATAACCAAGAAGTTCTGATCTTGCCTTTTCCCACTTTTTCAGCAAGCCCTAATTAATCAAGATAATGGACCGGAAAACCATTCTCGTCGGAGTCAGTTTATGAAGCGGATTGTCGATTTTTCCAGATCATCTCAACTGAATTTACAACTCGCCTATTATCCGCCTGATCACAGCAAGTACAACCCAATAGAACGCTGCTTTGGTTGGTTAGAACAACATTGGAATGGTAGTTTACTTGATACTGTTGAAACCGTACTGAATTTTGCTCAAACTCTCACATTTAAGGGTAAAAATCCTGTTGTCAATTTGGTAGACAAGCTTTACTCCTTACTGAGTTAAACTCACAACTTTAGCGATGGCAGAACTTGAAACACAGATTTACCGCCTCCCTAATCTCAAAAAATGGTTTGTGGAAATTTTTACTAAACCAGTATAGTTATTGGATCATCTTTTTTGTGGAGGTCTCTAAAATGGTTCTAACCCACCATAAGCAATTCAAAATTAATAAAGCAGGAGAAAAAATGAATTTGACGATCTGAACTATTTTGGATATAATGGAGATAAGAAACAGAATCATTTAGCTCATCTGCCATGTGTAGAAGGAGTAACGATGCCGCCTAATCAGCGGCATCAGCCATTTTATAGGCTTCATATTCTTTTTGTAGTTTTCGCTGCCGATGTGGTTGCGTCACCAAGTATGCTGTCCACAAAAGCACATATCTGTCGCGTTTATCTAAAATTACAAGATAGTCTTCACTGTCTAGCCACAGACAAATACGTTTATTCCCTTTTCTGTCATTTTCCCAAACTTTAATAGCAGGATCTTCAGAGTTTTCAATTATAGGGCGTAACCAGCGAATACGTTCACAACGGCGAAAATCAGGAATGCGTTCTGTTTCTTGGCTGCCTTCTGATGTAATGTGCCAGAAGGTAGCTTCTTTATCTTGCAATAAAGGATAACGTTTAAGCCCAAATCTTATACCTTTAAAACTAGGTTTACTATCAATAAAATCCCCTTTGAAGATGGTGTAAACTGCCTCTAAGTAAGCTTCCGAATTACCACCATAATCATTCAATAAAACTAGAGGTGGTAGCCATATAGGCTGTTTCATTGTAAAACCTCCGATGCTTGCCAGCAAAGAAGATTTACCTTATTTTCCAGATAGAGAGTAGTTTTGGTTAGGCTTTGACACTCCCCTGGCTAAAGCCGAGGGGATTCTACATTCATCGTCAAAACTTGCTCAACCAGGCTTGCACCAAGTAGAGTAGTGGCTTCAACTCCTGTAGCGTTACTTTGGGGATGCCCTCCCCTAGCTTTTGCAAGATTTAAAATATTAATTGCTGCATTTGTATCTCTGTGAAGATACGATCCACAACTACAATTATGAGTGCGAGTTGATAGAGATTTTTTGACAATTACGCCACAACTAGAACACTTTTGAGAAGTATAGTGTGGAGTAACAGCTATAGCAATCTTGTCAAATTTAACAGCAAAATATTCAATCCATTGTCGGAACAAATACCAACTAGCATCACTAATTGATTTTGCTAAACAATGATTTTTTACCATATTTGAAACCCTTAAATCTTCGTAGGCGACTAAATCGTTAGATTTGACTACGCAACGCGCTATTCTCTTAGCGTGTTCTATACGTTGCCTACTTACTTTTAAGTGCTTTTTGGCATAAAGTTTTCTAGCTTTTTTTCTGCAACTAGAACCTTTATGCTTTTTGTAAATCCGTCTTTGAGAATGTTTGATTGATTTTTCAGCCTTTCTCAAAAACTTAGGGTTAGGTTCATGATGTCCGTTAGAGTCAGTGTAAAACGACTCAATACCAACATCTAATCCGATTTCATTACCCGTTTTCGGTTGAATATCTACAACATCAATGCCGATACAAACCTGAGCATAATATCCATCTGCACGACGGATTAAGCGCACTCGTTTAATGTCTTTAAGTTCGTAGGATTGAATATCCCATTTGCCTAATAATTTGAGTTCACCAATCTCTTTCTTGTCGGTAAAAGTGATGCGTCGCTTTGTTTTATGTAGCTTCCACCCTGATGTTTTATATTCAACGGAACGGCAATCTTTTTGAAAACGGGGGAATCCCTTTTTACCAGACTTTTTAGATTTACAGTTGTCGTAAAACCTTGATATAGCAAACCATCCTCTTTCTGCGGCTGATTGCACAGCCATTGAGTTTAACTCAGCAGTAAAAGGAAATTCTTTCCGAAGTTCAGTAGAGTATTTATTCAGGGCAAACTTATCAACTTTTAGTTCACGTGGTGCATCCATCCAATACCTAATCGCTTTATTGCGAACGAATTGAGTAGTCCGAATTGCATCATCTATCGCGTTATATTGATGCTGTTTACCCTTGACTTTATACTCTAGAACTATCATTGCTTTATTTGTTTACGACCTATTAATATAGTAACATAGATAGGAAACAAATAGGAGACAAGATGAAGACTGAATATATAAGAATTAGAACGACACCGCGCAGATTCCATAAACTAAAGTTATTAGCCGAACAAAAAGAATATTCTGTAACTAGACTAATAGAAGATTGGATAGACAGTCTGCCAGATCCAGTGTCAATGCAGGATAAATCCTGCAACTAGCCTTCATCCCTTGTCTGAAGCACAGATGTGGCTTCCTGAGTCAGCCACATCTTCAAGGGTTTTCGGCATTTTCTTTATAACCGGAACGATCTCGCATTCGCTCAACTAAAGCAATTTTAGCTGCATTGCTAGAAAGTCCTCGATTTATATAGGAAATAGTTCCAATTAAAAGGTCTGCAAGTTGTAAGATTTCTACTTCGTGAGAATGCACAGTTTGAAGCCGTTCAATTATTTGGCGTGAAAAATCAAGGAGGTTATTAGAAAGTACATCATGTAATTTGGCAACTTTTTTTGCTCCTTGTGTATCTTTAATGTCCAAGTAAATTCTATAATTTGCTTGTGGACTGAGAATTGTCTTGAGCAAAGTAAAATACATTTTATAATACCAATCATCATGAGTCTGATTGTAAACCTCATGTTGTAGTTGGGATTTATCTGCTACAATAAGACCTCGAAAATGCAAATTTTCATTATCAAAGAAATAATCTATTAATTCGAGATAAAACGCTATTTTAGCGGGTGAAACCTTTATCCATTTAATTTCAAATTCTGGTTTTAGATCATGTTTTTTCTTAATTTCCCGGATATGAACTGAAATTTCTCGCGTTTTTTCTAAAGGACACCAAACGGCACCCAGCACCATTATTTGTTGATGATCATTTTCTAGATGGCAGCTTTCATCACAGTAAACGTTAAAAGTTTGGTTCATGTTTTAATTTTCACATTATTAATGCTCTTTATCAAGTAGGAATTAATCAGATTTCTGCATAAAAATGAATTTCTTCCTTTGCGTCTTTGCTCCTTTGCACCTTTGCGCGAAACAAAAACCGTAGTTCATTTACCTAAAAATAGCTATAAAAAGGTGCGTTTCTTAACGCACCCAAAAAAACATTAACTATCAGTTTTCATCTTCCAACCTGGCTTCACAACTTGACGACTTCTTGCAATTACCAAAGAATCATCAGGGACATCCTCCGTTACCGTTGAACCTGCGGCTATGTAGACATCATTACCCAGAGTAATAGGTGCAACTAAAACACTATTAGAACCGGTTTTGGTGCGATCGCCTATAATTGTTCTATGCTTCTTCACACCGTCATAATTAGCAGTAATTGTTCCCGCACCTACATTGACCTGAGTTCCTGTTGTCGTATCACCCAAATATGAGAGATGTGATACATTAGTGCGATCGCCTAATTGGGTATTTTTCAACTCCACAAAATTACCAATTCGACAATTAGCACCCACCTTAGCATGACCACGTAAATGAGCATAAGGTCCAATTCGAGTTTGAGATTGAACAATACTATCTGTAACTACAGAATAGAGAACAGTAACATTTTCACCCAACTCACTATTTTCAATTAAACTCCCCGGACCAATGCGACTACCAGCTTGAATTATCGTTTTTCCGCGCAAATGAGTTTGCGGTTCAATAATCACATCTGGTTGTAATTCCACCGTTTCATCAATAGTAATACTTGCAGGATCAATTAAGGTAACACCTGCTAACAACCATTTTTCCTTAATCCGTCTTTGCAAAATATCGTTAGCTGTTGCTAATTGCAATCTATCATTAATTCCCAAAATTTCTTGGTAATCTTTCACATCTACAGCCATTACCTTACCAACCTGAGTGACAGCATCAGTTAAGTAATATTCTTTTTGGGCATTATTTGCTTCTAATTGAGGTAAAAACTTTGCTAAATCTGGCCAACGGAAACAGTAAATACCAGCATTCACGCGGTCATTTTCTCTTTGGGTAAGAGTGCAATCTTTGTCCTCAACTATTTTTTGGACAATACATTCACTGTTACGAAAAACCCGTCCGTAACCTTGAGGATTTGACAATTGTGCGGTGAGAATAGTACAGGAATTTTGATTTTCTTGGTGAGTTTGTAAGAGGTTGTTTAAAGTTTCCGTCCGTAATAAAGGGACATCACCATTTAAAATCAATAAATCCCCAGTGTAACCTTCTAAATGGGGAAGCAATTGTTGGATAGCATGACCTGTGCCTAATTGTACAGTCTGTTCCACAAACTCCACACCATGAATTGCATTCATAGCCGTTTTTACTTCTTGGGACTGATAGCCAACAATTACTAATCTGCGTGAAGGTAAAAGGGGTTCAGCACTTTCAATAACGCGTTCGACTAAAGATTTACCACCTAAAGAATGTAAAACTTTAGGCAGATTTGATTTCATTCTTGTGCCTTTTCCTGCCGCGAGAATTGCTACAACAACCATAGTTATATATCAGTAAATTTGCGATAAATGCTGTTTTGATTTGCTCCCTTCCAGGTCAAATCATATCAGTTAATCATCTGTAGTGGGAGTCTTCTGGAGATTTTAGATGAAAAAGAACCCATCCCACTGTTAGCGGGATAGTCTCAATTAATGAGAATACCTTAACAAGTAAGCGATGTATCCAAATTTCGATATTTCTTTTTCGGCACAAACTCGATATACTGACTTCAATCGGCATAAATTAAATATATGAACGTTGAAGAAGCATTACAAATTTTAGATACAGTTGTCTTTAATAAAGTTAACAGACACTTGAAAGATGTGGAGATAATTATCCTGAAAGGATCTTGGCAAGGTCTAAATTATGATGAAATTGCCAATAATGAAGGTTATACAGCCAAATATCTCCGCCAAGATGTAGGTTTCAAATTGTGGAAATTACTTTCAGAAGCATTAGGAGAAGAAGTTAATAAAACTAATTTTCGTGCAGCAGTTGAACGTTCGCATCTTAACAATAACAACATTCTACAAACAGAATTAGATCAAGATATTTCTAATCCCATCAAAAATGAATTTTTACCAGAATACCCAAAAGGTTCAGTTCCTCTAAATTCTGTATTTTATATTCAACGCAATCTAATAGAAGAACGTTGTTATGATACAATTCTCCAGGCTGGTTCTCTAATTCGGATTAAAGCCCCAAATCAAATGGGTAAAACATCCCTACTTGATAGAATTATCGCTCACTCAAATCAGCAAGGTTATCACACAGTAAGATTAAATTTTTTGCAAGCAGAAGCAACTGTTTTTAATGATTTAGATAAATTTTTACGCTGGTTCTGTGCTTATGTTAGTCACAAATTAAAATTACCTTCTTTATTAAATGAATCTTGGGATGAATATAGAGGTAGCATTATTAATTGTACCACATATTTTGAAGATCACATTTTAGACAATATCAATAACAATTTAGTTTTGGCATTAGATGAAGTAGATAAAGTATTTCAATATCCCGAAATTTCTCAAGGTTTTTTTGCCATGTTACGAAGTTGGCATGAAGAAGCAAAAACCATAGAAATTTGGGAAAAGTTACGATTAGCTGTAGTCCATTCTACCGAAAATTATGGGTCATTAGATATCAATCAATCCCCCTTTAATGTTGGCTTAGTAGTGGAATTAACAGAATTTACGCAAGAACAAATAAAAGTTTTAGCCCACAATCATCAACTTGATTATAATCAAAATCAATTACAGCAATTGATGTCTCTAGTTGGGGGACATCCATATTTAATTAGATTGGCACTTTATCATCTAGCACTTGGGGATATAACTTTAGAAAATTTATTGCAAAATGCGCCAACAAATGCCGGAATTTACGAAGAATATTTGCGGCGATTTTTGCATACTTTTAAAATTAATCCTCATCTAACTCAGGCATTCCTAGAAGTAGTTACGGCTCAAAAACCTGTAAGCGTAGAAACAATTTCAGCATATCAACTTTACAGCATAGGATTAGTAAAGAGAATAGGAGATAAATTAACACCAAGTTGTCAGTTATATCAACAATATTTTCGAGAACATTTGCAGAATTAAAATCAATATTTGTATTCGTGAAATTTTTTCCTAACGTCTTCTATTTGCACAAGATAAAGGATAACGTTTGCCTCTCCAGGTAGTCCAACCGATAGCCCGACCTGATTTAACATTGTATCTCAAAAACCAGTTATCTTGTTCTTGACCTAAATAACGAATTGAGAGAGATGTTGAATTTGCAGAATGTTTTGCTAGTGACACCCATGCACTACCATTATCACTGAACTGTCCTACAACCTTAACACCTGATGTAGTCCTACAGACATCACCATCACACTGAGTTTGCGGGTCATCAACTACAAGCCACTGCATTTTGGCATTACGACCGTCAATATTACAATCCCATGAGCCAAAATACCACTGAGTGACCACCTGTGAGGCATTAGTTGTCCCAAGATTAAATAATAATCCACAGGGAATCAGCATTAAACCTAACAAACACTTTTGGAGTAACTTCATAATTTTGATTGGGGAAGTAAATTGATAAAACCTAATGAAAATTCCTATTGACTAGGACAGTCTGGACTTGGCCCCTTTAAAGAAAAACCATCAACTTGCACCCAACTATCTTGTCCTAAAGCCCACAAACCTGTAAAGATGTTATAAGTTGAGGCATTACCAGTTCTAAATTGTAATGTTAATTTTGTATATTCTGATAAACCAGCAAATTTGAGTTCAGACCAAACTTTTTGTTGACTATCACGCACTCCGAAATATCCATCCGTAACATTGCCTGATGTTCTCACATAAGCTTCCAAAATATAGTTAGAATTTGGTTTGAGACGTACTTGTTGACGAATACCATTCCAACCGGAAACATTCCGCATCCAGGCATTATTTTCACCCTTAAAACTATATCCTTTCTTAATATCAAAACCTGCACGTCCTTCTGTTTGCCAATAAGAAGATGGCTGTTGCTCAAAATCAAGATTGCTATAAGGTGCTGCACAGGAAGCTTGTGCTTGGTTGATACCAATGTTGGTGAAAAATATTGAACTAACAGCCACAGTGAAAATGTTAGTTAATAAGCCTTTGGTAAGTAAGTTGTGAGTTTGACGTAATTTAATTAATGACATGAAATATCTCCAATATTTTGTAGCAGTGAATATTTTATGAAGGTCAACTCTATTCATTAGATATTAGGAAAAAAAGTAGTTTTGATTGACGAACAAGATTACCCTACCGATAGAGAGGATTGAAAATCCTAAATGACGCATCCTGTGCAAATAAATCGCTACCATCTGAGCGTTCTACCCACAACTCAAAATTCTTGTGTCGGATGTAGTGTCCAGGAAAGTTGAGAGATTCAAATGTCCAACGTTGATCATCACCAAAGACTCCACCTTTAATGCAAAAAGTAGCATCTTCCCTAAAAAGCTGCTGATTGATCATCCTTGACAACTGGAGTCGAAAATTTTCGTGTCTCAAGAAGTGACCTGGAAAGTTTACAGATTCAAATGAAGAGCATTTGCTATTTGCTAATCCCCGAACAATTTTGAAACTTGCGTCTTTTCTTCCGAGTTCGTTATTAATTGGCTCTATGTAGCCCAATAAATTTCGGTGGCGAATATAGCGATCAGGAAAGTTATACGAACGAAAGGACTGAACTTGACCGTACAAACTTTTATATTGGGCATAAACGGAAGATGATGATGTTAGCACAATCCCACAGACTGACAAACCTAAAGTTGAAATACTCAAGAATCTTTTTAGTAGGTTAAATTTCATGATTGTTCCAATTTCCTATTGATTTGAATTATGCTTTGAAGTTTGATATTGGCGATTCCCTCTAGGAATACGCCGTAGGTATTATGGTGCGCGGAAAATCTCTCCACCGGTGCTAACAACCCAAGGACTACCGCTAGAGTCAACAGCTATCTCTACAGCCGCACCGGGAACTAAATCCCAAGCAGAACCGTTCCAGGAGAAGATTTGATAACCACCACTGCCACCTTTGGCACAACCTAATACCCAAGGACCAGCACCACCAACAGCGATTTTTTTGGCACAACCAGCAACTCGTTGCCATGAATCACCACTTCTTTGGAAAATCTCTCCACCGGTGCTAACAACCCAAGGACTACCGCTAGAGTCAACAGCTATCTCTACAGCCGCACCGGGAACTAAATCCCAAGCAGAACCGTTCCAGGAGAAGATTTGATAACCACCACTGCCACCTTTGGCACAACCTAATACCCAAGGACCAGCACCACCAGCAGCGATTTTTTTGGCACAACCAGCAACTCGTTGCCATGAATTGCCACTTCTTTGGAAAATCTCTCCACCGGTGCTAACGACCCAAGGAGTACCACTGGAGTCAACAGCTATATCTACAGCCGCACCGGGAACTAAATCCCAAGCAGAACCATTCCAGGAGAAGATTTGATAACCACCACTGCCACCTTTGGCACAACCTAATACCCAAGCACCAGCACCACCAAGGGCGATTTTCTTGGCACAACCGGGAACTCGTTGCCATGTTTGTGCAACAGCAGGCAAAGAAAAAGCAAGATTTGTAAATACTGACAAGGCTGCAAGTGTTGATAATCCCAAACCGAGTTTTTTAACTTTCATAAAATTTCCTTTGGATTTCTATTTGTGAATTTGAATCGCAAACCGTTCGTTAACTAAGATTATGCTCTTTTATTTAATTGCTGTCTATACCTAAAAAATCAGTGGTTTAACTGAGAATTTTTGCCTAAAAAATCAGTTGTATATGAAAGAATCAGTAAATGTCATAAAAAATCAGGTAAATCCCAAAATATATGTTTTTTCTGGAGAAACCCTTTAAATTATATTCATTCATTGATAGCAAATTTCATCTCCATAAAATACACTAATAGCAGGCAAGATGCCTAAATTACTTAAATAGTATGACAAATTTCAACTACTACAAACTCGGAGGCAGTCTAGAATATCAGCATCCTACTTATGTGATTAGACAAGCTGATTCTGACCTCTATGAAGGCTTAAAAAACGGAGACTTGTGTTATGTTTTAAACTCGCGGCAAATGGGTAAGTCGAGTCTGCGCGTACATACTATGAAACAGCTTAAAGAAGAAGGAATAAAATGTGCATCAGTTGATTTAACTAGAATTGGTAGTCATGTTACACCTTCTGAATGGTATGGAGGATTGGTTTCTGAGTTGTTGCGGGGTTTTGGTTTGTCTAAAAAAGTGAATTTTGGGACTTGGTGGAGAGAACGGGAGTTTTTACCACCAAAACAACGATTAAGTGAATTAATCGATGATGTATTATTAACAGAATTTTCTGGAAAAATTATTATTTTCATTGATGAAGTTGACAGTATTTTAAGGATAAGTTTTAAAGATGATTTTTTTGCCTTTATTCGTGCTTGTTATAATCAACGGGCAGATAATCCAGAATATCAACGGCTCACCTTTTGTTTATTAGGAGTAGCAACTCCCTCTAATTTAATTGCTGATAAAAATCGCACCCCTTTTAATATTGGTAGAGCTATCGAATTAAATGGATTTCAATTAAATGAAGTAGAATCCTTAATGCAAGGTTTAGAGGACATAGTTGCTAGACCACAAACAATATTATCAGAGGTGTTAAATTGGACTGGAGGACAACCATTTTTAACCCAAAAACTTTGTCAATTAATTTGTATTTCTAGTAATTCATTTCCAAAGTTTCAGGAAAAAGAATATGTAGAGAAATTAGTCCAAACTCAAATTATCGAAAATTGGGAAGCACAAGATGAACCAGAACATTTAAAAACTATCAGAGATCGAATTTTACAAAGCTCAGAGAATCAAACTGGGCGATTATTAGGATTATATCAGCAAATATTACAGGAAGGAGAAATAATTGCCGATGATAGCCCTGAACAAACTCAATTACGACTAACAGGATTAATTGTTAAACAACAGGGAAAATTGAGAATTTATAATTGCATTTATGCGGAAATATTTAATCAAATATGGCTAGATAAAGTCTTAGCAAATATTCGACCTTATGCACAAATGTTAAATATTTGGGTAAGTTCCAATTTTCAAGATGAATCGCGGTTATTACGTGGTCAAAGTTTACAAGATGCTCGTAATTGGGCAGCAGATAAAGGTTTGAGTGATTTAGATCGTAAATTCTTAGATGCTAGTCAGGAATTAGAAAAGCGAGATATTCAGAAAAAATTGCAAATAGAAGCAGAAGCATCTGGGATTTTAGCAACAGCAAATGATGTTTTATTAGTAGCTAACCAAAAAGCTAAAAAACGGATTCAGATAGGAGGAGGAGTATTAGTAATTACCATAGTTACAGCGATGGCTACTGGAACTTGGGCAAATAGAATGATTAAGGATATACAATTAGAAAAAATCACATCTTTGAGTATATCTTCCTATGCTTTATTAAACTCAAATAGAGAACTTGATGCTTTGATTGCAGCCATAAAAGCAGCTAGACAATTAAAATCAGCAACTTGGACAGATGCTAACACTAAAGAATCTGTAAAATTAGCATTACAAAGAGCAGTTTATAAAGTCAGAGAACGAAATCGTTTAGAAGGACATAATGATGCTGTCAGAAGTGTAACTTTTAGCCCAAATGGAAAAATAATTGCTACTGCTAGTGAAGATAATACAGTTAGACTATGGAATATCAATGGCAAAGAAATCAGAAAATTTATTGATAATAATCAAAGGTTTAGAAATGTTAAATTTAGTCCAGATAATAAAATAATTGCGGCTATAAGTGCAAATAATACTATCGAAATATGGCAAATAAATGGGGAAAAATTAATCACTTTAAAAGGACAAGATAACCAAGATAATTTCATGAATAGTCTTTGTTTTATTCCTGATAGTGAAATCCTTGCTGCTCCTAGTCAAGACAATACTATTCAACTTTGGAGTATTGATGGACAAGAAATTAAAACTCTCAAAGGTCATAAATTTCCTATTTGGAGCATCAGTTGTAGTCTTAATAGCAAAAACATCATTACGGCTGATTTAGGGGGATTTATAATTATTTGGAGTGCAAATGGAGAAAGAATTAAAACCTGGAAAGCAGGTAATCAATCTATTTTTGATGTTAGTTTTAGTCCTGACGGAAAAACCATAGTTACTGCGGGAGGAGACACTACTATTAAACTTTGGAATTTAGATGGAAAAGAACTCAAAACTATTGGCAAACATGATAATTATGTTACTAGTGTTAGCTTTAGCTCCGATGGTCAGACGATCATTTCTGGTAGTGCTGACAACACAGTTAAATTGTGGAGTATTGAAGGTAAAGAATTGAAAACTCTCAAAGGGCATAATAATTCTGTTTTTAGTGTGAGTTTTAATCCCGATCATAAAATTATTGCCTCTGCGAGCGCTGACAATACAGTTAAACTTTGGAATCTTGATCAAGAACCCAAAACTTTAATTGGACATTCTGACTCTCTTTGGGCTATTAATTTTAGTCCCGATGGTAAAATCATTGCTTCAGCAGGAGATGATAAAACTATTCAGCTTTGGAGTATTGATGGTCAAAAACTCAAATCTATTAGTCCCAACAGTAATCTTGATTGGAATCGGATTTGGAACATTACCTTTAGTCCCGATGGTAATACAATTGCTACTGTAGGTTTTGATCAAACGGTTAAGATTTGGAGTCTTGATGGTGAAAACATTAAAACCTTTCAAGGACACAAAGATCAAGTTATTGATGTCAACTTTAGTCCTAACGGTAAAATTCTGGCAACTGCTAGTTATGATGGTACGGTTAAACTATGGGATATAAATAATCAAGAACTGAGAACTTTGATAGGAAATGGTGGTAGGGTTCGTAGTGTTAATTTTAGTCCTGATGGCATGATGATTGCTTCTGGTCATCATGACGGGACAATAAAACTTTGGAATTTAGAGGGAAAAAATCTGAAAACTTTCAAAGGACATAATAGTTATATCACTAATGTTCGTTTCAGTCCTGATGGTAAGACAATTGCCTCTAGTAGTCAGGATAAAACGATTAAACTCTGGAGTTTAGAAGGTCAGGAAATCAAAACTTTCAAAGGTCATACTGCGGGAGTTACTAAATTTAGCTTTAGTCCTGATAGCAAAATTATAGTTTCTGCTAGTTCTGATGGCACAATCCGACTTTGGAATGTAGAAAATGGTCAAGAAATTAAAACTATTGAAGGACATGGTTATGCTTTTTTGAATGTTAGCTTTAGTCCTGATGGCAAAAAAATTGCTACGGTAAGTGATGATGGACTTGTGGAAATCTGGAATGCCGAAACTCTCGATTTTGATCATCTAATTGATCGGGGTTGTAACTGGTTAGATAATTATCTCAAAAACAATTCCCAAGTGAGCAATACTGATAAAAATATTTGCAATTAAAAATCAGGATTTATTTATGAATCGTCGTCAATTTTTAACTTGGTTTGGAGTTAGTTCCGCTGCTAATTTATTGTTTTCTTATGAAGCTGTTGCTAAGTTGGTTAAGTTCAAAAAAAACCGTCAAAAAATTAATCGCAACACTCCTCAAAAAACTACTTTTTATATCCAGGGTAGAAACCTATATGATCAGCTTGGCAACAAAGTAATTCTGCGCGGAGTTAACAAAATGTCTGTATGGGATGGAGAAGATCCCACTGGCAGTATTTCCTTCCCAGAAATTCGCAAAACGGGGGCAAATACAGTCAGAATTGTTTGGGCTATCACAACTCAACAAGGGACAACAGATATTAATGTCCTGGATCAACTGATTAACAATGCCATAAATAATCAACTTATTCCCATGATTGAGTTACATGATGCCACAGGAGAATGGAATCGTCTTCAGACATTAGTTGATTACTGGGTTCAGCCTAATGTTGTCAATTTAATCCAGAAATATCAACAATATCTATTAGTTAATATTGCCAATGAAGCAGGAAATGATCAGGTGAATGAAGCTCAATTTATTGATGGTTATACAACAGCTATTCAATCTATGCGAGCCGCAGGAATTCGTACTCCTTTAGTAATAGATGCTCCCGACTGGGGTAAAAATCTCGGCATCCTCGATGCTACTGCATCTACTTTACTCAAGGCTGACCCAGACAACAATTTACTGTTTTCAGTTCATCTTTATTGGGGTATATCTAATGGTGCTGATGCTAACTTTGTGCGATCGCAGTTGCAAAAGTCAGTTAATCTAGGTTATCCCCTAATCGTAGGCGAATTCTCCAAATTTGGAGCTTATGCTGGTGAAAATAAAAGTGGATGTAGTTCAGATGGAGAAATTGACTACAAAACCATCTTAGAAGAATGTCACAAACACGAAATTGGTTGGTATGCTTGGGAATGGGGACCTGGCAACGGTTATAATGATCCTCTTTGTGCTACTATGGACATGACTCCTGATCGTTTGTTCCAGAATCTCAAGCCAGGATGGGCAACTGAAGTAGCAATTTCCAGCCCTTACAGTATCAAAAATACCTCTGTCACACCTGCCATCATGACTTCCAGGATTTAGGCCGATTCCCAGCAGAGTGTCTTCAATCCCTATCTTCGCCACCTTTTGCGCCATTGTGAACTTGATTCCAATGTAGAAACTTGCACTTCTTCTTGTCGTCTTTTGAGTATCATTTCAGCAGTATCACTTAAACTAGGATCTCGATAAGGAATAGCAGCACGAGTTCGTAAATGTTCTGCTTCAGCTTGGGAAAGAGGCGGTAAAGAGGATATAGTTGATTCCTCACCATGTTTGGGATGTCCAGCAATAGTCCCTGGAGTCCGTCTTCCTATCGGTGGAGTAGAACTGACAACCAAACCCGCAGCTAACAATGCAGTCCTTACAGCCGCAGCACAGGAATAAGTAGCCAGTAACCCATTTTGATGCAAGCATTCTGATACTTTTTGGATAAATTCCACCGTCCATAACTGTGGACATTGGGGAGGTGAAAAGGGATCAAGAAAAATTGCATCTGCTTGAAAACCTGATTCATGTACTTGTACAATTAAGCTTCTAGCATCACCAATTAGTAAAGTAGCTTGCAAATAATCTATGTGGATTTGATGTGCAAACGCTATTTGAGTTAAAATTTTTATATATTTGTCGTCCCAACCATTGAATAAGTGATGGTTAATTGCCGCCTGGGGGACAATGGGATTTAGTTCTAAGCCAATCACTTCCACACGGCAACGAGGATTTACTTGCCAAATTGTCTGTAAAGCTGCCGCTGTATTGTATCCTAGACCATAACAAACATCTAGCAGCCGCACAAATCCCGTTTCGGCTAATATTGGTAATCGAGTCGGAACAGCAAACTTCAGGAAACTCTCTTGTTTTGCTCCATAGTGACTATGAAAGGCTTCATTAAACTCTGTGGAAAAAAAGGTAAAAGAACCATCTTGCGTTTGTTGGGGTGTAAACATTTTAGGAGTTTAGGAGTTCAGGAGTTCAGGAGTTCAGGAGTTCAGGAGTTCAGGAGTTCAGGAGGAAGAAAAAAGAAGAAAGAAGAATAGTTTTCACCAATTACCAATTACCAATTACCAATTACCAATTACCAATTACCAATTACCAATTACCAATTACCAATTACCAATTACCAATTACCCATGAATAATCAATTTATTGTTTCTCCACAATGGCTGTTGGAAAATCTCAATAATTCTCAAGTTGTGATTGTTGATTGTCGGTTTTCTTTAGCTGATGCCGAATTAGGAAAAAAACAGTATCAAGCTAATCATATCCCAGGCTCTTATTATTTAGACTTAAATCAAGATTTATCTAGTCCTGTACAAGAACATGGGGGCAGGCATCCTTTACCAAATACCACAGAGTTAGCCGAAAAATTATCAGCAATTGGGGTAAATTCTCAAAGAACTTTAGTAGTAGCTTATGATGATTCTCGCTTGGCTTTTGCATCTCGTTTATGGTGGTTATTGCGGTATTTAGGACATGAACAAGTAGCTGTTTTAGATGGTGGCTTTGACCGTTGGCAAAAAGCAGGTTATACTGTTACAGATATAATTCCTACGGGTGCAAGAGGAATATTTATTCCCCAAATCCAAGAGGATAAAGTTGTAGATTTTACTTATGTAAAAAATCACAAAGATAGTCCAGATGTAGTTTTAGTAGACTCCAGAGAAGGAGAACGCTATCGTGGAGAAAGAGAACCAATTGATAAAATTGCTGGACATATTCCCGGTGCTGTTAATTATCCTTGGCAAGAAATAACTGATACTTTTGGTTGCCTACTTCCCCCGTCAGAACAATCTCAACACTGGCAAAATATAGACACAAATAAAGAAATTTTAGTTTATTGTGGTTCTGGTGTGACGGCTTGTGTAAATTTACTTTCTTTAGCTATAGCTGGAATTCCCACCGCTAAACTTTACGCTGGTAGTTGGAGTGATTGGATTAGTTATTAGTCAGTTGTCAGTTGTCAGTTGTTAGTAGGGGCGAAGCATTTGGAAGATAAATTATCGGTCATTGCCAAAAATAGTTCTCCAAATGCTTCGCCCGTACAGTTGTCAGTTGTTAGTTGTTAGTTGTTAGTTACGTTAGATTAAATCTAGGCAACTTGACTATATATAGTTGAATAGCCTATTTTTAGTGAAAAAAGTAGAAATTTATGACTTTTGATTACGACCTGTTTGTGATTGGTGCTGGTTCTGGGGGTTTGGCTGCTTCTAAACGGGCGGCTAGTTATGGTGCAAAAGTGGCGATCGCCGAATATGATTTAGTTGGTGGTACTTGCGTAATTCGCGGTTGTGTCCCCAAAAAACTCATGGTTTATGGTTCTCACTTTCGGGCTCAATTCCAAGAAGCCGCAGGTTATGGTTGGACAGTGGGAGACGTAAAATTTGACTGGGAACATTTTATTACATCCATAGATAACGAAGTTAACAGACTTTCCAAACTTCACATCAGCTTTTTAGAAAAAGCCGGAGTAGAACTAATTTCCGGTCGTGCTAGTTTTGTAGACCCCCACACAGTCGAAGTGAATGGTAAACAATATACAGCCGCGAAAATTTTAATTGCTGTCGGTGGTCGTCCCATTAAACCAGAGATTCCAGGTATAGAACACGGTATTACCTCCAATGAAATCTTTCACCTGAAAACCCAACCCAAACATATCGCTATCATTGGTTCTGGTTATATTGGTAGTGAATTCGCTTGTATCATGGGCGGTTTAGGTTCAGAAGTCACGCAAATTATCCGCAAAGAGCAAATTTTGAACGGTTTTGACCAAGATATCCGCACCAGTATCCAAGAAGGAATGACGAATCATGGTATTCGTATTATCCAAAATACTGAAGTGACAGCAATAGAAAAAGTAGACGCAGGACTGAAATTAACCTTATCTGGAGAAAACCAAGAACCAATCATTGCTGATGTATTTTTAGTAGCTACCGGTCGCAGTCCCAACATAGAGGGGTTAGGCTTAGAAAATGCCCAACTTGACTGTGTTCCCAGTTCTGAAGAAGAACCAGGATACAGCACCTCAAATGCAATTTCCGTCAATGAATATAGTCAAACTTGCCAACCCCATATTTATGCTGTTGGTGATGTCACAGACCGCTTAAATTTAACACCCGTGGCTATTGGAGAAGGACGTGCTTTTGCTGATAGTGAATTTGGCAACAATCGTCGCGAATTTAGTCACAAAACCGTAGCTACTGCCGTATTTACTACCCCAGAAGCGGCTACAGTGGGTTTGACAGAAGCCCAAGCTAGGTCAAAATTCGGTGATGATAATATCAAAATTTATCGAACTAGCTTCCGCCCCATGTACTACACTTTACCGGGTAAGCAAGAAAAAACCATGATGAAGTTGATAGTAGATACTAACACTGATAAGATTTTAGGCGCTCACATGGTGGGAGATAGTGCCGCAGAAATTATTCAAGGTGTCGCTATTGCGGTGAAAATGGGGGCAACTAAAGCTGATTTTGATGCCACTGTAGGTATTCATCCCTCAGCAGCAGAGGAATTTGTCACCATGCGATAATTGTATTTGGTAGGGGTTTAGCAGTGCTAAACCCCTAAAATTGTGATAGGTTTAGTTTGCATATATTTCATCAAAGTGAATGATCAAGTTTATAGACTTATTTAGCGGTACAGGTGGATTTAGATTAGCAATTGAAAGGATTTGTCATAATTATAAAATTCCATGCCAATGTGTTTTTTCTAGTGACATTGATATAAATGCCCAAAAAATATATTTAGAAAATTTTGGAGAAACACCCATAGGAGATATTACAAAAATTGATGAAAATGATATTCCTGACCATGATATATTATTAGGTGGTTTTCCTTGTCAACCTTTTAGCATTTGTGGAGAACTGAAAGGTTTTGAAGATACTAGAGGAACATTATTTTTTGATATTGCCAGAATTATTAAAAATAAACAACCTTCAGCTTTTATATTAGAAAATGTCAAACAACTAAAAGGACATCAACAGGGGCAAACATTACAAATAATTATTAATACATTAAAAGATTTAGGATATTATACAGATTATCAAATTCTTAATGCTCTTAATTTTGGTTTACCACAAAAACGAGAAAGGATTTTGATAGTCGGATTAAAAAATCAAACTCATCATCATAATTTTAATTGGCCATTAATCAAAATGCCTATGCAGCCTTTATCAGAAATATTAGAAAAGTCTGTTTCTGACTTTTATTACGCTTCGGACAAAATTAGACAAAATCGTTTAGAAAAAGTCAAGCTTAATCAAAAATATGATCAACCAACAATATGGCATGAAAATAAATCTGGTAATATCAGTGTATATCCTTATTCCTGTGCATTGAGAGCAGGAGCATCTTATAATTATTTATTAGTCAATGGAGAAAGAAGATTAACAGAAAGAGAAATGTTAAGATTGCAAGGTTTTCCAGAATCTTATAAAATAGTAGGAAGTTATCAAACCATGCGAAAATTAACTGGTAATGCCATCGCTATTCCTTGTGTTGCTACTGTGATTGATTCTGTAATTAATGCAATATTAGTAAATCTAAATGTTAAAAGAATACAGAATTTAGAATTTAGAATTACGTTTTGCAACGGGGATTTTACCCCGACGCAAAACCCGCTGCTTGTAGAAGCAGGGGACTTTAACCCCCAAAGGTAAGTTAAAAAATTCTCTCGTTCCCATACTCTGTATGGGAATGAATTATAGAAGGCTCTGCCTTCATTCTCCATAACAGTAGAGGCAGAGCCTCTGTGATAGTATTCCCAGTCTCTGACTGGGAACAAGATATATAATCACCAATCACCAATCACAAATGCTTAAATTTATCCGTTCCGATTTATCCCAACTTAACGCTTATAAAGCTCATCCTGGTAGTGATAATGCCGAACCAGTCGCTATTCAATTTGACCGATTAGATACTAATGAAAGTCCCTTAGATTTACCACCAGAAATCAAAGAAAAATTAGCTTGGAATTATCAACAACTTATTGAAACTAATCGTTATCCTGATGGTGGACATGAAACTTTAAAAAATGCCATTTCCCAATATGTCAACGAATCGGCAAATCTGGCAAATTCAACTTTCACCGCTGATAATATTTCCGTTGGTAATGGTTCAGATGAATTAATTAGATCCCTATTAATTGCCACCTGTTTAGGAGGAGAAGGTGCTATATTAGTTGCCAATCCTACCTTTTCCATGTATGGAATTTTGGCGCAGACTTTGGGCATTCCTGTGGTTACAGTCGGGAGAAATCAAAGCAATTTTGAAACTGATTTAGAAGCAGCTAAATCTGCCATTGCCCAAACACAAAATCCCCCTATTCGCGTCGTTTTTGTCGTTCACCCCAATTCCCCCACAGCTAATTGTTTAACAACAGCAGAACTAGAATGGTTAAAAAGTTTACCAGAAGAAATTTTAGTAGTTATTGATGAAGCTTACTTTGAATTTAGTCAAACTACTTTAGCCGCGGAATTATTACAACATCCTAATTGGATAATATTACGGACTTTCTCCAAAGCCTTTCGTCTTGCCGCCATGCGTGTAGGTTATTGTATCGCACATCCAGATGCGATCGCTATTTTAGAAAAAGTCCGTCTTCCTTACAATCTTCCCAGCTTTTCCATCGCTGCTGCCCTCATAGCTTTAGAAAATCGGCAACTTTTACTAGAGTCAATTCCCCAAACCCTGAGTGAAAGAACCAAAATGATCACAGCTTTATCAACACACCCGAATCTAGAAATTACACCCAGCACCACCAACTTTATTTACTTGCGTGTTAAAACTGATGATGCTCACTCACTAGTTACAATTTTAACAAATCTCAACCAAAAACTCAGAAGTCAGGGGACTCTGATTAGACTTCTACCCAATGGCTTACGAATCACTATCGGCACACCAGCAGAAAACACGCGCACAATAGAGCGAATACAAATTGCTTTACATTAATAGGGGATAATTATTCTCCATTAATTATCAAGATCAATACCTATACGGCGAACTATTATTGCAGTTTGTGTCAACACACCAACCAAAATAGCAAAAGCTTCATCTGGAATATTAGCAACTATTGCTGCGGGGAAAAAAATTCAAACTGATCAATACAAAAACTGACTCAGTGACTCCTGCTATATTCGTTTATGTAGTAATATCTGACGTGAGCGACTGAGAAAAAGTGCATTCCAAGGGGATTCAACTTTATATACCCGATATGCCAACTTAAAATAAAGCTGACGGGCTTGATGATTGTTTTCCAAAACATGGAGATACAAGTCTTGAAATCCCCATTCTTGGGAGATTTGCTCACAGCGAATCAGTAAACTAGCACCTACACCCAATCTGCGGTAACTGGGGTGAACAGCTAAATTAGATAGATAAGGGAAACCTGGATTTATACTAGTCCAAGCATCAGTAATCCTGACACCCATTTCTATAGTTCCCATAATTTTCTGATCTTCACTGGCAGCATTAACAGCAACCAAACAAATATGATGGCTTGTGGGAGACTGAAGACGATGCCTTAGATCTTCATAAATACCCATACGAAACAAAGCGAAAGTCCAACCCCATAAACCCTGCTGAGAGTGAAAGCTTTCCGCCACAATTTGAGCAATATTCATGAGATCATCAGGTGTAGCTACACGAATTTGGAGTTGTCCAACAGGTAGAGTAGCGGTTTCTGATCTGGCTTGGGGTTGGGTAGGGTTAAAAAACCAGGATTTCAAAGCTAGTTGGGGATTAATTTGATTAATAGCAGGGGACAGAAAGATTGAAAGTGTTTTGGGGACTCACTTTTTTGATGACTGTCCGTTCTCACCTACCTGGCAACAGCTATAACAGGATATTTTCCTAGTACCTTTGCCAATTATAACTAAATGGTATCTTAAAGAAAACAATTAGTTAATCATTATGTAGTTAGAGTAACTTATCATCAAGGTGGTAAAACCGATCTAACCGAAATATCTGAGCGGATTCGAGCTAAAAAATTTCCCTACTTGGGAACTAAAGAAGCTGATGGGATAGGTACTGAGTAATGGATAATAGAATCATAACCTAGAATAATACTCAATCCTGGGGGACATTTTACCTAAGAGGATGTTTGAAAAGTGGTATTCCGTAATTTTCATCACATTGCTACCCCCCTTTCCCCTTGTAAAGGGGGGAAACAATAAAAATCCAGTTCCCTCCCCTTTACAAGGGGAGGGTTAGGGTGGGGTAAAAAATATTTGATACATCAACCATAACTTTTCAAACACCCTCTAAAAGGACAACGCCTTATTATTAGTTGTGATTGCTAATTGCTAAATTTAGAAAGAGATGTTTGTTTGTTTGTTTAATAGTATACTTTGGCTATAAGTCAACCTGATGTATTATTCATAACGCTACCATCTTTACTAAAAATTTTGGCAACTCTTTCTTTAGTTAGATCCAAATTTTAAATTAACATGATACCAACCGTTACAAATAATCATTTAAATGATAGTTCAATTACATCTAAAAACTTCAAACGACATACTGATCCTCCTTGGTTATGGACTTTTGTTTGTATTGGTTCTGTGTCTCTTCATTTATTAGTATTTTGGTTAATGCGTTCATCAAATGAGTTTCAAGCGTGGTTTCCCCAGTCTAACCAAAGTTCGATTCCCATTGACTTAATCGAAATTGCTTCTGAACCAAAATCTCAAATCAAAACCCAATCAACAACTCGAAAGATTAAACCACAATCTTCTTTTTCCACTTCGCAAAAATCAGCATCTGTTAAACTCAGTAATCAAGATGATGCTGATTCTAGTGTTAATTTACCAGAACAAGATAAATCTGAACAACCTGAAGTTAGAAAACTCGAAGTTGAAAAACCTGAAGTTAGGAAACCTGAAGTTAGAAAACTCGAAGTTGAAAAACCTGAAGTTGAAAAACCTGAAGTTGAAAAAACTGAAGTTGAAAAACCTGAAGTTGAAAAACCTGAAGTTGAAAAAACTGAAGTTGAAAAAACTGAAGTTGAAAAACTACCAGTTAGACAACAATCATATCCAACAAACCCAACACCAGAACCAACATCAATAATTCCCGAAAGTGAACGTCCTTGGAATAGTCGTCAAGAAGTTAAACTAGGAGAGGGAACTCTCCTTCCCAAAGATATTCCTGCTGATTCCCCAACTCCCACAACAGAACCTTCCCTAACGGCTAATAGAGGGGGTGCTATAGCTACCGTCAGTCCTATACTGAAGGAAGAAGTTAGTGAATTAATACAACAAAAACAACTGATAGCCGATGCTTTACCAGATGTTCTGGCTGAATATAAAGGAAGTACAGAAAAGGAATTAGAGGCTAGTATACTTCCCAGCGACGAGGATTTGAAACCAGCAAATATACTGGCCAGTTTAATAATTGATAAAAATGGTCAATTTCAACAAGCGATAGTGATAACGATTGAACCAGCCGCACTCCGCAGCCAAGCAAATATTTATGAACAAGCACTTAACCAGATATTTGCACAAGAGAGTTTTCTTGCTGCTTATAATCAAGATGGATCAAAACCCGATTTGAGCAATTTATATATTCGTCTTAAAATTAAACCCATAAATTCTCCATAGCTACTTGCAATTTGATAAAAGCTATGTTATCTTAGTTAAGTCAGAAGCACGCGGGTGTAGTTTAGTGGTAAAACTCCAGCCTTCCAAGCTGATCATGCGGGTTCGATTCCCGCCACCCGCTTTTGAATGAAAGTTTTTGAAAGTTATACTCAATACTGCTTAAGCGTTCCTACATTTTATGTTTAGTGATCGCCGATGTAGATTAGCTTTGCGTCTTTGCTCCTTAGCGTCTCTGCGCGAAACAAGGGTAGGCATAAAACCCACCCCAGTTGTAATTATAAATTAATTACCAATTATCGGCGCAGTCAAAGAAACATTTTCCACCGCTTTATTTGCTAATAACGTGGGGACAGAATCACGCAATCTTGCTGTTAATTGTACAGTTGTCGCGTCATACATTTGCGTTAGCAATTTGGGATAAAAACCAATACCAATAATAGGTATCAACAAACAAGCAATAATAAAGACTTCGCGGGGTTCAGCATCTATTAAATTTTGATGAGAAACCAACTCTTCATTCTCTTGTCCGTAGAAAATCTCGCGCAACATTGATAGTAGATAAATTGGCGTTAAAATCACACCAACAGCCATCAAGAAAATGACAATAACTTTGAATGTTGGGTTATAAGCATCGCTAGTTGCAAAGCCGACAAATACCATTAATTCGGCGACAAAACCGCTCATTCCTGGTAATGCTAAAGAAGCCATGGAACAAGTTGTGAACATAGCGAAAATCTTCTGCATCTTCTTCCCAACACCACCCATTTCATCTAACATGAGAGTGTGTGTGCGATCATAAGTTGCACCGACTAAAAAGAACAAACTTGCCCCAATTAATCCGTGAGAAACCATTTGTAAAACTGCCCCACTTAAACCCAAATCAGTAAAAGAGGCAATCCCAATGAGAACAAAGCCCATGTGGGAAATTGAAGAGTAGGCAATTTTCCGTTTTAAGTTCCTCTGGGCAAAGGACGTTAGGGCAGCGTAGATGATATTTACTACCCCCAAAACTACTAATGCGGGTGCAAAATAAGCGTGGGCATCGGGTAGCATTTGAGCATTCATGCGAATTAAGGCATAACCACCCATTTTTAACAAAATACCTGCTAGTAACATATGCACGGGCGCTGTAGCTTCACCGTGGGCATCTGGTAGCCAGGTATGGAGGGGAATAATCGGCAACTTGACAGCGTAGGCAATCAGGAAGCCAGCGTAGAGTAAAAGTTGTAAATTCAGGGCGTAGTCTTTCAATGCGAGCGATCGCATATCAAAAGTCACAGTATCGCCATAAAATCCCATTGTCAAGGAAGACAGTAAAATAAACAGCGAACCACCAGCAGTGTATAAAATAAATTTAGTTGCTGCATATTGACGCTTTTTACCGCCCCAAATTGATAGCAGGAAGTATATTGGCACAAGTTCCAGTTCCCACACCAGGAAAAATAACAGCATATCCTGGACAGCGAAAACCGCAATCTGACCACCATACATGGCTAAAATGAGGAAATAAAATAATTTCGGTTTCAGCGTTACTGGCCAAGCTGCTAAAATCGCCAAAGTGGTAATAAACCCGGTCAAGAGAACTAAAGGCATGGACAAGCCATCAACGCCTAATGACCAATTTAAACCCAACTGCGGAACCCAGGGATAACTTTCCACCAGTTGCAAATCGGGATTAGCAAAATCATAGCTAGTATAAAAAGCGCAGACAATTAAGCCAAAATCTATCAGCCCCACAGTGAGAGAATACCAGCGCACCGTTTTTCCGTCTTTATCTGGGATGATAGGAAGCAGCAGTGACGCGGCTATGGGAAATAAAATAATCGTCGTCAGCCACGGGAAATTAGCTATATTCAACATAATCAATCTGTAATTAAAATCATGTTTGGCAAAAATTCATTATCTAGTGACTTCTGAATCAAGTTAAATAAACGATTACAGCTATAAGATTAACGTAAATGCTCAAACCAAGTTCAAAATAAGTTAATTTTATTTATTTAAGTCTTTAACATCAGGAATTAGGTATTGGTTTTCCTCCCATCATCCCCAATCTACAGAATTATTTCATGATAGTTCTTCCTTATCAATTTTATGATAACAAATTTAAAACCGAATGTCAACCCCCACATTCTCTATTTTTTGTCTAAAGTACAGATGTGTTCTCCTGATAAGTTACATTTTGTCAAAAAAATTAGCTGCGTTTCCCCTGGGATGTCCAGGATTTAAGGATTTATAGGATGGTTATTGATGAATTGTCTGTGAGTTGTCAGGATTTTTTTGTCTGAATCAGGATTTCTAGGATTTGAGGATTTTCAGGATGGTTATTGATGAATTGTCTGTGAGTTGCAAATATTTAATGTTCATGAGAACCTTTGAGTAAGCTGTAACCTCCTTCCCAGCGTCATTGAAGAGGGTTAATTCATTTGTTGGTATTTTCCAAATTAAATTTCGTAATACCAAATATCCTCTTGTCTCACAATAATTCGATGCAGAGGAAGTCTATCAATCAGTCCCTCCTGTTCCAATTGTCCCAGCAACCGAGTGATAGTCACACGAGTAGAACTGATCAGCACTGCTAAATCTTCATGAGTTAGACGCATATCAATTAAACGTCCTTGTTCTACTTCTGAACCAAATTTTTTTGATAACCATCCTAATAGTTGAATCAGCATAGTCTCTACTTTTTTATGGCTGCGAATCACCATTAATTCTTCCGCTTGTTGAATGTGACAAAGCAAAGTTTGTGTGAGTTGATGCCAATCATTCACAGGTAAAACAGTTGCTTCTACTTTGGTTAAACACTCCATCCGATAAGGCTTCATTTTCGAGAGAACTTCACCAACCACATCTCCTGGACCCCATAATCCCAAGGCTACTGTCGTACCGTCTTCTAGATAAGTGTAGGTTATAACAAAGCCGCTTGCTATTTGCCACACAGCATTTTTTTTAACGGGCAATAGCGTTCTTCTGGTGAAATGCTTTTGAGGACTATCATTAGATAATTGAGTTAAACCTGTGTATAATGACATCAGCGTATATATTGCTAATTTCCGATGTAGTAACCGTAGTATACATTATTCTTGATCTAAAAAGTATTGTGTTCGGGGAATTTCCCCAAAATATTCAGCAATTTTGAGAATCTTGCATACAATCACCCTAAATCCGATAGAGTTATGGTATTTTACTTATGGTGTGACCATATCACATCTGACACCTAAAAGTAACATTATTTCGGTTAAAAGCCGATAAATCTATCAATGTACAGTAGTATTCTGAATACAGATTTGAATAGTCAAAACTACGCTCTTCTGGATCTTTCTGCAAAAGTGGAATACGCACTCCTAGCACTGTTAGAACTAGCCAGCCATCACGATAAAAAAGTTCCTTTGACTATGAGCGAGATTGCCGCCAAGCAACCCATACCAGAACGCTATCTCGAACAGATTCTCACTCAAGTGCGGCGTGCGGGTTTAGTCCAGAGTCAACGTGGCTCGAAAGGCGGTTTTGTGTTAATACGTGAGCCTTGGCAAATTACTTTGCTAGAAATTGTCACCTTGGTGGTAGGTGAACGGAAAGAGAAAGAAAACTCTGAGACTCCGACGATAGAAAAAACTTTGGTTCTGGAAATCTGGGAAAAAGCTAATGCGGCTGCAATTGAGGTTTTGCGTAGCTATACACTCCAAGATTTGTGTCAGGAAAGAGAGATTCGCGCCCAAAATAATCCCATGTATTACATTTAGTTATCAAGAGGTCTAGTAGTCTATCAAAGATATTTTGACGGGTAATAATAGGAAAAAACTTCTATTTTTTCCTCCCCTGCTCCCCTGCTTGTCTTCACCCGTCATTTCCGGTATTTCTAAAATTTCCGGTATTTTGTTGGGTTGCGCTGTCGCTTAACCCAACCTACATTTCTTTAACACCAAGCGTATTAGATTAAATTTAGTGTTCCAAATATTGCTATCTTGATAAATAGTATATTTTTGAATTTTACCATGAATAAGCTTGCTACTGCTTTTACAGAAGGTATAATTGCCTTTGCTGCCACTAATATTGACGACATCATGATTCTGCTGCTATTTTTTTCGCAAATAGATAGAAATTTTCGCCGTAGACATATTTTTATTGGTCAATATATTGGATTTACAGCTATTATTATTCTCAGCTTACCAGGGTTTTTTGGTGGCTTAGTAATCCAGCGAGAATGGATTGGATTATTAGGAATATTACCAATTGCTATTGGGATTAAACAATTAGTAAATCGTGAAGATGAAAGTGGAGAAGTTCAGACAGTGAATACCGAACAGAATAGCCCTCAATCTTCTTTCTTGTCAAGCATTCTACATCCAAATACTTATAAAGTTGCGGCTGTGACAGTTGCTAATGGTGGTGATAATATCAGTATTTACATACCTTTATTTGCAGGTCAAAATATTGTTGGGTTAGGAATAATTTCAGTGGTATTTTTTGTCATGGTAGGGGTTTGGTGTGGTATCGCTGATTTATTAAACCGTCAAGCTAACATTAGTTATATTTTAAGTCGCTATGGTCAGGCTATTGTTCCTTTTGTGTTAATTGGTTTGGGGCTATTTATTATGTATGAACGAGGGACATTTAATCTATTATTTCGACAGGTAAATTAAAAATCTGAAGGAGGTATAGATAATCATGCCTGTGAAACTAATTTCCAACTTACCATCATTAAAATGCTATAGATAATAAATCTTAGTGGACGTTGAGGGGTAATCTCACAAAGTTTAGCACCAATAAGAACTCCGGGAACAGAACCTATCCAAATAGGGATTACTAAACTCCAATCAACAGTTCCTAAAGTTAGATGTCCCAGGGACGTAAATATTAGTAAAATGGCGGCTTGAGTAATATCTGTACCCACCAATTTTCGGGCATCTAATCGAAAAAATGCTATGATAGCTAAGGCAAACATAGAGCCTGATGAAACACTTGTCATTCCCACAGAAAAGCCTAAAATTGCGCCAATGAGTAAAGTTAGAAAACGTCCTTGATTGGTTTTTAAATTTAATTTTGGCAATTCGGGTAAGTTGATTTTCGGAAAAAATGTCATTAACAACATTTGGATTAATGCTGTAAATGTAACTATCAGAATCATTACTCCTAGTAACCGCAGCAAGAGGTTATCTAGGTTGTGTTCTCCAGTTTGTCTAAGTTGATGTAAAACTCCTACACCCAACAGCGAACCAGAAACACTACCCATTGACAACCATTTAACTATTTCTAAATCAAGGGTTTTTTGTTGCCAGTGTTTAACTCCACCGACCACTTTCATTAATGTGGCCGCAACCACATCAGAACTAATAGCAATAGAAGGTGGTACTTGAAACACAAAAATCAACATAGGAGTGATCAAAGATGCACCACCTATTCCTGTTAAGCCCACAATGATACCAATAAAAAAGCTGAAACCCGGTAGTAATAAGTAGTCCATACTAGTGTTAGTGTAAGTTATTTGAGAAAGAAGATCAGCTTGGATAGACCTAATTTTATGAATACAAAAAATTGCTGTCTAAGTTTGTTCAGAATGACTTTTTATAAATCTTGTAAATAGACTTCTATTACTTCTGAAGAGTAATTGTTTATACTTAGTGTTTAAAGCTAACCCTGGTTTTGGCAATTTTTATAAAACTACGGTATCTTAATCAAGTTACTGTATTATAAGCTCATAAATAATAAAATGTCTAGTACCAGTATCTATAAAGTTCTTTTAGTGAAGATCTTCTGATTTTTACCACTCCGCAGCCAATTATTTCTCTTGTCTGGGGCTTAATCATTTGATTCCATAGGTAGGGGTAAAGCAAAAGCTCATTTCGTCAAAGAGTTGATGATATTCATGACCGATTCGCAGAAAGAAATAATTATTAAGGGTTAGTAATGAGTAATAGGTAATTGGGAAGGATAAACATTAATCCTTATTCCACATCTCTTGATAGTCAAAAATTCAAAATCTAAAATCGTTATGAGTATAGTAACTGCAATTAGTACCGGAGCAATGGCTTTTAGTGCCACAAATATTGATGATTTAGTCATCCTGACTTTGTTTTTCTCTCAGGTGGATGCTAAGTTTCGCCGCTGGCATATTATTATTGGTCAATATCTAGGTTTTACAGCCTTGATTTTAACTAGTTTGCCTGGTTTTTTTGGGGGATTGATTTTACCCCGCCCCTGGATTGGTTTATTTGGCTTAGTTCCAATTATCATTGGTATCAAGAGTTTAATGAATCGAGAAACAGATGAATTAGAGGATGCAGAGACAGAAACAAAAGTTTCTCAGGAATCGCTAATAGCGAGATTTTTCAATTTGCAAACTTATAGTGTTGCGGCTGTCACATTTGCCAATGGAACTGATAACATTAGTATTTATGTGCCGATATTTGCCAGCAGTAATTGGCAAAGTCTATTGGTAATTTTGGGTGTTTTCTTTTCATTGGTGGGGGTGTTGTGTTATGTAGCACATAAGTTAACTCACAATCAAGCGTTGGCTACACCCGCCGAAGGCATCGCTGATATCTTTACTAAATATGGGAATCGCTTTATGTCCTTTATCTTAATCGGATTGGGTACTTTTATCTTCCTCGACAGTCATAGTTTTAGTCTCCTCAATCTTCTGTATAGATAAACGAAGTTTTCTGTTTACATCCTGCTAACAACAATTATCTAGGCATCATAAATATAGATTAAACAAAAGGGGAATTCAAATTGAGCATATTAGCATTTTCTTTACTGGTTTGGTTGGGATCATTTAGTGCCGGCTTAGTCGGAGCATTAACTGGGTTAGGTGGTGGAGTCGTCATAGTTCCGTTATTAACTTCCGTCTTTGGTGTTGATATTCGCTATGCCGTTGGAGCATCATTAGTATCAGTTATTGCGACATCATTAGGTTCAGCTTCTACATATATTAAAAAAGGCTACGCTAATCTGCGCTTGGGGATGTTTCTGGAGGTAGCCACCACCATTGGCGCTTTGATTGGCGCTCTCATTGCCACTCATGTAACCGTAAAAATACTTTCCTTGATTTTGGCAATTGTGCTAATTTATTCAGCATACTTGTCTCAACGCCCCAGACCAGAACAAACAGAAATTGCTCCACCAGATCCTTTAGCAGAATATCTCCAACTTAATGGTACTTACCCCACTCCTGATGGTGTAATCCCTTACCAAGTTCACGCTTTACCTGCTGGGTTCAGTATTATGTTAGTAGCAGGAGTGCTTTCTGGTTTGTTGGGAATTGGTTCGGGAGCATTCAAGGTATTGGCCATGGACCAAGCCATGCGTCTCCCTTTTAAAGTTTCTACGACCACCAGCAATTTTATGATTGGTGTCACAGCCGCAGCCTCAGCAGGTGTTTATTTAACACAGGGATATATAGATCCAGGTTTATCTATGCCGGTGATGTTGGGAGTATTACCAGGTGCTTTTTTAGGAGCGAGAATTTTAATTGGTGCTAAAACCCAAATTTTAAGAATTATCTTCAGCTTTGTATTGGTAGTAATGGCGTTAAAAATGGTCTATAACAGTCTAATAGGAGGGCTGTAATTATGTATAAATTAAATTCTGGTTTTCGGTGGACTTGCACAACAGAGATAGAAAGAAAAGTTGGAAATTTCACTTTTGAATTAGAAGAGCGAGATTGTGATATTCAACAGCTAGAAGAACAGCGTCTTAAAAATCATGATCATGAAAATTTAAGTAATCAAAAACTTACAAAATCAGCAAATGAAAAACAATTAGAATATCTACTCAGTAACCTGCTAATGTATGGAGTTTTAATCGCTAGTTCTATGGTATTATTTGGGGGTATACTATATTTAATTCATCATGGCTCTGAGCCAGCGGAATATCAAATATTTATAGGCACACCATCTGAGTTTCACTCCCCCATAGGTGTAGTAAATGCTGTTTTCGCAGGTAGCCGCCGGGGAATCATTCAATTAGGGCTGTTAATACTCATTGCTATCCCCATTTTGCGCGTAATCATTTCTTTCTGCACTTTTCTTTTACAGCGAAATTTTGTCTATGTCGTCATTACATCATTAGTGCTTGCTAGTCTAACTTATAGCCTGGTTGGCGCATATTACTAATATTTTTCACAAATAGACGGTGTAGAAAATATTGAATTTGATCAAAAAAAACAGTATTGGTTTTGGAGAAACAAATGGACAAAAAAAGGCTAGGTATTACCCTAGCCAAAAATCCACATCAACCGCAAACTATTATTGCTATTTTCAACCAACTAGTACCCCAGGGCGGAATTAAAAATTAACAATTAAAAATTAAAAAAGCAGATTACACAAGCTTTTCAGGAATTTTTAATGGTTGATTAACTTACGTCGCAGTGTAATAGTTACCGCTAATTAAACAATTACCATCGGTTTAAAACCATTTTATAATCCCACGAACGAAGGTATTTATCAATTTTGAGTCCAGGTTATTTCCCCTGGAGAAAATGTAAATAATTTAGTTGTGGGAACTGCTCACTTGCAATTCTCCGACAATTTTGATGATGAAATATGCAAACGATGGTAATTTTTTTGGGTTTATTAGTTGGGGTAAGATCCCCGACTTCTTATTTGATGATGTCAATTAAATTATTAACCAATGATAGAAGTCGGGGATCTCCTTTTTTTAGCAACTTAATATTTTTTTCTTGGACATTTTTAACTGTTTCCAGAGAATACGTATTTGTTTATAAGCCTCTTCTGAGGAAAGTTTACCACCAGTTTGTAGACCAGAAATATAGTTCACTCGTTGTGAAAAATCTTGAAGTTGGGCATTAAATTCTAAACGTTCTGAATTCAAATCTCCATAATAAGGACTACGAGGATAAAGAAAATCAGATAGTTCCGATAGCAAATCAGAGTATTGATTCATAAATACCTTTAGTTACTATATGCTAATTCCTTGACATCAGGTTGGGATTTATTAACAGCTTGGATAAATTCGGTTAAAACTTCTTTGAGACGTTGATCAATTTCTTCATCCAATTGCAAACTACCATCAGCTTGAATTTGAATTTGCTTATCTACTGCGTAAACTGTACTTAAAATATGCCTTGCACCTAATTCACCTAAAACTGGTTTTAAAGCATATTCTATTGATAATAAATGAGCGATTGTACCACCAGTAGCTAAAGGTAATAAAACCTTACCAGTCAAAGCTTTTTGAGGTAATAAATCTAAAAAAGATTTGAGTAACCCTGTGTAAGCAGCTTTATAAATTGGGGTGGCAATAATTACACCACTTGCTTGTTCTAATAATGCTTTTGGTTTTTCTAAAGCTGGACTATTGTAACGTCCATACACTAAATCCTCAGCAGGTAAATCTCGCACAGAAATAATATTTGTTTCTAGGCCTTGTTCAGAAAGAATTTGAGTTGCATATTCCAAAATTCCGTAGGTTCTAGAAGGATGAGAAGGACTACCCGCGATCGCTAAAATATAAGCCATTTGACAAAAACCTCTTGATTTAATTGATTTTTAACTAATCTACAGTTGCTACTGTTGTTTCTCTAAGTTGTTCTTGAAGCTGTTGAGGAAATTCCCGGTTAGCAACAATTTCACCAAAAGGACTTAATAATTGTGGTTCTACTGTTGGTAAATTATCCAAAGGTAAACGAGGAAAAAGCAATTCTGCTACCCGATAAGCTTCCTCTAAATGGGGATAACCAGAAAAGATAAAAGTATCAATTCCTACGTCTATATATTCCTGCATTCTTCTAGCAACAGTATCGGGATCACCTACTAATGCAGTTCCCGC
Organism: Dolichospermum flos-aquae CCAP 1403/13F; assembly: GCF_012516395.1. GTDB lineage: Bacteria > Cyanobacteriota > Cyanobacteriia > Cyanobacteriales > Nostocaceae > Dolichospermum > Dolichospermum lemmermannii. The sequence continues at coordinate 132,744 of NZ_CP051206.1, forward strand.
ACCACCCCGAACCAAACCAATTCCTGCCCACAAATTAGGGCTAATTTCTAATGCTTCCCGACTACCATTATGTAATTCCTTCATCCGCTGTTGTCCAACAGAATCCATGCGAGAATAGGCTTGTTGGGTTTTAGCGATCGCATCTTCATCTACATAACGAATCAAATCATTAGCAGCATCCCAAGCTTGACTTTCAGTTTCTCTGACTATGACATGAAGACGAATACCAAAGCTTAACGTTCTCCCTTGTGCTTGAGCTAAACGTCTCACAGCAGCAATTTTTTCTGCCACTTGTTGAGGTGGTTCACCCCAAGTTAAATAAACATCAACGTGCTTGGCAGCAATTACTTGAGCAATCGGAGAAGAACCACCAAACCACAAAGGTGGATGAGGTTTTTGGATATTAGGAAATAGGATTTTTCCTTCTTTAATATTGAGATAGTCACCTTCAAAATTAGAAATTTCACCGCCAGCAATTTCTCGCCAAACTGTTAAAAATTCATCAGTTAATTGATAGCGCTCATCATGACCAAGATGCAAACCATCACCAGCTAATTCAACAGGATCACCACCAGTCACGACATTAATTAATAGTCGTCCGCCAGAAATTCTATCAAAAGTTGCTGCCATTCTCGCCGCTACTCCTGGTGACATCAACCCCGGACGGATTGCTACTAAAAACCGCATTTTTTTAGTGTGCGTTACCAAAGTTGAAGCCAAAATCCAGGCATCTTCACAAGAACGACCGGTAGGTAATAAAGCCCCTGTAAACCCTAATTGATCAACCGCTTGGGCAATTTGTCGCCAATAATCAAAATTAACTGAACGACCACCTATAGCAGTTCCTAGATAGCGTCCATCACCATGTGTGGGAATAAACCAAAGAACTTGCATGATATTTAAGTGTAAAATTTTTCAATCAATAACTACGCTAACTCTATCGGTAAACCGTATTATTTGGGTAATGACTAAGAGTATTACATAAATGGATTAAGAAAACAATACTTTTACCAAAATCAACTTTAATCCTATCGGGTATTAGTAGATTAACCCTTTAAATAACTGGGATTCCATTGCAACCAGTAATTTTCCAAAGCTTTAGCGATTATATCAGCCAGTTTACCGAACAAGGCATAGATTACAATACTTAAAACCACAACATCAGTTTGCATAAATTCTCTAGCATTTGTTGCCATATAGCCAATGCCGGAGTCAGCAGCAATTGTTTCTGCGACAATCAGTGTTAACCACATAATCCCTAAAGAAAACCGTACACCCACTAAAATTGAAGACATTGCCCCTGGGAGAATAATTCGCCAGAATAAACCCCAAGTATTTAAACCGTAAATTTTACCCATTTCAATCAATCCGTGATCAACACTACGAATCCCATGAAAAGTGTTTAAATAAATGGGAAACATGACACCCAAAGATACCAGGAATAATCTTGCCTCATCACCAATTCCAAACCATAAAATTACCAATGGAATTAATGCTAAGTTGGGAATATTCCGCAGCATTTGCATGGATGTATCTAGTAACTTTTCTGCAATAGGAGAAATACCATTAAGTAAACCTAAACTAAAGCCAATACTTCCTCCAAGTAAAAATCCAGATACTGCTCTTAGAGAGCTAATACCAATATTTCTCGGAAGTTCACCGCTTTGAGTTAATTTAATAGCAGCCGTAACAACTGCTAAAGGTGCAGGTAATATTCTTGTAGGAATAACACCAATAGAAGACAAAAACTGCCACACTACAATTATTGTAATTGGCACAAGCCAAGGGATAAATGATTGGAAATAACGATTTTTGATAAACTTAAACTGGAACTTATTTTTTTTAGTTCCATACTTTGAGGAAAAATCAGTAAGAGGAGAGGAAACTTTCATAATAATTTATTAAGTGATGAGGAAAATAATTATGGCGGTGTTTAGCCGCCATGCTAAGAATCAGAATAACTACAGGTTATTTCTTACTAATTCTTTGGGGTGTAATAGCCACATATTGTTGAGAACTTAAAACTGATTCTTTAATGGCAATTTGTTTAGGAATAACTCCTTCTTTATAAAACAAATCGGCAATGCGTTGTTGTTCAGCAACAAGAGATGAGTTGATTGGACGTAAACGGAATGTACGTCTACGAACTACCACAGCTAAAAGTGCAGGATCAAGTTTTAGTTCAGGTGCAAGAATTTTTACAACTTCATCAGGATTAGATTCAGCCCATTCTCCTAATTTATCTACCTCCTCTAAAACTATCCGCACAACTTCTGGATTTTCCACAGCAAAACTCCGTCTAGCCATGTAAAATCCGCCTTGAGTGGCAATTCTAGAAGCATTTCTTAAAACACGAGCATTAGCATTTTTTTGGACGAATGCAACAAATGGGTCCCAAGCAACCCAAGCATCAATTTTCTTTTGAATAAAAGCATCACGGGCTTCTGCTGGAGTTAAACTAACTGCTTGGATATCGCTATATTTCAAACCAGCTTCAGCTAATGCTCTCAGGAGTAAATAATGTGATGCTGATCCTTTTTGAAAAACAACTTTCTTACCTTTCAGATCCTTAACTGTCTTAATAGGAGAATCTGGCTGAACAACAATAGCACTACCTTCACCTTTACTAGGTTTACGTCCAGCAATATAAGCTAATTGAGCGCCAGCAGCTTGAGCAAAAATTGGTGGTGTTTCTCCTACAGAACCAATATCAACTCTATTCGCATTCATCGCTTCCATTAATTGTGGACCAGCGGGAAATGGAGACCATTCTACCTTGATACCTAAAGGCTCAAGACGCTTATCTACCACTCCTTTGATTTTCACAATATCACCAGATGTTTGATAAGCAAGTCGGACTACTTTTGTCTTGATACCTGTTTTGTTAGTAGCATTTTGAGCTTGTACTATACTAGTCGCAATAGGAGCAGAAACAAGAGCTAAGGCTAATGCTGAGTATTGAAAGAATTTCTGTAAAACTGTGCGTCGTGGTAACTTAAAGTTCATAATTATGTCTCCTCACTTAATTTCAATTCAAATTGTTTTATTACTGTTTGACTACAAAACCTAAAATGGGCGACTACCCGCTAAACTAATCCGTTTCATAACCCGACGTTGATTGGGATCAAAAGCTTGACGATAATGTAATGTAGATTGATTATCCCAGTAGACAATATCGCCAACAGACCATTGATGTTGATAATAAAATTTAGGCTGATGAAGATGATTTCTCAACTGTTCAATTAATTCTTTACCTTCTTGGGGTTCTAAACCAACAACTTCAACTTCTGTGGTGTAATCTAAATACAAAATCTTCTTACCACTCTCTGGATGTGTTCTCACCAACGGGTGGGGAAAGACGGGACTAATGAGAGGAATATTCTTATTTTCACGATATTTTTGGCGAGGTTCTCCTGGCTTATTTAAAAATGGATTATAAGTAATCAACCGTAAATCTGCAATTCGTTGTTTGGTTGATTTATCCAAAGTTTCATAAGCCAAATTGAGATTTAACCAAGAAGTATCTCCACCTTCAGATGGTACTTCTAAAGCATAAAGTAGAGAACCACTAGAAGGATAGGGTGTCCATTTATGATCAGAATGAAACGCTAATTCACCTGTACCTGTGTAACCACCATCAACATTAGAAACGGGAATTATAACTGGTGTTACTCCTGGCTGAGAAGCGAGAACTGGAACATCATCTGGTGGGACAAATAATGAACCAAAATTAAAGCTAAAGTTCAAAAATTCCTCATCATTAAGATGTTGATTTTTGAAAATGAGAATATGATAATCTCTAAGTGCTTGTTTTAATTCTAAAATAACTTCAGGTAGAACTTTTTTACTAGCATCTAGTTCAGTAATAACTGCTCCTAATGGAGCATCAAGAGGAGTAATTTGGAAATTAGTTAAAGTAAGTGTTGGCATAGTTAAAAATCAAATTCATTCAAGTTTCATAGTTTTGTCAAAAATCAATTTAAGTTTTACTTCTTTTTACTTTCTCCCGAAAATAAAGAGAGCCTAAAACTATTATAAATTTCTATTTCTTAGCAAGCACTTCCTTCGGAGTAATTGCAGCATATTGTTGAGGAGTTAAAAACCCATCTCTAACATTTACTTTCTTAGGTATAAGCCCCAAACTATACCATTTGTCTGCAACTTCCTGTTGTTTTTTTATCACTTTCTCGTTAATTGGCACTAAGGCAAAATCATATTTGTTGTGCATTTTTTCTAACGTTGGTGCATCAAGTTGAGTCGCGCTACTTAGTAACTGAGCAATTTCCTTGGGATTCTTTTTAGACCAAACCTGTGCTTTTTGTAATTCTTCCAAAAAGATTTTAATTACTTGAGGATTTTCTTGATAGAATTTGCGATTGGTGGAATAAAAATTGTTAGTATCTTTTAAACCATTACCACCATCTAATAAAACGCGACCCACTTTATTTTTCACATTTCTGGTGACAAATGGCTCCCAAATAAACCAAGCATCTACCTTACCTTGGCTAAAGGCAGCGTTAGCATCTGGAGGTGCTAAAAAAACTGAAGTTACATCAGCGAGTTTTAAACCTTCTTTTTCCGCCGCTCTAACTGTGAGGTAATGTCCAATAGATGCTTTTTGGAAAGCAACTTTTTTGCCTTTCAAATCCTTGAACCGCTTAACAGGTGAATTGGGAGGAACTAGCAGTGAAACTGCCCTACCATCAGAGGAGTTAGCTGCTAAATATACGAGAGGAACTCCGGCTGCTTGAGAGAAAACTGGAGGTGATTCGGCTGTAGATGCAATATCAAGTCCATTTGCATTCAAAGCTTCTAACTGTTGTGGTCCGGCAGCAAATTCAGGCCATTCAACTTTATAGCCTAAAGCTCCTAATCGTTTTTCTAAAATGCCTTTCTTTTCTAAAACTGCGAGGGCTGTAAGTTGTTTAGAACGAACTATTCGGACTACTTTTTTGTTATTACTAGCAATTAGCTTACTATTTGTGTTAGTTGCACTGCCAGTAGATGAAATTGCTTGCTGTTGAGCGCTATTATGGGGTGTATTCCAAGTGAATAACGCAGCAGATAGGACTAAACTAGAGGTAAAAGTGGATAAAACAGAATGACGAGTGATCTGTTTGTTTTTCCATGATTTCAATTTACTTTCCCAATTCAGCATGGTTGAATTCCCCTTTTTTTGAAACATTTTCTAGTTTTGTTAAATATTTAAGAAAGTGAGGTAGAAAAAATAATCTACCTCAACACGGCATGAGGAAACCTAAAAATAACTGACAGTAATGCTTGATAAGCCATGTAGAGAATATCAGTTATATGTCAAATACCAAGAGTCTTTAAATCCTAAGATTAGGAAAGAGAAGTTGAGAAAAATTGGTGTTCTCACTTTTCACCAGTATCACCTACTAAATCTAAATAATCTTAGAAGGCGCTGGGAAATTTCTGGGTATGAACTTCGGTGTTGATCAGAGGATAGTCTAGATAACACCGTGGGCGGACTACTTAAACGCCTATCTGTGCAGATTTGACTTTTTGCAGACTTTCTATGGCGATAGTCATAATTTTTGCTCCAAACAGTTTCTAGTAATGGCATTTAAGCAGATACAGAATTCAATAAATAATAAGAAGACGATGATGAAGATCCAGTTTGTAGTGATTCTTGTTTACCCATAACTCTATCTAAAATTCTCTCTACGAGCTTCGCAAACTTTGCATCTCCTCTAGCCCGTGGACGGGGCAGATCAATTTTCACATTCAGACTAATTTGACCATTTTCAATCAAAATTACTCTGTCTGCTAATACCACAGCTTCTTCCACATCATGGGTAATTAATAGTGATGTAAATCCTTGTTCCTGCCACAAACGTTCTAATAATTGCTGCATTTCAATTCTAGTTAAAGCATCTAATGCTCCCAAAGGTTCATCTAGTAGTAATAGAGAAGGTTTACTGGCTAAGGCTCTTGCTAAAGCTACCCGTTGTCGTTGTCCACCAGAAAGGACGAAAGGCCATTCATGGGCGCGGTCTTCTAATCCTACTTCACGCAGCACTTGTAAAGCCGTTTGTTTAGCATAAACTTTGGAATTAGTACCGATTAAACCTAACTCTACATTTGCCAATACTCGTTGCCAAGGTAACAAACGAGCGTCTTGAAACATCATGCGGATAGCGGGATTAATGGGTTTATCAGAATATTTGCCATTTAACAAAACATCGCCGCCACTGGGAGCATCTAACCCAGCAACTAGACGCAACATTGTACTTTTACCGCAGCCACTGCGACCAACAATAGCCACAAATTCCCCAGGCTGAATTTCTAAATCAATTCCTTCTAAAACAGTTTTATTTCCAAAAGACTTTCTCAGTCCTTCAAGATTTAATTGCATTCCTTTTACTTTATTAGTCATGATCAAAACCTCTTAATTGTGGATGTTTGATTGGTTATTTGGAGTAAATCTGTCAAATAAAAATAGACAATGCTTGTGTAGGATTTTTCTGAGCCGAAATCATGAGAAAATTAATATATTTATTTTCCGGCTTGAGGAAATTTTAAGATTGACAGAAATTACTCGCTTTTATTTACTTGAATCTCTCCGGGCAGAAGGTTTTAGTAAACAAGCATCTGGCATGACTACCAATATGCTTGTTTTGCCAATCTGTTTTTCCCAGGTATAATCTACTGTAAATTGGTCGGAATACCGTAGCTTTAATCTAGTGTGGCATAACTAGATAAAAAATGCAAGTATCTTTGAGAAGAATTTTATGAAAAATATCCATAAAAAAATCCCCACTTGTTTATGAGGATTTATTTCACAGAAAATTTGGCAATTAATATATTAATTGCTGACATCAAACAATAAGAAAAATTTATTTTTGACTATTAGTTAACAAATTTTTGCGATTTATATTCTTGTTACAAAACTTAATTATTGTAATTTAAAACCCAAATTATTCAAAATTTCCTTTAATCTATGCCGACCAGATAAAGATTCAGTCGATGCTACCCTTTTGCTAGAATGTTCTGACCAATCACCAGGAATATTCATGTGTTGTGAATTGTAAAAATTTGCCATGATTTGGTTATATTCTGATATTCCTTGTTCTTGTTGGGCAAGTTGATATGTTTCTCGATGTAACACCACTGATTGAGATAAACGTGGTTTAATTGCCACATTCACAATGGGATCAGCATAACCAACACACAAACCAAAAACAGCAACTACATGAGGAGGTAAATTCAATATCTGCGCTACCTCTTCTGGTTTATTTCGTAATGCACCGATATACACAGTTCCCAACCCGATAGATTCTGCTGCCACTACCGCATTTTGTGCTGCTAATGCGGCATCTATGGCCGCCATCAAAAACATTTCCAAATAATCTAAACCTTCATGAGGTAGTCCGCGATTTTCGGCAATGTGAGTGAGTCTGGCTAAATCGGCTAACCACACTAAAAATAAAGGAGATTGGCGAATATGTGCTTGATTATTAGTTAGTTTTGATAATTCTTCTTTGCGATTTGCATCTTCCACTGCTACTACACTCCAGGTTTGGAGATTGGAAGAAGTAGAAGCAGATTGAGCAGCAGCAATTAAAACTTCTAAAGTTCCTGGGGGTAAGGCATCAGGTAAATAAGCACGAATTGAACGATGGGATAACAGAGTTGCTAAGGTGTCACTCCAGGGAATATCTGGATTGAAGTTACTATGACCATAACGATGATTCAGTAACTCAGTTTGGTTAGTCATAACTTGCAAAAAAATGATTATGAAAATGTCAGAATCAGGATGTCCACGATTTAAGGATTGACAGGATGAAAATGTCAGAATCAGGATGTCCAGGATTTAAGGATTAACAGGATGAAAGACTTTTAATAAATACGAAATCCTGCAAATCCTCAAATCCTGATTTATGTGTTAAAATCTGAAGGTGGTACGTAGCCAACCCACTATACTAGCAGGATTAGTAGTATCTGAATTGGGTGCTGTCACCCAAATAAATCCAGGTGTAACTTCAATATTGTTAGTAAGTTTATATTGATACCATCCCTCAACGTGCAGAGAGGTATCTTTGTCGGCTTGACCCTTACCTGCTCCCAAATCTACATTTTTACTCAATTCAGTTAAAGTTGGGGCTCGACCGACAAAAATAGCTCCTAAGCTACCTTTTTTCCCTAAGTCGGGAAATGTTAGTCCTGCGCCCCAGTTCAATGCTTTACCATCTCCATTTCCTAAATAACGATGGGCTGAATAGCCTACATAAGTATTAGCTGTTAATTTGGGACTAAGTTTATACAATGCACCCAATCCGTAAAGATTTCCCACAGTTCCCGCACCAGCTACGGTACTGTTTGCTAAGTTACTACCAGCGGCAGGTCCAAAATTGGTGCCACCTAGACCTATCGCATTTGGTGGACTGTAGGTGTTAGCGTAACTTAAGCCAACTCGGAAATTTTTCTTGGGGCTAAAGTATGTTACTTGTCCAAAGGCGACATACCTACCTGCAAATAAGCCATTATTAGCTGTGGGATTGTCACCATTAGGCGCACTGTATGATGCCCCTAATTGCCACTGCTTGCTGAGATCATGGAGGATAGCGATTCCTGGACCTGAATCTCCATAGTTATAGACCATATTCCGTCGGGAAAATCGTGTTATCCCATTACTGAAAGAGCCTTCAAAGGGGTTGGTTGGACCACTTAAACCAATTTCATTAGCTCCATCTGACTGAGCAAAAATGTTAAATTGTGTCTTTTTACCAATGGGAAAACGATAACGGATACCACCAACACGAATCTGATTGGGTTGAAGGCTAGGAACGCGATTATCGGCAGTTCTACCATCAAATGTTCCAAGAACCCCAGATCTAACTTGTCCTAATGACTCAATATTTCCACCTGAGAGGACTAGTCGCAGTTGGTCTTTCCCAGTAAAACTGGTATTTAAGACTAATTGAACTGCATCTTGAAAGGTGATGGTACGAGGTGCGGGTTTTTTGGTGACAACGTTGTTACCAGCGAGGACTCCGCCCAGAACGAACTGAACTTGACCTGTGAGTTTGGTTGTTGTTGAAAATTGATTACCTTCTAATTCTGTGGTTCGTGCTTCTATTGTCTGTAATCTTCCGCGTAATACAGTAAGTTCGGTATTAAATTCTTCAGTTAGTCGTTGTATGCTTTCCAAATCTGCTTTTAGAGCTAAATCAGATGTAGATGCAGCAATAAGTTTATTGACTTGATCTAAACAAGCATTTAACCCTGCGGCAAATTCATAGCGAGTCAAGGCTCGATTACCACGATATTTAGTATCAGAACCTACTAAGCAGTTATAACGTTCTATAAGAGATTTTAAGGCCTCATAAGCCCAGTCAGAGGGTTGGACATCTGAAAGCTGGGATACAGATGTAACTTGTGATTCATCTGATAAAGAGGAAGGTTCTTTTTGGGCAATTATTTGAGTAATTTTGTTAAAGTCAGGAGTATTGATGTTGACTGGTGATAAAGTCTCTTTGTTTGTTGTTTCATTTTCTCCTCTTATTTCACTAGCAGAAGTTTTTGTACTAGCTGCTAAGACTAATAGGAATACAGACATTGGGAAAGTTAGCAATAAATTACAAGCAGTTTTTTTCATTTTGATAACCTCACACACACAAAATTTAAGGCAGTACGAAATCATCAATAATTTCGGACTTAGCATAGGAAAGATCAAGGAACTTCTCAGATAGAAATTTTCGGTAATAGGTCTACTGAGACTGGTTTTGTATTCCTAGTGACAGGAAAGCCTATAGTAGCAACTAAATTACCCTATATTAGATAATCCGGTAATTTGGTCAAGTTACTGTAGTTAATCTGTGATAGATAGCAGTATTTCACAAAAAATCTAGAATTTGAGTATTGGTGGATACATTTTTTATAATTTTAAATTAATTGCTACAAAGGGTTGTATATCTAAAATTTGTATGATAGTATGCTTTTTCAGGTGTTAACTCCGTTAAATCAGTAGATTTAGTGTAGTTTGATGAAATAGTGATATTTTTAGTTTTTGTAGCAAAATGGAATCAGGAGAATCATTTAAACATTATGAAATACAATCAACTTGGTGCAAGCGACCTCAATGTTTCAGAAATTTGCTTGGGAACTATGACCTATGGGCATCAAAATACTATTGAGGATGCACATGAGCAACTTGACTATGCTGTTACCCAAGGGATAAATTTCTTAGATGCGGCAGAAATGTATCCCGTCCCTCCTCGTGGTGAAACCCAAGGGAAAACTGAGGCTTATATTGGTGAATGGTTGAAGAAACAGCAACGAGATAAATTAATTGTAGCTACTAAGATTGCTGGTCCGGGTCGTCCTTTTTCTTGGTTGAGGGGTGGAAATAATAAAGTTGACCGTGATAATATTACACAGGCAGTAAATGATAGTTTGCAGAGATTACAAACTGATTATGTAGATTTGTATCAAATTCATTGGCCTGATCGTTATGTTCCGACATTTGGACAAACAAGTTATAATCCAGAATCAGAAAGGGAAACTGTGCCTATTGTGGAACAGTTACAGGCTTTTGCTGATGTGATTAAAGCGGGGAAGATTCGCTATTTGGGTTTAAGTAATGAAACGCCTTGGGGGGTGAGCGAGTTTGTTCGCATTGCTAATGATTTGGGATTACCTAAAGTTTTGACAACTCAAAATGCTTACAATTTATTAAATCGTAATTTTGAATCAGGTTTAGCTGAAGTTTCTCGTTATACAGGTGTGGGTTTGCTGGCCTATAGTCCGCTGGGTTTTGGGTTTTTGACTGGTAAGTATATCGAAAATCAACAATTAGAAAATACGAGAATAACTCTATTTTCAGGTTTTGGACAACGGTATTTAAAACCCAATGTCCAAGAAGCGGTGAAGGCTTATGTGGAGGTTGCTAAAAAGTATAATCTGTCACCTGCTCAATTAGCGATCGCATTTGTTAAAAGTCGCTGGTTTGTGAAAAGCACAATTATTGGCGCAACAACTTTGGCACAATTGCAGGAAAATATAGATAGTGTCAATGTGGTTTTAGATCAAGAGATTTTCGCAGAAATAGATGCAATTCATACTCGTTATCCTAATCCAGCACCTTAACCAGATTTTGTAAAAAATACAAAGCGAGATTCTCACCTCACTTAATAAGTAGCTTGACACAATTAAATATAAAACCTCTCCCTAACCCTCTCCTACAAGGAGAGGGAAAAGGAATAAATCTTGATACTGGAGAGACTTTGACTCCCCCTTCCCTGGTAGGGAAGGGGGGTGGGGGGTTAGGTTTGTATTATATTTTTTAACGCCCACTTACTTATTAATGATAGTGAGAGTTACTTTATGAAAAAAAATGTTATTATCTGATTCTGTTACTATTACTGATGTAGAAGCAGCGCAAAAACGGCTTTTGGGTATTGCCCATCAAACACCAGTAATTACTTCTAATACTTTCAATAAACTGACTAAAAGCCAAGTATTTTTTAAATGCGAAAATTTTCAACGGACAGGAGCATTTAAGTTTCGTGGCGCTTATAATGCTTTAGTTCAACTATCAGCCCAGCAAAAAATAAAAGGCGTTATTACCTATTCTTCAGGAAATCATGGACAAGCGATCGCTTTAGCCGGAAAATTACTCAATATTCCCACAGTTGTAGTTATGCCTGATAATGCACCAATAGTCAAACAAACTGCTACTCGCGGTTATGGTGCAGAAGTCATTTTATACAGCCCTGACACAACTAACCGGGAAGAATTAACCAAAAATCTCGCAGCAGAACGCCAATTAACTTTAATTCCCCCCTATGATCATCGTCATATAATTGCTGGACAAGGTACAACTGCATTAGAACTAATTCAGGAAGTGGGACAACTAGATTACTTATTAGTATGTTGTGGTGGTGGTGGATTAATTTCTGGTTGTGCAGTTGCGACAAAAGCGGTTTTACCTAATTGTCAAATAATCGGTGTAGAACCCGAATTAGCCGATGATGCTACTCGTTCCTTTTATACCAAAACCCTGCAAACTGTCCACAATCCCCAGACCATTGCTGATGGTGTCAGAACTCCCAGTTTAGGTAAAATCACCTTTCCCCTTGTCCTAGAATACGTAGATGATATGGTGACTGTATCGGAAGCAGGTATAATTCGCACCATGTTTTTTATTTGGGAACGCTTAAAAATCGTTGTTGAACCCACTGGAGTTATAGCCGCAACAGCATTATTAGAAGGTGTAGTTAAAGCGCCGGGTGCGAGAATTGGCGTAATTATCAGTGGTGGAAATGTAGATTTATTGCAAGTTAGTCAATTGAAGCAACTTAATCATCTTTTGCATTACTAGATAAATAATTATCTAACTACTTGATTTTCCCCAAATTGATATGGTAGTCTGTGTTTATATTTAATCTACGGTTTTTGATAGACATACCGTATTTTATGTTATAGTGATGAAAGACACTGTTGAGAATCTGAATTTTTAGCAATCGGGAATCTTCTTTTATGGCAAAAGATTGGTTAGAATGGCACGATCTTTACAACACTGAACCCAAATTACAGCAACGGCTAGAAATCGTGCAGGAATATATTTCCTATAGTTTGGATAACTCCCCAACTGGTACTATTCGAGTAGTTAGTGCTTGCGCTGGTGATGGACGAGACTTATTAGGAACATTAGCAAATCATCCTCGCGCTAAAGATGTATATGCAAGATTAGTAGAAATCAATCCCCAGTTAGTTAAACATGGGCGCGAAACAATAGAATCATTAAGTCTAACAAAACAAATTGAGTTTATCAATGGTGATGCAACTGCTGCTGATAACTATATAGGAGCAGTACCAGCAGATATTGTGATTGTTTGTGGTATTTTTGGCAATTTAGCTGATGAAAATGAACTCAATCGTTTATTAGGAAATTTGAGTTTTCTGAGTAAAAAAGGTGCTTTTGTTCTCTGGACTCGTGGACATTCTAACGGTATTGCTTATTCAGAAACCGTGCGTAAATACTTCCGTAATTTTGGATTTGCAGAAGTTAACTTTAAAATCACAGCAACAGGAGATATGGGAGTAGGGATTCATCGTTATTTAGGTGAAAATTTACCTACACCCAAAGAAGAACAACTATTTGTATTCTCTGGCGTTCCAAATAAAGCGAGGTAACAAATGTCCATTACAAGCACTACCATATCTAATTGGGATCAATTATTAGAAAGCGCTCGACAAAATACCCCCGCCCGTCGAGTCAAAAGACCAGGACAAGCACCTTCTACTGCTCCTATTTCCAGCAGTTTATATAAACTTCCCCCGGAGAGAAAACCGCCGGTATTGTTATATAGAGATAGTAACTCTTGGTGTCCTTTTTGTGAAAGAGTTTGGTTTGCGTTAGAAGAAAAACAAATTCCCTTTGAAACAGAATTTATTGATCTGAGTAATAAACCGAAATGGTACACAGATTTAGTACCAACAACCCTTGTCCCCGCAGCAAATATTGAGGGCAAATTCGTTTATGAATCAAAAGACATTCTTTTAGAATTGGAAGAACACTTTGGCGAAACGTTGTTACCAGAAGATCCAGAAGAAAATGCTCTGGCCAGACAATGGGTTGAAGATGCAGAAACCAATGGTTTTCGAGATATTGCCTATAAATTCTTGAGACAACCTCCAGAAGATGCCAAAGAATTAGCAAATTTACAAGCAGAATTTGAAGCTAAATTAGATGAAATTGAAAAAATTTTAGGGAGATATCCAAAACCCTATTTTTTATCAACATTTAGCCTGGTAGATATTATGTATAGTCCCCATTTAGATAGATTGGCGGCTAATTTACCAGTATATAGAGGATATCACATCAAAGGAAATCCTCGTTTTCCTCTCATCAATGTTTGGTTTGCAGCACTTAAAAAACGTCCTGCTTATAACAGAGTTAAATCAGACAATATTACTAATAATTTACTTTTACGGCGCAGATTTGGTGTAGAACCTATTGGTAATCCCTCACCTTTAGACTTAGCTGATGCTGAATTTATTGAATATCGGGCAGAAGCGGCAGAAAGATTGAGTGATAATCGAGAAACTGCTATTGGCGATATTCTCAAAAATTCTGGAGTTCAATCTTTAGGTGATATCTCGATAATTAAAGAAGTTGTTGATTTTCACCTCAGACTATTAGCTGATTATCTCCTTAATGGTAATAACGAACTATTACTAGGAGGAAGAACTGGTGGAAAAGAAAGTATAGATCCCATTATCGCGGCTACAGGGGCTATTACACTGGCTTATGTGAGAAATAGAATTTGTGCGCCACGAGATATGAGTGCTGGTGCTGCAACTGCATTACGAGCCGCCGCAGATAAGGTTTTAGCATCTATTTATTAATTTTATTTCATTCAAAGAGGAATCGAAATGACTGATTTAAAAAAGGTTAATGATGATTTGAGTATCGCTGGACAAATTTCATCCAAGGAATTAAAACAATTGGCAATAGGAGGTTTTAAATCAGTTTTAAATTTACGTTCTTCTGATGAAAATGGTTTTTTCCATGATGAAAAGCAAGAAGCACAAATTGTAGGATTAGAATATGCAAATATTCCCTTAAATTCTCAAGCACCAAATCAAGAATTAACAGCAGAAGCAATTAAAGCTGTTGAGAATTTGTCTAAACCAATTTTAATTCACTGTGCTGGTGGTGCAAGAGCGGGAGGAATAGCCTTAATTGCAGAAGCAATTCAAGCAGGTTTAACTTATGAACAAATTGCTCAAAAAGCTAATGAATTGGGCATTAATTTAGAACAGCCACATCTCAAGCAATTTCTCGTAGAAAATTTTGCAGTTAAGCAAATTTAGGTTTTCTGTGATTATTTTGTTTGTAAATTTATCAAAGGTGCAATTTCTATGAGTTTAGAACTAAATCTGTCAGGTAAAACAGCAATTGTTACAGGTGGTAGTGCAGGAATTGGGTTAGCTACAGCTAAAGCTTTATATAGTGAAGGTGTGAATGTAGTTATTGCTGCTCGCAATCAAGAAAAACTTTATAAAGCAGTAGTTGATATTCAGTTTTTACCCAGGGGAAACGCATCTAATTTTTTTTGACAAAATGTAACTTCTATGAATAGATAAAAAGGGCAGTATTACCATGTTAATATCAAGCCAATAAATGAGTATGAAGAAAATTTGATGGTAAATTCGTTTCTATAAGAATCAATAAAATGAGTTGAAGTGGTATTCTCAATAAAACTAAAGAGACAAAATTCACAAAATGAAGCTACCACCAAAAATCACAATAGTAGATCACTTTAAAGATTTAGAAGATAAAAGAGTTGAGAGAACAAAAAGGCATAAATTAATAGATATAGTAACCATTGCGATTTGTGCAGTGATCTGTGGAGTAGATAGTTGGGTATTGATGGAGGCTTATGGAAAAAAGAAAGAAAAATGGCTAAAACAATTTTTAGAACTTCCAAACGGGATTCCATCTCATGATACATTCGCCAGAGTATTTGCGAGAATAGATCCGCAACAATTTCAGAATTGTTTTTTGAGTTGGATAAAATCTATCAATAAAATTACAGAAGGAGAAGTCATAGCAATAGATGGGAAAACATTAAGGCATTCATATGATAAAGGAAAGGATAAAGGTGCGATTCACATGGTAAGTGCATGGGCAACTAGTAATAAATTAGTATTAGGACAATGTAAAGTAGAAGAAAAGTCAAATGAAATAACAGCCATACCGGAATTAATTAAAGTATTAGATATAGCCGGATGTTTAGTAACGATTGATGCGATGGGGTGTCAAAAAGAGATAGTAAAATCAATTGCAGAAAAATCAGGCGAATATATTATCGCACTCAAAAAGAATCAAGGTAATTTATATAAGAATGTAGAAGAAATCTTCAAAGAAGCTATATCTAAAGGGTTTGAGGGATTCAAATATAGTGAATTTCATACAAAAGAAGACAAACATGGAAGAGAAGAGATTCGTCATTATCTCATGTTATCAGACATAGAAGAAAGAATAGATACTGATAAGAAATGGGTAAATCTTCAAAGTGTAGGAATGGTAGAATATATACGAAAAGTTAATGGAAAAACGAAGGTTGAGACAGGCTATTATATAAGTAGTTTGACAAATAATGCGAAATTACTAGGAGAATCAGTCCGCACTCATTGGGGTATAGAGAATTCATTACACTGGGTTTTAGATGTAGCTTTTAGAGAAGATGATTGTCGGATAAGAAAGGATAATGCACCACAAAACTTTGCAGTTATTCGTCATATAGCAGTTAATCTTTTAGGAAAAGAAAAAAGCCAAAAACTAGGAACTAAAAGTAAGCAGTTTTGTGCAGGATGGGATGATGAATATTTAGAGAAGATTTTAGAATGTATCTGATAAAAATCAGAAAATATAGACAAATATAAATATAACCAATTTATTTTTCTGTTGATTCTACAATAGAATCTATATTTTTGATGCCAAAAAATATAGATATTAATATATAGAACTGAACAAAATAAATCCATCATTAAAAATAAATAATTACTCTAAATTTATGAAATTTTTATAATTTTAATAAAGGAATTTATCAGATTTTGAATGAAGTTAGATATTTTCCCATATTGATGCACTAATATAGTATTCTGTCAAGATAATTTAGATGCGTTTCCCCTGCCTTTTCTACTCATTTTGTACGGACACTTTTACACGAATATCTCTTGTCAACTTTTATTTTCGGTGTCATTATAGATTTTAACAACGAGTTACGGACAGTTTTTAATTACAACACAAAAACTGCAACCAATGGTTGCAGAAATTCAAAACAGTTATTAAGGGTATGTCAGAAAACTACAGTATTCAACTCAAAGCTGTTTATTCCCAAACAGTCCCCACTCCTGATGGGGTAAAACTGCCTGAAAATTGGTCTTTATCTTGGCATCAATTAGAAACTTTAAAAGCATTACGCGATCCAAATATTGAAGTAGTTTTCAACACTGCGATGACAGGTGATGGTAAAAGTTTAGCCGGATATCTAGACATTTTACAAAAACATTCTCCAGTTTTAGGACTATATCCTACAAATGAACTTGCTAGAGATCAAGAAAAACAAATTAGGGGATATATTGATAAATTTAACCCTGAACATGAACCCCGTGTTAATCGTTTAAGTGGACAAGAATTAGAAATTTATGCTGAAGAAGAAAACTTAAAAAAAGGAGTAGCGTTAGAAACTCGCGCTGCACAGTCTGAAATTTTACTAACTAACCCTGATATTTTTCACTATCTTCATTATGGGGCATATTTACTTTACAAAGATAATCCAGATAAACTTTGGAATAGAATAGATAAACGGTTTCATGTTATCATATTTGATGAATTTCATGTATTCCAAGCCCCACAAATTGCCAGCGTAATTAACACAATGCTGTTGATTCGTCGTACTAACAGAAAGAAAAAGTTTTTATTTCTTTCTGCTACACCAAATCCGCAATTAATCGAAAGACTTAAATCAGCAGACTTTCGTGTTCATGAAATTAACCCATTGGAAAATAAGAAATATTACTTCCCCAATAGTATTGATGAATCTCAGCAGCTAAAAACCCAAGGTTGGCGAAAAGTAGTAGGGGAAATATCATTACAGTTTATTAGTTTAGAATCTACATCTAAATCTTCGGAAACTTGGCTCAAAGATAATGCAGAATTAATTTTAAATCATTTACAAATTCACCCAGGTAACAAAGGCGCAATTATTCTCAATTCCATTGCTGCTGTAAAACGGTTAACAGAGTTTTTTACAACTTTTCTCGAACCTTATAATTTTACAGTTAAAGAAAACACAGGTTTATCTGGGAAGAAAACTAAAGAAGAATCTCTTGATGCTGACTTGGTTTTAGGAACAAGCACTATTGATGTTGGTGTAGATTTCAAAATCAATTTCTTGTTTTTTGAATCAGCAGATGCAGGAAATTTTATCCAGCGTTTAGGTAGACTAGGAAGACATGATAGTTATGAAAAGGATGGAAAGCAAATTAATTTTCATCACTTTACTGCTTATGCACTTGTCCCAGATTTTTTAGTGAAAAGGCTTTTTGAAAAAAATCAGGATGATGAAACACCACCTTTAAAAGTAGGTGAAGTTTATGAACGTCCATTTTTTCACAATCAAATTAGAGATAAATACCGCAAAATCAATGATTTTACAGGTTATTACTTTAAGTGGGGAGTTGTTCAATCTATGCGACTGGTGCGACAGTTGGGACATCCTAATATTAAACAACAATATGCAGCAGGAAGTCAGGAAGCACTCAAGAAAGATTGTGAGATAGTTTTTGGCACTGACAAAAGAAAAGCCAATCTTAAAGCCGCGTTTGTCCGTAGTAAAGAATGGGAAGAAAAATGGCACGAACTTTCAGGAAAAGATAAAGGAAATCCTATTTTAGAAGAAGCTGTGAGTTTTCGCGGTAAAAGTCCTTTACTGTGCGGAATTTATGACACTACAGAACAAAATGAAACTGATAAATTCAAAACCTACGATTTACCTGGTATTCTCAGCAACTTAGAAATTGAACCAATGACAGCTACAGAATTTGAACGTCGGCGCAAAGAAATTTCAAAAAGCACCGATACAGCCATTCCCAAAGGTAGATTTAAAGAATGTCTAGGGTTTATGAAATTAATTCGCTATCGTGAAGAAAGACTAGATTGGAAATTTACTTATCCTGAAGATTTGAAACCTTTTGCTGATACTTGGGATGTGCAGGTATTATTAGATATTCAAGTTTGGCAACCTGCGAATTATTGGATTAGTGAAATTAACAAACAATTGAAAAAACAGGCATTAGTTAGTTATGTATTGCCTTTTCCTGTGGAGAGAGTACGTCAGCAAGGAAGATTACCCATGCACTTTCAGATTTATCCTATTAGTGATCAGTATAGTGTTTTGGATAATACACCTCCATACTGTATCGCCTTTGGGCAATCTGCACTGTTGCTAGACACCTTGACACATTGGTTTAAGAGTAAAGGGGATGAGATATGGATAGCGTAGTGTTGATATCCCTAATAGGGTTTCGCTGCTTTTGTAAGCAGGGTAGAGTCAGCATCAGTGAATGATGAGTCTGTGTTTCAATCCCTAAGAAGGGATTATTGATTTTAAGACCCTACCAACTAAGGATAGCATGAAAAATTGATTTATTTTATTTATGGTTACAGAATCATTATTCACTGATATTTTGTTAAAAAAATTTTTTAACTAAAATTTACTGGTCTAAATAAAAAGACTATGCTAGGCTCTAAGTAATCCTTTAAAGCAGGACAAACTTAGATGCAAAGCCATAACCCTGACCCCTTAGACCAATTGCGTTATGTCATCAATGATCTAATTGATCGAATTAAAGCGCAGCAACATCATAACCTCATTCAAGATAATCGCATTTCAGACCATGACCGTCGAATTGAAGAAATGGAGGAATCAATGGACTTATTCTTTAGAAAAATTCATCAATTTGATTATCTAATTGGTAGAAATCAGGAACTAGAAGAAAAAAATAATTTTGACTGGAAAGATTGAAATATTGTCATTATGAGTAATTCCATTTCTGACGAATACACACATCTACTTATGGAAGTACAACAAAGGATTCGTTCCGCCCAGTATAAAGCATTAAAGGCAGTTAATCGGGAAATGATTAACTTGTATTGGGATATTGGGCAGATGATTGTCATCAAACAACAGGATGCTATTTGGGGTAAATCAGTAGTAGAACAATTAGCAAAAGACTTACAAACAGAGTTTCCTGGTATTAGTGGTTTTTCTGCTCGCAATATCTGGAATATGCGAAATTTTTACGTCACATATAGCCAAAATGAAAAACTGCAACCAATGGTTACAGAAATTGGATGGACTCATAATATAGTCATTTTAGAAAAGTGTAAAGATGACTTAGAACGAGAGTTTTATATTAGAATGACTCGAAAATTTGGCTGGACAAAAAATGTTTTAATTCACCAAATTGAAAATCAAACTTATGAAAAAACTCTGTTAAATCAAACTAACTTTGATCAAAATATTTCAGTAGAGATACGTAATCAATTAAAACTTGCCGTTAAGGATGAATATACCTTTGATTTTTTAGAATTAGCAGATGAACACAGCGAACGACAGCTAGAAGAGTCAATTTTAGCAAAAGTTCAACCATTCCTGCAAGAGATGGGTGGTATATTTGCCTTTATTGGTAGTCAATATCGCCTAGAAGTTGATGATGAAGAATATTTTATAGATATCCTATTATATCATCGGCGTTTAAAGTGTTTGGTAGCAATAGAATTAAAAATTGGTAAATTTTTACCTGAATATGTGGGCAAAATGCAGTTTTATTTAGCTGTTTTAGATAACACAGTAAAACTACCAGAGGAAAATCCTTCTATTGGTATTATTCTTTGTAAATCCAAACAGAGAACTATTGTTGAATATGCACTCAAGGAATCTAATAAACCAATTGGTGTGGCAACTTACCAAATAGTTTCTAAATTACCACAAGAACTAAAAAATCAACTTCCAGATCCAGAACAAGTTGCTAAATTGCTAGAAGGATTTGAATAAAAATTCAGTCTTAAAACATGAATAACAATGATTTAATTGTGAATCAAATAAAGTTAATAACCAAATATTACCAGACATTAGAAAAACTTGGTTTGATTAGTCTTGATGATTTCTTAGCTGATTATTCTCAACAACTTCTTGCAGAAAGACTTTTACACCTAATAACTCAAACCGCAATAGATATTAATCATCACATCTTATCAAAACTAAATCCTGGAAATCATACTACTAACTTTGATTCATTCATAGAGCTTGCTCAATATGAAGTCATCACACCAGAATTAGCACAAGAATTAACACCATCAACAGGACTAATAAAACACCTCGTTTATGAATATTATGATATAGATCCAAATCAAGTTTTTATGGCAATGCGTTTTGCTTTAAAGCAATATCCACTTTATGTCAGACAACTTAACTCTTACTTAATTTTCTTGGAATAAAACAATGGCTAAAAAAAGTAAAAAATTAAATGATCATCAACAATTATCACTTTTAGAAGTAGAAATAACTGATGATTCAAACCCTGAATTATCAGATGATGATTGGATGTCTGGGGATGATTCTGATTTTGAATATACATCTAATCTAAAAGTTGAAACAAAATCAGCAGCAATACTCACACTCAAGTTACTGCAAAATGCAATTAAATCAGAAAATCATGATGATTTAATCATGCAAGAATTTAGTGATTACGTTTTACCTAATCTTTTACGGGTAGCGGTTGGAGTCACAGCCAAAGGTGGTAAATTTTTTGATTACCTCGATAAAAAGAAACAAGAAGAAATAGAAAATTATCATCAAAACAATTTAGGAAGAAATCAAAAATTAAAAGAACCGAAAAAAATTGATCGTAGAAATGCAGGTGATCAATCCCTAAATACTCATTTACTCAATGGGTTACTACCAGCTAATTTAATAGAACGTCGTCTAAAGAAACTTGATACAACTGCAAGAAGAGTTATTCAAGAACAAGAAAGGCGACTATTAATTGCTGGGTTTATTCTCCATGATTTTGAAAAATTTGATTATCGGCTATTTCTGAAAATGCCAGATAAATATAAAGCAATTTATCAAGATAGAGAACAAGACATTCGTAAATTATCTGTAAATGAACATCGGGAAATTATAGATGTGATGGTTTGTGAATTAGGACTTGATAAATTTGTCAGTCCTGATGAACCAGACGCATGGCTAGAATATCGAGATGATTTGTTATTTATTGCCTATAATGCCCAGCGTCGGAATGATACAAATCTCAATCTTTCTGAGTATGGTTTACACCCATTAATTGATGATAATATCCTGATATGTCTTGCTGATTTAACTTGTTTAGCTGATTTACTTTCCTCGATTATCAAACATCCTCAAGATGCGGAAAATCAGACATTAAATGGAATTCTTCACAGTCTCAGTGATGGTAAATTGAAATTCACCTATCATCACATTGCCGAAAATAGAGGTGTTTTAACCAACGTTGTTAATAATGCAGTAATTGAAGCTCACACTAACTTAAATACTGACGAAAATAGATATTATCAACCTTTGTTATATCTACCCACAGGGGTAATTTATCTAGCGTTGCGTGATGCTCCTCTTATTTCACCAGAAATTTTACCAGACATGGTAGTTAATAAGATTAAATCCCTTTGTTCTGGTCAATTAAAACTCAGACAAACGGGATTTGGGAGAGATGGAAAAGGCATGAAATATGCTGAATATTACAACCTCTTTTTTGATTCTTCCGGTTTAATGCAAGTTGCGTTAGATGCTACCTTACGCATTCTCAATTCTGGTAAAACTTCTGTTGCTAAAAGTCGCAGTGAGAATTTAGTTAAGTTCCAAAAACAAAATGTTTTATCTGCTGACTATGATTTTCAATTTGATGATGATATTCGCATTGATCAAATTGCCGAATTTGGTGATTTAATTACTCGCAAAATTTGGGAAGAAACCGTTGAAAGAATTGAAATAGAGAGAAAGAAAGATAAAAAGTTACCAGAAGTCCCGAATTTTGATTTAACTCACAAAGTTGCAGAGTTTTGGAACTTAACAGAATATTTACCGCAAGTTCGAGAAATTCAACGCATTAATGAAAGTTTAAAAGAACAAAAATTAAAGGGTAATACGGGAGGTGTACCTTATGAATGGTATTATCTAGCGGCTAAATATTTGGAAAAATATCCCGGTATTGAAGATGTCCGCGAAAACTGTCAACAGGTAATTTATTACTTAACAGATTTAATTTCCCCAATTCTGGCACAGTATCAATTACCTGATGGTTGGGATGATTTAAGGTTGTGGGTATCAAGAGTTATCATGTTACCTAATACTAATAAATCAACATCTGTCAAAACTGAAGTTGATAATTTCATCAATGAGTTGAGTAATTATAATGCTGCCAAAAAATCAGGCAGAGGTAAACAATTAATTTGCTCAATTTCTCATTCTGCATATACTGTCACTGAACAGATGGAGTCAGCAGTTTTATTTACACCTCAAGTTTATACAAATAAACAAATGTTAGGAGGTTCTAACGCTAAACGGAATATTTCTAGTATTGCTAGTGTAGAAATGATGTTGAGACAAATATTAATGAATCAAACTCAAGCAGTCGGTAAAAGATTTGAAGATGGTAAATATCGCTATCTCTACTTTTATCCAACTTATTATTTCACCCCAGAAACTAATAAGTTTTTACAAAAAGCTTACATGAACATTGCTCAAACTCGTTTTGATACTAGCATCCGTAATCATTTCATTAGTAAAGATTTACAGGTTGATTTAACCAAAGAAAATTATCAATGTGTGGATAGTTTCTTAATTGATGAAAATTTAGATAGTGAAAAAGATCGCACTTTTAAACTTTCCTATCCAGAAGATCAACCTTTAACTTTTTATTTCATGGCTTTACCTCCTGGAAGGGATAGCACTGATACAGAATCTTGGGTAATGCCGAGTTGGTTAGCGTTCGCTTTTCCGATGATTTTAGATGTGAAAACTGTGGTTTCTGAGTCTCCTATTCCCCCATTTAATGATGGTGCAGAATTTGAAGAAACGGTATTTCTGGATAGTGCGCCTCATGCTTTTCGGACTATAGTAAAAAGAGATAGATTCAGACTTGATTATATTCTTGAAGGTTGGGAAGAGTCTGGTATTCAATATCCTGCACCTTTAAATGTTTTAACTGCTGCTTATGCTATCCATTTAGATGTTAATGCAAAGCAAGGTAAGACTGGCTATGATGCTAATTGGGGTAAATTTACAGAATTAGCCAAGGATTTTGAAACCAGTCCACTTCATGTCTTTGCTTATCTGAATAAATGGGTGCGTAATCAAAAACTTGAAACGGCAAGGATTGAAAAAATCAAACTTTACACCTATCATTTTTACCCTTGTTTTGACCCTTATGTAAAATTTGATTCTACTCAGGAGAAATTAATTGTGGAAGAAAGATCAACCTTGAATCATCCTAAAAATTTAACGGAACTTTATCGCCGTTTTTATCGAGCTAATAAAAGGTTTAATCCTAAAGCTAATGCTGTTTTAAAACCCATTGATATTGCTGCGGATATTATTCTCAAAGCAGATTTATGTATGTTTGGTGGAGAAGTTTTAACTTCAACTGTAGCGGCAGAGGTTTTTAAACTCATGGATCGGGTACATTCTTCTACTGCTGAAGGACGTTGGATTATGAGTAAAAGGGAGGAAGAAAGACAAGCTGTTTTAGAGTTTGCAAGGTATTTTGTAGAGGATGTTTTTGAGGAGTGTTTTAAAGGCGATCGCGCACGTTTAGCAGGTCGTCAATTAAACCTCATTCGTGATACCTGTGAATTTCTTTATCGTTTAGCAGATGATGAAGAACGTAAAGCACGTCCCCAAGATGAACCTGATGAAATTACCGAGATTGAAACTGAGGAAAACTAGATTATGACTATTATTGATCCTACTCAGTCTTATACTTTTAGCAAATATTTTGAGATGCACATTTCACCTCAAGATTTTGCTCAGGAATTTGGTTATACATTTACTCGAAAACGTTTGAGTTTACCCCAATATCAAGAGAACCTAGATCGATTAAAAGAATTGCAAGAACGACTTGATGAAATCCTTCCATACTTTGATTTAGCAAATGAGACAAGTCGCCGAGAAGTATTAATTTCTCCAATAATTTTAGATTTAGTTCACTATACTAAATCTGATGTGAGAATTGAGTATCAAATTAAAGTCAGCGAACAACTACAAGGTTACTTTGATTATCTAATAAGAAATCGAAACAACCTCTTGGTAATCGAAGCTAAAAAAGAGGATTTGGATTATGGTATGACTCAGCTTTTTGCAGAATTAATTGCCCTAGATAAATGGCAAGAAAATCAACAACAAACTCATCTTATCGGTTCAGTTACTACTGGTAAAATATGGGAATTTGCCCAACTTGATCGCACTAATAGACACATCGATCAAGGACTGGATAGCTATCGCGTTCCTGATGACTTAGACCCCTTAATGCGGATTCTCGTTCAAACTCTCATTTAATTTGCTCTCATCGCTATTAAAAATTTATTTCCAGGAGAAAAACATGACACTCTTAAAAACCGTTGACGCTAAATTATTTCAATCAGAAATTCCCTATAAACCAATGGGAAAATATGTTCACTTTCTCACCGTTCGTGTTACCGAATCTTATCCATTATTTCAAACAGATAGCGAACTAAATAAAGCACGGGTAAGGGCTGGAGTTAAAGATAAAAACACCATTAGCCGTCTTTCAATGTTCAAGCGTAAACAGTCAACACCAGAAAGATTAGTCGGTCGGGAATTATTGCGAAAATATGAATTTATGAAAGCAGAAGAATGTGAATATAACGTATCTTTTGCAATGGATAATCCTGATTGTATAATTTACGGTTTTGCTATTGGTGATTCTGGTTCAGAAAAATCAAAAGTTGTTGTAGATACGGCATTTTCAATTACAGCTTTTGATGAATCTCATGAAACATTTACTCTCAATGCTCCTTTTGAAAATGGTACAATGGCTTCTAAAGGAGAAAGTGGTTCTAAACCTGGTGAAGTTACTAGCAGAATTAACCAACAAGATCACATTAGACCACAAGTATTTTTCCCCAGTATTGTCACTTTAAAAGACCCCACAGAAGCTAGTTTTCTTTATGTTTTTAATAACATCCTCAGAACTCGTCACTATGGCGCACAAACAACTCGTACAGGTCGCGTGAGAAATGAGTTAATTGGGGTTATATTTGCTGATGGAGAAATTACCAGTAATCTGCGGTGGACTCAAGCAATATATGACGAAATGAAAGCAAATAATACTCTCAAATCACCAGATCCTTTAGATGAAGATGATGTAATTGCTGCTGCTAAAAGTGCAATTGAGAATTTAATGAATGATGAATTTATTGTGCATACAGATTTTATTGGTGATGCTTTTATACCTCTAATTAACGAAGTTAAAAACCTCACAAATAATGAAGTAGGAATTAAATCACTTTTACAACAAGCTAATGATGAAGCCAAGGCTTATGCTAAAAAGCATATTAAAGGTAAGTCTGAAGAAGCAAAAACCGCAAAATCAAAAGCAGGTAAAAATGCTAAAGCGGAGTAACAAAAATGGTGTTTATTTACCGTTGTCAATTAGAACTACACGACAGTCTTTATTTTGCCACCCGTGAAATTGGTAGACTCTACGAAACCGAGCCAATAATTCATAACTACGCCCTCTGTTATGCACTTGGTTTAGTTGATAGCGAAATCTACTCAACAACCGTATCTGAAGAAGATTCCTATCGTTATTTCTGTCCCGAACAAGTGCCAAAATATGAAGCACATTTAACTCCATTAAATGAACAAGAAATTTACATAACTCCGGCTCGTTCTTTGCATCATTCATCTATTCTCAATACATGGAAATATGCCAATAATAACTACCATGTAGAAATGGAAAAAACCCAAAAGAATATTCCCAGTTTTGGTAGAGCAAAGGAAATTGCACCAGAAAGTCAATTTGAGTTTTTTCTCATCTCTCAAAAAGAGATCAAATTACCTAAATGGATTCGTTTAGGTAAATGGATGAGTAAAGCAGAAATTACGGTTGAGAAATTACCACAACCAAAAATCAAAACTGATTTATTCACTTGTACTCATCCTTTAAATCCTTTGGATGTCATGTTTACTAATCAAGTTATTAGCTATGATGTGGTAAATATGCCACCAGTAAGTCTGATTCAAAATGTGCAAATGCAAGGGGAATATTACTATTTTGATGATGTCAAAAATGTAAAACTTCCTAAGCTAATGCAATACCGTTTTCGGAGTTAATTATTTTCCAAAACCTTTACCGCTCTTCTTTGTTTTAGGAGAGCGTAAAGGCATTAATTCAGTCATCAAACTACCACGATTTTGTAACATTAACTTGCGATTTCGCTCACGTTGATAAGTTGCTATTTCTTCAGCATGAGGATGATCTGGATCTATTTTGAGATGGGTAATAGACACTATATATAGTGCTTTATCTTCATCTTCGGGATTATCGTTCTTGCTGACTAATCGGCACATAATCCCACCTTCATCCCCAGAATAAGCTACCCAATCAACTTCAAGTTCTTTCTCTGGATTTATTATGTCTCCTCTTGTCTTCAGCATTTTCAATAATTCTTTTGCCACCTTAACTTTAATTGGTAAACTGGCTTCTAACTTTTTACTAAGTGCTGTTGCTGCACGAGAATTATCAACTGTCATTTGTCTTACTTTTTATTCAACTTTTATTACTTTATACGTTCTATAGTCTGAATCTTTCTTAGTTTTCATTATCTATTTACAAATTGTGCCACACTGCAAAAATTATGCCCCATAGTCTCATTCTCAACATCGTCCCCCAATCTCCAATTTACCCCAATTTCCTCACAGGTAGACATTACCACGCCTTATTTCTTAACTTAGTGAGTTCTGCTGATAGAAAATTAGGAGACTATTTACACGAATCAAATGCTGATAAAGCCTTTACTCTCTCACCATTGCAGGTAGAAAACAAACATAAAATCCAATCTTATACTTTGCAATATGCCCATCAAAACCCTATTCCTGCTGGTACTTCTTGTTGGTGGCGTATTTCTTTATTAAATGACAATTTATTTAATCAGCTTACACCTTTATGGTTAAATATAAATCCCAAACAACCTTGGCACTTAGGTTCAGCCAACTTATATATTACCAGCATTCAAGGTACACCCCAATCTAATCAACCTTGGGCAAATGCTTGTAATTATCATCAACTTTATCAACAAGCAAGTGAAACAGAACGCAATCTTAATTTCATCTTTTCTACACCTGTAGCTTTTCGTCAAGGTGCATTTGATAATGTTTTACCAACACGGGAATCTGTATTCAATAGTCTACTAAATCGGTGGCATAAATATAGCGGTATTGAATTAACTAATATTTCTTTTGAATCAATTTATGCTAGTGCTTTTAATATCAATACTGAAGTTATTAGCAACTATGACAACAAATTTATTGGTTGTTTAGGTGAAATTAGTTATCGCATTCTTGGCAATGTAGAAACAACGGCAATTAAGCAAATTAACGCCTTAGCTGATTTTGCTTTATATGCTGGTGTTGGTAGAAAAACAACTATGGGAATGGGAATGGTGAGAAGAAAGTTGTAGGTTGGGTTGACGCAAGGAAACCCAACATGATCATATTCATTATTAACGCTTTTGTTGGGTTGCGCTGTCGCTTAACCCAACCTACAAATTAATCAATTTTTTATATCTTATGTCGCTTGAAAATATCAATTCTGATGATTACGTTAGTATCGCTTCTTTAAACCAATATTCCTATTGCCCTCATCGTTGTTGGTTGATTCATTGTGCAGGTGAATTCATTGATAATCAATATACTATTGAGGGTACAAGTTTACATGAACGAGTTCACACA
Organism: Dolichospermum flos-aquae CCAP 1403/13F; assembly: GCF_012516395.1. Taxonomy (GTDB): domain Bacteria; phylum Cyanobacteriota; class Cyanobacteriia; order Cyanobacteriales; family Nostocaceae; genus Dolichospermum; species Dolichospermum lemmermannii. The sequence goes on from NZ_CP051206.1 coordinate 161,294, forward strand.
GTTGGAGAACAAAATCGTGAGGAAATTTGGCAGATACGCGCTATTTATTTGAAATCAGATAAATATAAACTTATCGGTAAATCTGACTTAATTGAGTTTGAAAATGGCGAATTTTACCCTATTGAATATAAAAGAGGACGTAAAGGAGAATGGGATAATGATGAATTACAAGTTTGCGCTCAAGCTTTGTGTTTGGAGGAAATGACAGGAAAAAATATCAATACTGGCTATATCTATTATGCTCAAACTCATCAACGGAAGTTAGTAGAAATTACCCCAGAATTACGAGGTAGTACCATTGCTACTATTGAAGCTATCCAAACGTTACTGTTTACAGGTGCTATGCCAAAAGCTGTCAAAACAAAACGCTGTGATGGTTGTAGTCTTTATTCTCGATGTTTGCCACAACTTGCTGATAAAGTTGGGCGTTATCAAGAAGCAAATTAACCCAGATCCCCGACTTCTGAAATCAATTCATAATTTATGTAGAAAACAAAAAATAAGTCGGGGATCTTATTTAGTCACCTATTATCTATTTTGAGGATTTAATTATGGGTACTCTTTACATCACACAAGATGATGCTTTTATTGGTAAGGTTGATGAACGGATTAATGTGAAATTTGAAAAGAAAATTCTTCAAGATATTCCATTTATTCATATTGAATGTGTAGTTGTTTTAGGACGAGCAACTATTTCGCCGGCTGTTGTAGATGAGTTAATGACTCGTCATATTCCTCTATCTTTTATCAATAAAATTGGTCACTATTTAGGACGGTTAGAGCCAGAAATGACTGGTAATATTTTCATTCGCAAGGCACAATGGCAAGCAGCAGGAGAAACCCCCCAATCTATTCATGCTGTTCAAGGCTTTGTTAGAGGAAAATTAAAAAATTACCGTCAAACTTTAATGCGTTATCAGCGTGAATTTGATGATGTTGATCTATCTAAAAATATTGCTCGCATTGAACAGGTAATTGCTGCAATTAGTTCAACTGAAAATATCAATTCTTTGCGTGGTTTAGAAGGTTCTGGTAGTGCTGCTTATTTTGGTTGTTTTGATAGTCTGATTCGTAATTCTAAATTTTCTTTTACTAAGCGTGTCCGTCGTCCACCTACAGATCCGGTAAATTCATTGTTAAGTTTTGGTTATTCTTTATTGCGTCATGATGTGCAAAATGCTGTGAATATTGTCGGTTTTGATCCATATTTAGGATATCTACATTTTGATCGCTATAATCGCCCTTCTTTAGCTTTAGACTTAATGGAAGAGTTTCGCCCTTTAGTGGTAGATGCAGTAGTTTTATCTATTTTGAATAAGCAATTATTAACTCCAGCAGATTTTGTGACTGAACCATTAAGCGGTGCTGTTTCTCTCATTCCAGAAGGACGCAAAACTTTTTTGACTTTGTACGAAAAGAAAAAACTATCGGAGTTTAAACACCCGGTAATGGGACGTAAATGTACTTATCGAGAAGCTTTTGAATTACAAGCAAGATTACTAGCTAAATATTTAATGGGAACAACTGATAAATATCCCCCTTTGGTACTGAAATAAAAATTCTCTACATCAACAAGGTATAACTTCGCACAAAATTTATGAATGTTGTTATTTCTTACGATATTTCTGACGATAAACGGCGGACTAAAATCCATAGTATTCTCAAATCCTATGGCCAATGGGTACAGTATAGTATTTTTGAATGTGAGTTAACTGATACTCAATATGCTAAGTTAAGATCGCGTCTTAATAAACTCATTAAACCTGAAACCGACAGCATTCGCTTTTACTTCCTTTGTGCTTGCTGTTTTGGTAAAATAGAAAGAATTGGTGGTCAAGAACCCCCTGATCAGACGATTTTCTTCGCTTAATGCGCGGATGGGTGGGTGTAAAAAATTCAATTTCTCAAAAAATGCCTGAAATCATGTCCACACAACGTTTTCATGGAGTTCATGGAGTTCATCCATCCGCGCACCTTGCACAGCAAGGGTTTCAGCTATTTTACTCCTTGACACTTTTTCTGAAATGGATTATTATAAGACTATCCGCGCAACTGAACCTTGAAAACTACATATATATAGGCTTTCAGCCGTCCGCTATTGCAATTTCACTTACTCCCTATTAGGGATTGAAACAAAAAATCGCCGCTGACTTGGGCGTTATCCCCACATATTGCAATTTCACTTACTCCCTATTAGGGATTGAAACTCAAGTTCTTTGAGTGCTGAGGCAACAGCATCTTTACCATTGCAATTTCACTTACTCCCTATTAGGGATTGAAACCCTACATCTAATCCTGCGTTAGACCAGTGTGCCAAATTGCAATTTCACTTACTCCCTATTAGGGATTGAAACTCAAGTTGGTTGTCTGAGTGTAAGACTAATCCGATTATTGCAATTTCACTTACTCCCTATTAGGGATTGAAACCCTTGAAGAAAATGTTAAAATAGCTATCAATAACATTGCAATTTCACTTACTCCCTATTAGGGATTGAAACTTTGAGGCTGTAGGGTACAAGAACGATATTATTAAATTGCAATTTCACTTACTCCCTATTAGGGATTGAAACAAAGAAGGTGGTCGCGTGCCGATTATTTACGGTGTGATTGCAATTTCACTTACTCCCTATTAGGGATTGAAACGAATATTTCAGGAATCGTCAAAGCCGGTGATTTAGCCTACGATTGCAATTTCACTTACTCCCTATTAGGGATTGAAACTAAATAATCTAAATCAACCAGATAAACAATTAGTATTGCAAATTGCAATTTCACTTACTCCCTATTAGGGATTGAAACAATCTACCAATAGGGGAAACTCTTAGCTTTGCAACTATTGCAATTTCACTTACTCCCTATTAGGGATTGAAACATTATACGGGGCAAATATTATTATGGACAAATTCATTAAATTGCAATTTCACTTACTCCCTATTAGGGATTGAAACAAACCCAACAAAGAAGCCCAAGCACTTCAAGACTGGATTGCAATTTCACTTACTCCCTATTAGGGATTGAAACACAACTGCACATACAGCGGCAACCAATAGCACTTATGTTGGCGTATTGCAATTTCACTTACTCCCTATTAGGGATTGAAACAATAGGGTTTTAAAAGAAAGTGTCCGTACACTCTAATTGCAATTTCACTTACTCCCTATTAGGGATTGAAACCATTGCAACTAACAAATTGCGGGTAATAATTGCTTACCCAATTTGGTTAATTCGTCTTTAATTTCTACATACTTGGTGAAGTACCGGGGGGATACTTTTCGCAGGTTGATCAGGACGTTAAAACCGTCTTTATCTTGTGGCAGTTCACAAGCAACCATGAGTTTTTTAGTCTTACTCCAGTGGGTATCGCTGCATCTTTTCCCGATCAATGTTTCATAGATAATTCGTGTCTGTTCCATAGGGTGCAATAGGTATTTATTCGTTATTACGTTTTTGCATATAATCGCTGCAAAGTTGCCACATCCCACCTATGGAATTGGTTCATATTGCATTTATTGGGGTGCTACGAGTGCAGCTAGATTAAATATGCAGTATCGTGTTAGCTTGACAAGCTTAGTAAATTAACCTTTATCCTTTGCTCACAAGACTTACAAGGATGCAATGCCTTTACATAACCTGTCTCTACAGTTCCATGATAGCACTATTTTTAATGCTGACAACATCTTATAAGATGACAATTGTATAATTCTCGATTATTATTTAATTCTAGTAGTAGTATTTAGGTAAACTATTTTATGCAACTTATGTCAAAACGGTTTACGGTAACGCTACCAGATGCAGTATTTAAAGATTTAGAGGACATTGCAACAAAAGAAGGACGTTCTACTGCTAACCTTGCAGCTTTTCTCATAGAGTCTGGTATCCGTGAAATTAAAAAAACACAGGCACAAAATCCAAAGGCAAGTTAGAGCGATAGCGAAGCGCTCCGTAGGAATCGCACCCAACCACACCCAAAACACCATGACAACTGAACCATCTCGACTAGACCGGATAGAAGCGATTTTAGAACAGACTACCCAACGGCTTGACCGAGTAGCAGAACAACAGACAATTAATACACAAACGATTGGTAATTTATCGAACAGCCTAAATGACCTATCAAACCAAGTTAACGACTTTACTGGAACTGCCAATACTGTCTTAGGTCGTAGCGCTGTTTTAGATGACATCATAGTTAGACTTGACCGTAACTTTGAGCTACATCAGCAACGATTTGAGGAAAATCAACGCTCAACTAACGCTGCTTTGGAGAGATTGGAGGCAATTCTGATCAAGCTGATGGATAATTAGGCGGAAAATTCACGCCACGCCAAATTTACGCCTAATGTTTCACCCCGGCGTAAACGTCACGCCAAAAGCAAGTCACGGAGCGCAGTTAACCAAATGGTTAAGTGACATTGGGAATCCAATATCACAATTAAACTGAAAGTTTCGCCAGATAAACTGTACGCGAGTTTCCAGCTTTATCAACTTGTCTAAGGTTGAAATAGCGATCGCTCTCACGCCCTGGCGTAACCGTCACGCCTAACGCCTAAGGGGGTAAATGAGCAATCGTACAGAAAGTTACGCTAAGGCTGTAACCCTTACTGGATAAACATTCTGCTAATCAATATTTTTGACGATTCTCAAATTCTCAACGTACCAAATAAACTTAAGTTTTAAATGGTACAGTTTTATCCCTTTCAATCAGGATGTTACCAGTAGGCTATTAAGTCCTTATCGTAACTTTCTGCATGGCTGCTCATTTGACCCCCAAATCCAGAGCCGGTTTAAATAATGGTAATCATGTTTTACTCAAGAAACAAGAGGGGATTTGGGCTTACGTCGATGTGATTAGGGGACCAAATAAGAAAGTTGAGGGCTTGAAAGGCTGGGTTAATTCTAATTATCTTTCTTGCACTAAAGAACCCATTGATTAAATTTTGAACATTTTCAAGGAAAATCTATGAAACCTGTTTTGAAGACCCAAAAATTAGCATTACCACAAGTACAGCAATACCTACAGTGGGCGAAGCGATCGCTATTTATCTTAGGATTCAGTTTAATAACTTTAGGTGTTAACGAATTATCAGTATTAGCCCAAACTCGACAACCAACTAATGCAGAAATTAAAAGATTACGTCAAGAACTTGAGCAACAAATTAGGAGAGCCAAAAATAATAATGTAGGTGCTGGTTATCTTCAAGATAGACGTACTCAAGTAGAAAAGAAGACAAGAGAATCCTTTGTACGTGCTTGGTCAAAGACTGAACCAGAATTAGCACCTTTCTTTGGTCAGTGGGTGGGATACGAAAATAGTAGTCATATTTATCCATCAAATAGTAAGGGTCGTGTTTGTGTTTTTGAAACAGCTGAAGGTTCTGGTCGTTTAACTACTGGTGTTTTCTCTAATGGAGTTATAAAAACCAATATTGGAGAAGTGCTATTCAAAGAAGGAAATTATTATTTAGGATCAGCATTGCTCAAAAATGGCAGATTTGTCAGCAATAATAGTGAGATTCCTTTACATAGTCCCAGACCTGTTGAATCACTAAGTGGATTACTTGAATATATATTTGAAGCATCAGAAAAAAATCAAATTTCTCAACAATTTAAAGCTGCTGGTTGTACTTCTAGTTTACCAAATTCGTCTGCAAATACACTGAGAAAGCGATAGCGAAGCGCTCCGTAGGAATCGCCCCTACTAAATTCTTGAGGGAAACCCAAGCGATAGCGAAGCGCTCCGTAGGAATCGCTCTTACTAAATTCTTGGGGGAAATTGAGCGCCCCCAATTCTTGAGGAAAACCCAAGCGATAGCGAAGCGCTCCGTAGGAATCGCTCTTACTAAATTCTTGGGGGAAATTGAGCGCCCCCAATTCTTGAGGAAAACCCAAGCGATAGCGAAGCGCTCCGTAGGAATCGCCCCTACCAAATTCTTGAGGGAAATAGAGCGCCCACAATTTTTGAGGAAAACCCAAGCGATAGCGAAGCGCTCCGTAGGAATCGCTCTCCCAATTCTTAGGGAAACCCAGACGATAGCGAAGCGCTGCTGCAAGCAGATCGCTTCCCCCTCGTAGACATTGCCCCAAACAAATATAATAAAGTCAAAATATGGAATTTCTTTTTGTTTACGTCACTTGTAAAGACCGTGCTGAAGCTCTTAACGTAGGTAAAGCCGTAGTAGAATCCCGTCTTGCAGCCTGTGCCAACATAATTGACGGTATGGATAGTATTTATTGGTGGCAAGGTGAATTACAAGTAGAAAAAGAAGCGATTTTAATTATGAAATCCCGCCGTGATTTATTCGCAGAACTAACAGCTAAAGTAAAATCAGTACACTCTTATCAAGTACCTTGTGTAGTGGCTTTACCAATTGAACAAGCAAATCAGAATTACCTGAATTGGTTAATGGCAGAAACCAAGGCTACAGATATCACCAAATAGTTGCAAGTTTTACATTACCTTATTATTCAGGGAAACTAAAGAGCGATAGCGAAGCACTCCGCAGGAATCGCATTGCGTCCCGGAGCGAAGCTATCGCACATAGATCAGAGCCAGCAGTAAAAAAAAGTTAGATACCTAACTTAGGATTATTTAAGATATCTAACTTAAGGTTAATTAAGATATCTAACTTAAGGTTAATTAAGATATCTAACTTGGGATTATTTAAATTAATTAAATTGAAGTATATTATTTCAATCAGAACATAATTACTCAGTTACTTTTGGAAACATAAAACTATGCTGTTAACATTTTTCAACATTCCCAATGCAAAAAAAGAAAAAGATTTTTGTGCAGTTAGTTTCGATAAAAATTGGTTAGTTGAATTAAGCATCACAGAAGCTTCTAGTATTGTAGGAGGTTTTATTGTTGAAAATAAAACAGGAGGCACTAGAGCTTTTTATAATTTTGGGAAAACCACACCCATGACATTAGTAACTTTACAACCTGATGAAAAAGCTGATTATCCTGGAGAATACATCACATATAATAGAGTTCAACCACCTGGATATAGTCCAACAACAGAAAAGCTAAGTCAACAAGGAACATTAGCTCAAAAAAACGGAAATATAACGTATATCCCTGATACTAGTATTAGCGGCACTGGTAGCGGACTTCTTAGCGCAACACCAGGCATTTAGTATTTAATACACTCAATGTCGAAATATATCGGATATCAGATAATATAATCAAAGCATATTTCATCAGCAATTCTCATTTTGGACTGAAACTCCAGGGGAAACGCATCTAATTTTTTTTGACAAAATGTAACTTCTATGAATAGATGAAAAGGGCAGTATTACCATGTTAATATCAAGCCAATAAATGAGTATGAAGAAAATTTGATGGTAAATTCGTTTCTATAAGAATCAATAAAATGAGTTGAAGTGGTATTCTCAATAAAACTAAAGAGACAAAATTCACAAAATGAAGCTACCACCAAAAATCACAATAGTAGATCACTTTAAAGATTTAGAAGATAAAAGAGTTGAGAGAACAAAAAGGCATAAATTAATAGATATAGTAACCATTGCGATTTGTGCAGTGATCTGTGGAGTAGATAGTTGGGTATTGATGGAGGCTTATGGAAAAAAGAAAGAAAAATGGCTAAAACAATTTTTAGAACTTCCAAACGGGATTCCATCTCATGATACATTCGCCAGAGTATTTGCGAGAATAGATCCGCAACAATTTCAGAATTGTTTTTTGAGTTGGATAAAATCTATCAATAAAATTACAGAAGGAGAAGTCATAGCAATAGATGGGAAAACATTAAGGCATTCATATGATAAAGGAAAGGATAAAGGTGCGATTCACATGGTAAGTGCATGGGCAACTAGTAATAAATTAGTATTAGGACAATGTAAAGTAGAAGAAAAGTCAAATGAAATAACAGCCATACCGGAATTAATTAAAGTATTAGATATAGCCGGATGTTTAGTAACGATTGATGCGATGGGGTGTCAAAAAGAGATAGTAAAATCAATTGCAGAAAAATCAGGCGAATATATTATCGCACTCAAAAAGAATCAAGGTAATTTATCAGGGCAAACGCACCTAAATTCTGTAATCCATGCCCAGCAAGGGTTTTAACTTTTAGTTACAAAACTTAACAATCGTCAAAACCTTTGTCCAGTAAGCATTCTAAAAATAAGATGCGCTTGCCATGGGTAATTTATATAAGAATGTAGAAGAAATCTTCAAAGAAGCTATATCTAAAGGGTTTGAGGGATTCAAATATAGTGAATTTCATACAAAAGAAGACGAACATGGAAGAGAAGAGATTCGTCATTATCTCATGTTATCAGACATAGAAGAAAGAATAGATACTGATAAGAAATGGGTAAATCTTCAAAGTGTAGGAATGGTAGAATATATACGAAAAGTTAATGGAAAAACGAAGGTTGAGACAGGCTATTATATAAGTAGTTTGACAAATAATGCGAAATTACTAGGAGAATCAGTCCGCACTCATTGGGGTATAGAGAATTCATTACACTGGGTTTTAGATGTAGCTTTTAGAGAAGATGATTGTCGGATAAGAAAGGATAATGCACCACAAAACTTTGCAGTTATTCGTCATATAGCAGTTAATCTTTTAGGAAAAGAAAAAAGCCAAAAACTAGGAACTAAAAGTAAGCAGTTTTGTGCAGGATGGGATGATGAATATTTAGAGAAGATTTTAGAATGTATCTGATAAAAATCAGAAAATATAGACAAATATAAATATAACCAATTTATTTTTCTGTTGATTCTACAATAGAATCTATATTTTTGATGCCAAAAAATATAGATATTAATATATAGAACTGAACAAAATAAATCCATCATTAAAAATAAATAATTACTCTAAATTTATGAAATTTTTATAATTTTAATAAAGGAATTTATCAGATTTTGAATGAAGTTAGATATTTTCCCATATTGATGCACTAATATAGTATTCTGTCAAGATAATTTAGATGCGTTTCCCCTGCATTGCTATCTGAACTGTATTTAGGGGTTGTGGATAATAATTACATATTATTTATTTACCAATCCTTTGTCCATTAAGGATTTCAGTCCAAATATTTGTGTAATTAATTTTGTCTTATTACTTATTGCACCTTATTACCTATTAATAGTTATCACCGAGAGCTATTCTGCTTTACCAATTTCTGTAGCTTCTGGAACTTCAATCAATTTTCCAGTTTTCACATCATAAATGTAGCCGTAAATTGGAATTTTTCGTGGTACTAATGGATGTAACCGAATACGCTTCACATCTGTATAAACACTCTGGGATAGGTCGCCAATAGTCAACCACTCAATAAATTCAGCTTCATTTGATCCTCCTCCAGAGCCTATATCATGCCAACCCGTTTCATTTAATTGGGCTGTTTGCAGACTATTAGCCAGTAAGTTGCGGATTATTTGGTCTGTAAAGGTTTCCATACCACAATTAGTGTGATGAATCACGAACCATTCACGAGTACCTAGTAATTTGTACGAAATTATTAAGGAGCGAATAGCATCATCACTGGCACGTCCACCAGCATTACGAATCACATGGGCATCACCTTCAGCTAATCCTGCAAAATTGGCTGGGTCAAGTCGTGCATCCATACAGGTAAGAATGGCAAACCGACGTGCAGGAGGTATGAGTAATTCGCCTTTATTACCAAAGTTTTCAGCATAACTATGGTTAGCTGATAAGACTTCTTCTAAAATTTGGCTCATGTTTATTAATTAATTTACGGTAAACCGATAAATTTTATGGAGTTACAAATAGTAATGTCCCATAAATTAACCTAAAAGACAAGTCTGCTCAGTGCTATTTGTGGCGGGGGTTGCCCGCCTTTGATACTTAAACAGTGATTTTAGTACCATCAAACTTGGTTAAGGTAAAGCCGTTAAATTTTTCGTTGTAACCCAGTCTTTCATCTCGGAGAAGACTGATAGCAACTGCTTCACCTAAAGCCAAACCAGCAGAACCATCTGTACGCCAGTGAATACCACCATGACCCCGACCAAGGGCATAATTAGTTGCCAGCTTATTCAACTCACCACCCACCGTTAAAGGCTCACCTGTATAGGAAATTACCTTAGTAGGATCATTGGGATCTGGAACTACAGGGTTGGGGATGACAAAATCTTCGTCAAAATATGCTTTTAATAGTGTGACATTCACACCAGCAATTGCAGCTGCCCCACCAACATAAGAAGAATGGATAGGTGAACCTTCCGGGTATCCATGGGCTAACAAATAGGTGCCAAATTTGCTAAAACTCCGAGCTAAAGCTTTAGAGTTCAATATATTTCGATGGACAGGATACTGAGTTTTATTAACAGTATTATTGTGAACCAATCCAGCATAAGCTTCAGGACGCAAAATGCGGTGTTCATAAAACTTCGTCCAGTAGGCAGCCCTAATTGCACGAGATGTACCCAGACCCAGTAAAGCTTGTAAATGTCCTACCGCAAAAGACCCGTTACCGCCCTGTTGAGTCTTTGATTTCACAAATGGATTACCTGAATTCAAGGGTGCGCCAATACCACCGCTCAATGGGTCATTGGCATTGCGGGCTGTAGCCAAAATTTGAGACGAACTAGCGAATACTGGACCAGGCGCATGGGAAAATTCCGATAAATCACGAACTGTGGATATGTAACGACGTACAGGGTCATACTTAATAGATTTAGGCGTACCACCATTCTGCACATTCAGCCATTCTTCGTAATCGGTGAGGAAGTCATTTCCAGGCAGAGCAGTCCGAATTACAGCAGGAACATATTGAACGCCCGAAGGAGCATTTAATAAGGCAAATTGGGATATATGGGGACCAACCAATACCCCAGGAGGAGTCACGTGCTTTGGTGTTCTACCAGACTTATCACTGTTATCGAGGTAGGTAACAATCCCACGAAATAGACTTTGGGGTGTAACACGGCCGTTAATTCTGGGTCCCTTGAAACCTTCGAGCTTGTCTAGTTCTTCAACAGCCGCCAAGACCAAAGGATCATCGGTGTTATTTTGGAATTTATGAAACGGTACATCCCGTAATAAAGATTGCCAATAAAGCTCAATAGCCTCAGCCGCTCGTTCAGCACTAGCTAAAGCTACTGGTGTTGGTACTGGTACTTGAAGCGGACTTAGTCCTTCTAGGCTGACTGCTAAAGGTCCTTGAGCATTCACCAGCTTCCGCGTACCGCCTATAATCACCTTTTCAAAGTCTTCATGATTGCCGGTTGTTACTGCTCTAGTTAAAGACTCATAGGCTTTGAGATCAACCTCACCTAGCTTATTATGTGGTAATCCCCTAGAATCAGAGCCAATTTTATTCGGATAGCGTTCTTCATCGCCGTTGGTGGTATGGGGAGGAATGGGAAGATCCAGGTTGGCTTTGGCTGCTGCTACACGCACTTTATAGGCTTTTTCTAGCCACTTACGGTAGTTATTCGGCTTTATATCCTGGGCTTGGGCAATATCTCCTCCCTCTTTTCCAGACAAAGATACTCCTGTAACTCCAGCGACAAAACCAGCCGCAGTTAGCAAACTACTACGAACAAAAAATGAACGTCTAGTAAAACGACCAAAAGATGAACGGTTACTACCCAAATTAGCATTATAGGGATGCTGTGAATCTTGATCAAAATTGCGGTTTTCTTGCATGAGATTCTCTAAATAGCTAAAAAGTGAAATATTGGCTAGGTAATTGAGGGACTGCTAGTACCGCTTTCCCAAAGTTAAACGTTTGGTAAGCAAATTTTTGTTTTCATCCTGTTAATCCCTTAATCTTGGACATCCTGATTCAGACAGTAATTATTTCAGTCGTTTAGGTGTAATAGCTTCAGTTAATTGAGGTGAAGGAGTTGCGTCCTTGACATTTATCTTGCGGGGAATGATTTTTTCTTCAAAATAAAAATCAGCAACTTTCTGTTGTTCAGCAATAATTGCAGGTGTCAGTCTTCTTAACCGACGAGTAGTTCGACGAGATACTTTTTCTAAAACGTCTACATCAATTTTCAACTCAGGTGCAAAAGCTTGAGCGACTTCTTTTGGGTTTTTATCAGCCCATTCTCCAACTTTATCTGCTTCTTCTAAAAATACTCTTACCAATTCAGAATTTTTGGTGATAAACTCCTTTCTACCCAGATAAAATCCGCCGAGAGTATTAATCCCTGAAGCATTTCTGAGATTACGAATAGGGATGGTTTTTTCGACAAGAGCTAAAAAGGGATCACCACCTACCCAAACTTCAACTTTATTTTGAATAAAAGCATCACGAGCTTCAGATGGAGTTAGTCCCACAACTTGAATATCACTAATCTTTAAACCTACTTCTGTTAAGGCTTTTGCTAATAAGTAGTGGGCATTTGATCCCCGTTGAAAAGCAACTTTTTTACCCTTAATATCCGCTAATTTTCTAATAGGAGAATTGGCTCTGACAATAATACCTTGTCCTAATCCTTTACTGGGTACACGCCCAGAAATATAAATCACTTCTGTGACACCAGCAGCTTGGGAAAATATTGGTGGTGTTTCTCCCACTGTACCAATATCAACTTTACCTGCATTCATGGCTTCTATTAGTTGTGGACCTGCTGGAAATGGTCCAACCCAATTCACAGTTACACCTAATTCTTTAAAACGTGGCTCAACAACTTTTTTGACTTTGACAATATCCCCAGAGGTTTGATAAGCCAAGTTGATAACTTTAGAACTAAATCCAGATTTTGTCTGGGCTTGGCTTGTTTGTAATAAACTACCTGTCAAGGGTGTAGATAGAGTAAACAATCCTAGTAGTGAATATTGAACAAATCGGTTTAAAACTGTGCGGCGTTGTGGTAAAAATGGTATTTTCATGGCTGAAATATTTAGAGTTTACAAAATTGATAATTTTTATTCTGCTGAAGCAAAAACTCTCGTATTTCTATCGGAATTACGTATTTACATATTATCTTTACACAAAAAATCTGAAAATCAAGTATTTTCCAACACATTTATTATTTTTCTCAAGATTTATTTGAAGTATTTAGGTAATATAGTAATTCTAAATTTTATGAACAAAAAGATCCCCGACTTCTCTAAGAAGTCAGGGATCTGAATTTGAATGAAATAGGCTATACGCAAAAAATCACCAAAGTAGGGATAATTCATAAATTACCTCTACACACATAATAATCACGGCTTCGATAACATCATTTGTAAGTTCTATGCTGACTAAGAAATTAATCCCATTTCTTGATATATGGGGTTTACCACCGTTCTAATTTCTGAGATTTGCCTAGCAAAAAAACAAGCTCCCAAAATACAACAAACACCACCAAATAATAAGGCATTAGCAACGCCAATATAATTTGCTAATCCTCCAAAAAATAAATTACCAAAAGGTAGTATTCCCAAAAAAGTAGTCATAAATATACTGGTTACTCGTCCTCTTTTATCTTCTTCCACTAGAATTACTTGCACAAAATTACTAATTGAAGCTAGAGTTAAGGTATTAGTTAATCCGACAATAAAGATTAATACTAAACAAATTTCTAGTCGTGTTGAGCGAGAAAATAATATTAATGATAATCCTAGCACTAAAGTAGAAATTGCCATAACTTTTTCCAGTCCTATTGCTTGTTTACGCCTCATTAAATAAATACCAGAAAAGATAGAGCCAAAAGCTGTGGAAGTCATCAAAAAACCCATTGTTTCTGCATTACCTTTTAATACTTCTTTGGCAAATATCGGCATCAAATTAACATAAGTCATTGCCATAAAGCAAACTGTAATTTGCAAGATTAAAATGAACTTAATTGGTATGAAGTTGTATACAAAAACAAATCCTTCTTTAAGGTTATGCCAAATCTTTTTAGAGTTAGAGCTAGATTTTGATAAGCTATAGATATTTGGTTTAATTTGCATAGTCAAAATAGCGAACAAAAAAGGTAAGTAGCTAATAGCATCTACTAAAAAACATAACCATGCTCCATTTTTAGCAATTATCAAACCCCCAATCATCGGACTGACAAATTTAGCTGTATTAATTAAAAATGAATGTACAGCCATTGCACTATAAGTATCACTTCTATTTTCTACTAATCTAGGAATAGTTACTTGACGTGCTGGTAAATCAAAAGCTTTGACTATGCCTTGAAGAATACCAATGATAATAATATCTGTAAAATTTATCTGATTACTAACAGTTAAAAAAGTTAGTAGTGAGGATAAAATAATAGATACTATCTGAGTGGTTAACAAAACATATTTTAAATTCCATCTATCTAGTAATACTCCTACCAATGGTGTAATAACCAAGCCCATTGCTTGATTAGTGAAGCCTGCAACGCCAACTAACATAGCTGAATTTGTTAATTGATAAACCATCCATACTAGGGCAATTTGTGTCATCCAAGAGCCGAAAAAAGACACGCTTTCCCCAATGAGAAAACCAAATAAATTGGGTGATTTAATTGCAGGTGAGATTTTCAAAAAAGCAAATATTTTGTTGCTTTTCTTTAATGATGTGCTATTTTCTTCTAACATTAATATTATCTATTTTCAGGTATAGTCATTACCGATCTTGCTGAGTTGGACGAATCAAGATTTCATTCACATTTACGTGCTGTGGTTGGGTAACAGCATAAACTATTGCTGCTGCGATATCTTCACTTTGTAATGGTGTAATTGCTTTCCGTCTGGCTGCAATTTCCTGCTTTGCTACTACATCGGTAATATGCTGATCAATTTCTGTTTCTACTAAACCAGGCTCGATGATAGTAACGCGGATATTATCTTGATATACTTCCTGTCTTAATGCTTCCGAAAAGGCATTTACACCCCATTTAGTGACATTGTAAGCCGCCATTCCTGCACGGGCAATGCGTCCAGCGACAGATGAAATATTAACGATATGTCCTGATTTTTGCGCTTTAAAAATAGGTAAAACTGTGTGAGTTGCGTACATTAACGCCAAAACATTAATATCAATCATTTTCCGCCAGTTTGACGGATCTGCATTTTCAATCCTACCTGGAAATGATATACCTGCATTGTTAACTAAAATATCTACGCGCCCAAATTCTGCATGAGCTTTTTGGATCAGATTTTTAACCTGTACTTCATTGGTAATATCTGCAACAACAGGTAATACTTGTCCACCATTTTCAGTAATATGTTTTGCTACTGCTTCTAAACGCTCTCCCCTTCTAGCTGCAATTATTACTTTTGCTCCTTCTGCTGCGAGTGAAATAGCCGTAGCTTCCCCAATTCCCGAAGAAGCCCCGGTAACAATGGCGACTTTTCCTTCTAATTTACTTGCCATAGCGAACATCCCTTGATTAGTTAAAATACGGTATCTTGATACAAATACTGTTGATTCAAAATCAAGCATCTCACAGATCACTAGAAAAAGCAACAAAAATAACCTCTATGTGATACTCTAAGAAAAAAATACGGTAAACTGATTGATATACTGTAGTTTTGTGATAAATTAACTTGAGTCCAAATATTCTATTGACCTTAACCACCAGAGTAATGTTGACTAAATTTTCTCCATTCCGACTATTGGAAGCTGGAATCACCTTCCTAAAAAAATATCAAAAGCAGAACATCCACACTCTTTCCTTACTATTTGCAGTTGGACTGAGTTTGACTTTTGTTATTTCCGCTTGCTCTCCCAACACAAGGGACAATACTGGGACAAATCAGACAGCACAAACAACTGAAACTACTAATTCAAGTCCAAACTCTAACAGTATAGTGGTTCGTATTGGCTATCAAAAAGCTGCAACTGTCCTCTACGCATTAAAAGCCAAAGGAGAATTAGAAAAAGCTTTAAAAGCCTCTGGTGCTTCTGTCACTTGGACTGAATTTCCCGCAGGTCCACCCATGTTAGAGGCTTTAAATGCGGGAAGTATTGACTTTGGTTACACAGGAGAAGCACCCCCTGTATTTGCTCAATCAGGAGGTACACCGTTTGTTTATGTTGCTTATGATCCCTTGAGTACCAAAGCAGAAGCGATTATTGTTCGTCAAGATTCACCTATTAAAAGTGTGGCTGATCTCAAAGGTAAAAAAGTTGCTTTTGCTAAAGGCTCTAATACTAACTATTTAGTAGTAAAAGCATTGGAAAAAGCAGGATTACAATATAAAGATATCGAACCTATGGGTCTTAAACCAGCCGATGCTCGCGCTGCTTTTGAAAGTAAAAAGGTGGATGCTTGGGCTATTTGGGACCCTTATTTAGCCGCAGCAGAGAAAGCAATAAGTGTCCGCACTTTAACAGATGCGACTGGATTAGCACCTAATCGTGGTTATTATCTTGCTGCTAAATCTTTTGCTGATAGCAATTTAGATACTCTAAAAACGGTTATTGATGAAGTCAAGAAAGTAAGCGACTGGGCAAAAAATAATCCACCTGAAGTTGCTAAGTTACTATCACCTATATTAGGGATAGATGCGGCTGTTTTAGAAATAGCCGAAAAGCGGCGTGAATATGGTGTATTACCCCTAACAGATGAAGTAATTACGAAACAACAAGAAGTTGCTGATGCTTTCTATAAGATCAAATTGATTCCTAAAGAAGTCAATGTTAAGGAAATAGTTTGGCAAAATAATAAATAATCTGGTAATTGGTAATAGAAAAATTACTAATTATCAATTATTTCTAAAAATCTGCCTTTACTCTCTCTGTGTCTGGAGCACCTCTGCGTGAGAAAAAAATAAATCAAGGTAATTAAAAATGATCAAAGAAATAACACGGCGTGAATTTATTGCCACTGCTGCCTTAACAACTGGTTTTGCTTTAGCCGTACAACCTGTTTTTGCTAAAGTAATTACCACAGATACAAAAGGATTAATTGCGGGAGGGGTGAAAATTCCCGTTGAGGGTGGGGAAATTCCGGCATATAGAGCGCAACCAGAAAAAGGTGAAAATTTCCCCATTGTTTTAGTAATTCAAGAAATATTTGGTGTTCATGAACATATACAGGATGTTGTTAGACGCTTTGCTAAATTAGGGTATTTAGCGATCGCACCTGAACTATTTATCCGTCAAGGTGATGTGTCAAAATTAACCAATATTGACGAAATTCGCGTAATTGTATCCAAAGTTCCCGATGCTCAAGTTCTATCAGATTTAGATGATATTGTTACTTGGGCTGTAAAATCAGCCAAGGGTAACGCTGATAAATTAGCAATTACGGGTTTTTGCTGGGGTGGTCGAATTACCTGGCTATATGCAGCACATAATCCCAACGTCAAAGCAGGTGTGGCTTGGTACGGTAGAGTAGTAGGCAATGTTACCGAACTACAGCCTAAACATCCCGTTGATATTGCTTCTGAGTTAAAGGTCCCTGTGCTGGGACTCTATGGAGGTCAAGATACAGGTATTTCTGTGGACACAGTAGAACAAATACGAGAAAAACTCAAATCTAGCAGCAGTAAATCAGAGATAATTGTTTATCCTGATGCACCTCACGCCTTTTTTGCCGATTATCGCCCTTCTTACCGCGAAAAAGAAGCCCAGGATGGTTGGCAAAGACTCCAGGTATGGTTTAAACAGTATGGAGTGTGAGTTTCAATATTTCTAGAACTTACGTAGAAATTACGGATAAACGAACCGCAGAGGCGCAGAGGACACGGAGAAATAAGAGTTTGAGAGGTTTTGCGTAAGTCCGAATTTCATGTTTTGATAGTCAACCTATTTAAATACTAACTATGTCAGAAAATTATCGTTTTGAAACCCTACAAATCCATGCTGGACAAGAACCTGCACCTGGTACTAATGCCCGCGCTGTACCAATTTATCAAACTACTTCCTACGTTTTTGATGATGCTGAACATGGAGCGCGGTTATTTGCTCTCCAGGAGTTCGGTAACATTTATACCCGGATCATGAATCCGACAACGGATGTATTTGAAAAAAGAATTGCAGCTTTAGAAGGGGGTGTCGCAGCTTTAGCCACTGCAAGCGGTCAAGCAGCACAATTTTTAGCAATAAGTACGATCGCTCAAGCAGGAGATAATATTGTTGCTACCAGTTTCCTCTATGGGGGAACTTATAACCAGTTCAAAGTTACTCTTCCACGATTAGGAATAAACGTCAAATTTGTGGAAGGAGATGATCCAGAAAATTTCCGTCAGGCAATTGATGAAAACACAAAAGCTTTGTATGTCGAAACCATTGGTAATCCCCAATTTAATATCCCAGACTTTGCTGTTTTAGCTCAAATTGCCCATGAAAACGGCATTCCTTTAATTGTAGATAATACCTTCGGTGCAGGTGGATATGTAGCACGACCAATTGAACATGGTGCAGATATTATCGTAGAATCTGCTACTAAATGGATTGGAGGACATGGTACATCTATTGGTGGCGTGATAGTTGATTCTGGTAAATTTGATTGGGGTAACGGCAAATTTCCCCTATTTACTGAACCTTCCCCCGGTTATCATGGATTGAATTTTCAAGAAGTATTTGGGAAAGGTAGTCAATTTGGTAACATTGCTTTTATTATTCGTGCCAGAGTCGAAGGATTACGAGATTTAGGAGCAGCATTGAGTCCATTTAACGCTTTTCTATTACTGCAAGGATTAGAAACTCTTTCCCTGCGTGTAGAACGTCATATCAACAATGCTTTAGAATTAGCTAAATGGTTAGAACAACAAGAGCAAGTAGCATGGGTTAATTATCCAGGACTTCCCAATCATCCATATCATGAACGCGCTAAAAAATATCTTCGACATGGCTTTGGTGGCGTTCTTAATTTTGGTATCAAAGGTGGATTAGAAGCAGGTAAAGCTTTTATTAGTAATGTAAAATTAGCCAGTCATTTAGCAAATGTCGGTGATGCTAAAACTTTGGTAATTCATCCTGCTTCTACAACTCATCAACAGCTAAGTAATAGTGAACAAATTTCGGCTGGTGTAACACCTGATTTAGTGCGGGTATCTGTGGGAATTGAACATATTGACGATATTAAGGAGGATTTTGAACAGGCATTTAAGAAGGTTTCTGGCTAATATACCAAAAGAAAAAGATCCCCGACTTCTTAAAGAAGTCGGGGATCTGGGGATCTATAGCTAATTGCTAATTTTATGAAATACTTAGACTTCATTTCATCAAAAAACCAGTTTTACCAATTGTCAGCACCATTTTCATTAGAATCTGGTGAAGTATTAATTGGTGTTCAGGTTGCTTATCGTACCTGGGGAAACTTAAACGCAAACCGCGATAATGGGGTCTTAATTTGTCATGCTTTAACTGGTTCTGCTGACGCTGACGACTGGTGGGGAGATTTATTTGGTTCAGGGAAAGTTTTTGATTCTGACCAGGATTTTATTGTGTGCAGCAACATTTTAGGAAGTTGTTACGGTACAACTGGAGCAACTTCTATTAACCCAAATACAGGAAAGGTTTATGGTGGATCTTTTCCCAGAATTACAATTAGGGATATGGTTAACCTCCAAGCTGCACTATTAGAATATTTAGATATTCAATCTCTACGGTTAGCAATTGGTGGTTCGCTGGGTGGAATGCAGGTTTTAGAATGGGCTTTATTGTATCCAGAACGGGTGAGAGCGATCGCACCAATGGCATCACCTGGAAGACATTCAGCATGGTCTATTGGCTTGAGTGAAGCCCAAAGACAGGCAATTTATATTGATCCAAATTGGCAAGGTGGGAACTATACAACTGATGCACCACCAGTCCAAGGATTAGCAGTAGCGCGGATGATGGCAATGATTACTTATCGTTATTGGGACAGTTTTACAAATCGTTTTGGTAGACAGCAGGATGAATCTAATCAGTTTGCCATATCTAGTTATTTACAATATCAAGGTCAAAAACTAATAGAACGTTTTGATGCTAATACTTATATTACATTAACTCATGCAATGGATAGTCATGATGTTAGTTGGAATAGGAAAGATTATCAATCTGTTTTGCAAAGTATCAAACAACCAACTTTAGTTGTAGCGATTGATTCTGATGTTCTTTATCCTCCAGTAGAACAACAAGAATTAGTAGATTTAATTCCTAATGCTCAACTGGGGTTGCTTAAGTCAAGTCACGGACATGATGCTTTTTTAATTGATATGGAAGCATTGAATGAAATGGTAGTTTCTTTTAGGCAAAAACAATAAGGTGCGAATAAGAGTAAATATTCTTGAAATTTACCGTAGATGTACAAATTTGCTGCTGCTTGGGAACAGGAAACAATAGTTTTTGGTGCTTCTCAACCTGGATATAAGGATAATCAGGTATATGATTGGATTGAGTTTATGAAATCCCGAAACATACAGCGGATTTGCTGTTTACTTAGTGAAAAACAACTAGCTAATTATGCCCATCTTTTAGATACATATCGGCAAGAATTTGGTAATCAACAAGTTTGTTGGACACCAATTGAAGATTTTCATTTATCTGATTTAGAAACACTCACACAAAAAATACTGCCTTTTTTAATCACAGCAAATCAACAAAATGAAAAAGTAGTTGTGCATTGTGCTGGTGGAATTGGCCGGACTGGACATATATTAGCAGCTTGGTTAGTTACTGTGCGGGGATTTTCTAATCAAGATGCAATTTCTGCTGTAAAGAAAACAGGGAGAAATCCTCATGAAGCTGTAATGTTAAGTAAAAATCCGTTACAAGTTGCAGAAGAATTAAATGTGCTGCTGAATAATTGTCGTCTAGCATTCTTAACTAATTGATGGATATTGCTAAATTTGTATGAAAAATCAGCAATTTATAACCACTTTACCTGTAATAAAATAGATGATTATCAAAATCATTGTAAAATTGTAAACGAGCAGTTCCCACAACTAAATTATTTGTCTTTTCACCAGAGGAAATAACATGAACTCGAAATAGATAAATACCTTCGCTGGTGGGATTATAAAAAGGTTTTAAACCGATAGTAATTGTTTGATTTGCAGAAACTGGTTTATCAAAAGTAGCAATGATAGTTTGTGGTTGAGTTGAACTTTTGCTTAGTGTAATACCTATCTTTTCTTTTTGTCCACTTGCTTCTACGAAAGCAAAACTGTCTTTCTGATTGAATTTAATATTTTCTATACCTTCTATTTGTGTTAAAACAACCTGTTGCAGTTGCCAATTAGCCAGAGATTCTGGTAATTTAATTGTAAAATAATAAGTTGCGTCCCAAGAACCTGTTTGATTGTAAGTTGTTTTGGCAGTTAACAACGGTTTTGGTGGTATCCCGTAGGTAGTAGGCACAGATAATAAAAATATTCCTGTACTAATAGCTAGAGTTTTACAAAGAGTTTTAAAGTTGTTCATGTTTTTAGGATTTGATATTTTAAATAGGTTTTTCTATTGCATTACACCCTTTTAGTTTAGTAAGTGGAACTTATTAATAATTACAATACTGTTTGGTTAAGAGTTTTTGTAGGTTGGGTTAAGCGACAGCGCAACCCAACAAACGTCTGTAAGTGTTGGGTTTCCTAATGTCAACCCAACCTACCTGATTTAATGTTTTTAGATTATGACAAGTATAGGTTGTTTCAAAAATGGTTCTAATTGCATGATTAACTCCCTAATAATCAAAATGAATTAGATTGAGTGTTGGGTTAACCAAGCTTCTAAATCAGCAACACTAGAAAAGTCTAATAATGCCTCTCCTAAGTTTTCTAACTGTTCAATTGATAATCCTGTAATTCGCTCGATTAATAACGAATCAATTTCCCCAATCCGACGATGTAGTAGACGCAGTATTAAGTTTTTTTCTCCTTCTTGCTTTCCTTCTTGCTTTCCTTCTCGTCTTCCTTCTTGTCTTCCCTCTTCTCTTCCTTCTTCTTTAGCTTGTTCTCTATTTCTTTGATAAAGTGGTTCTAGTCGCATAATTAACTCCCTATCATCTGTTTCTAGTTGTTGATTTACTCTCAAATTTTCGCGCAAGTTGTAAACTAATTCCAGGGTGGCTTTTTGGTAAGGGTGATCTAATGGTAACGCCTGCAACTCGATAATTGCTTGTGATTGTACGCTTCCCCTACCCAAAAGCCTCAACCATAAAGTATCTGGTGTTTGTGGTAGTTGGTGTATTGCCACAATTGCTGTTCGCAAGGCATCTGCTAAAAAATGTACTCCCGATAACCAATCTTCTTTTTGGATAGTTCCAAAGCTAGATAAACGAGTTTCAGATATGGTGGGGGTTAAAATCCACAATTTAGGAATTTCTGACTCCTGAAGTTTGATTTTATTGGCTTTGGCTTCTCGTCGCAATAAAGCCTTGACTTCTAATAACTTGAGAATACAGTCGCAGATTTCATCGGTAGAAGCTGGATTGCGGTATGGTTCTATTATTGCAGGATTTTCGGCAAGTCTTCCTAGTAAGCCCAGTATTTGTAATTTAGAAGTTTGTTGTTTAGCAGGTGTGAATAAAACATCAATTTCTTTAATTTCTCCTGAGACTTTTTCTGATGCTTTGACTTCTCCGTAATCTTTTAATAATTCTTCTAGATAGTCTTTGGCGAATTTATCATGTATAAACCTAGTCATTAAATTTTAATTTTGAGTAAAATCTGGGAAATAATTTAGACTCCTATTATATAGCAGTTATGAATTTTCCGTAAGAGGATATTTGAAATTTTTTTTGTGTTGTATTCAATACTTTGAGATCCCCGACTTCTTTGAATGATCTTTATTATTTACAAAAAATTTAATTAAGAAGTCGGGGATCTTTCGTACCTGGCTTAACTTATATTCATTATTTGTTAATTTCTCTGATCATCTCTATAGTCTTTTGATAGTCTGTTTCCTTACCTTCTTTTTTATATATATTTGCGGCTGTTTGGAAATCTTTAATTGCAGCCTGTTTATCTCCTTCTCTTAAAGCATAACGGACAACTCCCCGGTTGGTGTAGGCACCAGCATAGTTAGGATTAATCTTGATAGCTTGGTTGTAATCATCTATTGCTCCTTGCTTATCTCCTAATTCATAACGGACAACTCCCCGGTTGTAGTAGGCTAGAGCAAAGTTAGGATTAAACTTGATAGCTTGGTTGTAATCATCTATTGCTCCTTGCTTATCTCCTAATTCATTACGGACATTTCCCCGGTTGTTGTAGGCTTGGGCATCGTTAGGATTGATTCTGATCACTTGGTTGTAATCATCTATTGCTCCTTGCTTATCTCCTAATTCATCACGGACAAATCCTCGGTTTAAGTAAGCATCTACATAATTGGGATTAATCTTGATAACCTGAGTGTAATCATCAATTGCACCCTGCTTATCTCCTAATTCATAACGGGCAAATCCTCTCTTGTTGTAAGCATCTACATAATTGGGATTAATCTTTATAGCCTGAGTCAAATCCTCAATTCCACCCTGCTTATCTCCTAAATCAGAACGGGTATTTCCCCGGATGTAGATGCTTACTACATAATTGGGATTAATCTTTATAGCCTGAGTCAAATCATCAATTGTACCCTGCTTATCTCCTAATGCATAACGGGCAAGTCCTCGGATGCAGTAAGCTTTGAAATAGTTAGGATCAATCTTGATAGCCTGAGTATAATCCTCAATTGCACCCTGCTTATCTCCTAATTTAGAACGGACAAATCCCCGCCTAAAATAAGCATCTTCATTATTTGGTTTCAGTTGCAATACTTGAGTATAATAACCAAAAGCACCTTGATAATCTTCTTTCTCAAGACACTCATTACCCAAGCGAATATATTCGTCAGCTTCAGAAGATGTCAAACTTTCTAAATAGCTGCGTAAACCCCCAGAATAAAGCAATTCATCTATTCCTAGCAAGACTTTACCAGTATTCGAGGTAATCATATTAGTTGGTAAAAATCCCGCCAAAATCAGATTGTATTCAGCCTGAGCTTCGCTGACTTCCTCTTGAATTAAAATACAAACTAGAACAGCATTTTTTTCAATTTCTTCTCGACTAATTGACCATTGAATTTTATCAAAATTGCCATTACGGGCTTTAACCTGAATACCAATTGATGAGTCAGAAGTTAAGGTAAAATCAACTTTTCCATCACCACCAACGCGCTTTTCATAGTCAACTTCTGTGACAAAATCAGCTAAACGGGATTTAACAACTTCCTCAGCTAACTTCCCCTTCATATTGTTGATAAAAACATCACGAATAGCGACGCGAGAAGTTCGTCTATATTTTTCAGCCATTTCCCAGCAAAAATCCCGTAATTGGTCTAACCTTTGACCAGAAATGACAGTTAATTCACTATGCTGGCCTTTTTCGTCACAATGGAGTAATTTAGCAGATTTAAGTCTTGGAATAAAATCAGTCTGTTGTGCCTTGAGTGGTGTTGTCCAGTCCATATTGGTTTAAATAATCTATCCATAAGAATAGTATAGCGATCGCCTACACCAATTCTGAAAGCGATAGCGAACCGCTCCGTAGGAATCGCTCTTACCCAATAGCTCTTGACTTTTAGAGAAAATATGTCAAACTAATATTTAGATACTCTAATTATTTGAATAAGGAAGTAAATCCTACTCGTGACGAAACTTACGGGAAGAATAGAATCTGCGGAAATACCTGCACAAGTTCCAAAGTCAGTAATATTGCAAACCTTGGAACTGACGCGCCGCTTTGAAAAATCAACAGCCGTTGATGCTTTAAATATCTCCGTTGCATCGGGAGAAGTTTTTGGTTTACTTGGTCCCAATGGTGCAGGGAAAAGTACAGTAATTAAGATGTTAACTACCTTGCTACCAGTCAGTAGCGGGAAAGCATACTTAGCCGGTTATGATGTGACTCGTCAACCTGATGCAGTCAGAAGAGTCATAGGTTATGTACCCCAGGCTTTATCGGCAGATGGGACTTTAACAGGTTATGAAAATCTGTTAATATTCTCTAAATTGTATGATATTCCCCCTCGACGCAGAAAACAGCAAATCGCGGAAGTGCTAGAATTTATGGGTTTAGAGGATGTAGCACATCGTTTAGTGAGAACTTTTTCTGGGGGAATGATTCGGAAACTGGAAATTGCTCAAGCTATCTTACATCAACCCCAAATCTTATTTCTAGATGAGCCAACAGTCGGATTAGATCCAGTTGCAAGAACACAAGTATGGCAACTTGTACAGCAACTGCGGATTGAGTACGGTACAACCATCTTTTTAACCACCCACTTTTTAGAAGAAGCGGATAATCTTTGTAATCGAGTCGTGATTATGAACCAAGGTAAAGAAATTATCACCGGTTCACCCGCAGACTTAAAAACCGCTATCGGTAAACCAGAAGCAACTTTAGATGATGTCTTCATCCATTACGCAGGAAATCAATTAGTATCAGGAGTGAGTTACAGTGAAACTGCAAGAACCAGACGTACCTCTCAACGGTTGGGCTGAACCCAGATATAATCGCCCCAAAGGGATTTTTTCTGGCATCAAAGAACTATTTACTAAAACCCTGGTAATTACTGAATTAGAGGTGCGGAAACTCCGCCATGATCCTAGTGATTTAATTATCAGGGCTGTACAACCGGCTTTATGGTTGCTGATATTCGGGCAAGTATTTACCCGGACTCGCGCTATCCCTACAGGTAATTTACCTTACTTGGATTTTATGACTCCCGGTATTTTGGCTCAAAGTGCGCTGTTTGTTGCTATTTTTGCTGGGGGAATGACGTTAATTTGGGAACGTGATGTAGGGATTTTGCAGAAATTCTTAGTAGCACCCATACCCCGTGCAGCGATTGTCTTGGGTAAAGCATTTGCGGCTGGGATTCGTTGTTTTTCCCAAGTTGTATTTATTTACCTTTTAGCGTTTTTGTTGGGTGTACACCTCAATCTCAATCCTTTGGCTTTCCTGCAAGTTGTGCTAGTCATATTTTTGGGAGCAGCTTGTTTTTGTACATTTTCACTCATCATTGGTTGTTTGGTGAAATCGCGGGAAAGGTTTACGGGAATTGGGCAATTAATCACCATGCCGTTGTTTTTTGCCAGTAATGCCATCTATCCTATTTCATTGATGCCAACTTGGTTAAAGCTCATTTCCCACTTGAATCCTTTAACTTATGAAGTGGATGCTTTACGGGGTGCAATGCTGGCACAGGGTTCAAGTATTTATGGGTTCGGGTTAGATTGTACAATTCTCTTGCTAACATTAATAGGTTTAACCTACATCTGTGGACGACTTTATCCACGGGTGGCAATGTAATCTGGAGAAAAACGGTCTTATGAGTTTGGATAAACCCTCTGAAGAATGTGCCGCTAGGGTGATGGAAACTGTCCCCTTATTGATGCGGTTTATCCGATCTGAAATGCGATCGCACAGTTCTGACTCTTTATCTATACCACAATTGCGATCGCTTGCTTTTCTGAATCGCAATCCTGGTGCTTCCTTGTCTGAGGTAGCAGATCATCTCGGAGTCACCTGTGCTACAGCATCCACAACTATAGAAAAATTAGTCCAACGTAATCTGGTGCAACGGACAGATAATCCTCAAGAACGACGACGAGTAGTCCTGAATTTGACGAGAGAGGGAAAACTGCTTTTAGAGCAATCCCAGGAAAAAACTCGCGGGGAAATTGCGGAGATTCTAGGGAGTTTGACACCAGAGCAAGTATCACATATTGAATCAGGCTTGACTCTACTAAAAAATGTCTTCGAGCAAACAGAAACCAACTCACCATAACAGTAAGGCTGCACAACACGATCCTTTGGCAGCCATGAGATTTCGAGATTATCGGCTCTTTACCATTGGGCGTGTAGTCCTCTTCACAGGGGGACAAATGCAGACCGTCGCGCTGGGCTGGGAGCTATATGAGCGAACAAATTCAGCGATGGCCTTAGGGGGAATCGGGTTGGCGCAGGTTCTCCCCATGATTGCCCTAACTTTGATTACGGGACACGTTGCTGATAAAAGCGATCGCAAAAAGATTACTTTATTGGCAATGCTGCTATTAATGTTTTGTTCTCTAACTTTAGCGGCTATTTCCTATTATCAAGGTGCAGTTTTTCTAATTTATGCTTGCTTATTATTAACAGGTGTAGCCAGGGCATTTCTCAAACCTGCGGGTGATGCGCTGATGTGGCAGTTAATACCGATGAGTGCTTTTACCAATGCAGCGACTTGGAATAGTAGTAGTTTTCAATTAGCGTCGGTAATTGGGCCAGCTTTGGGAGGATTGAGTATTGCTGTTTTTAAGAGTGCGACGGGAGTATATATATTATCGGCGATCGCTGCACTATCGTGTTTTTTCCTCACCGCAGCCATTAAACCCCAAAAAACTAACTTTAAGAAAGAACCAATATCCCTAAAAACCCTAGCTGCTGGGGCTGAATTTGTGTGGAATAATCAACTAATTCTCGCAGCTATCACCCTAGATTTATTTGCTGTTTTGCTGGGTGGTGCAGTCGCATTATTACCCGTTTTTGCTAAAGATATTCTGCACGTTGGTCCGGTGGAATTAGGTTATTTACAAGCCGCCCCATCAATAGGTGCATTAATTATGGCAGCATTGTTGGTATATTTGCCACCTATCCGCAAAGCTGGGCCGGCCTTACTTTGGTCGGTTGTCGGGTTTGGGATTGTAACAATTATTTTTGGTTTATCCCGTTGGGTGTGGCTGTCGTTGTTGATGTTGGTATTAAGTGGGGCGTTAGACAGCATTAGCGTGGTGATTCGTCATACTTTGGTGCAAATTCGCACTCCTGACCATTTACGGGGTCGAGTTGCGGCTATCAATAGTGTGTTTATCAGTGCTTCTAATGAGTTGGGAGGTTTTGAGTCTGGTTTGACTGCGGCTTTATTTGGTCCGGTGTTTTCTGTGGTTGGTGGGGGTATTGGGACGATTTTGGTGGTGGTAGCTACGGCGATGATTTGGCCGGAGATTAGGAAGTTGGGGGCGTTGCATGAGGATTTATAAAGGAAATAGTCTCACGCAGAGGCGCAAAGAAAGAAATGCGTTAATATCGTAATATCTATGTAGGAAATATAATTAGGGATAAGTATGTCGGCTAAAGATGTCTTTCATGAAGTTGTCAAAAAAGCTCTACAGAAGGACGGTTGGCAGATTACTCATGATCCCCTATCAATTAGTGTAGGCGGGGTAAATCTATCTATTGATTTAGCCGCTGAAAAGCTGATTGCGGCGGAAAGAGAAGGAGAAAAAATTGCTGTTGAGATCAAAAGTTTTTTGGAGAGGTCGTCTGCAATTTCGGAATTTCATACAGCGTTAGGACAGTTTATTAATTATAGAGGTGCATTAAAGAGACGACAGCCAGAGCGGGTTTTGTATTTAGCAGTACCTTTAACAACCTATAAGACTTTTTTTAATCTTGATTTTCCTAGAGATATGATTGAAGAGAATCAAGTCAAAATGATTATTTATGATGTAGAGCATGAGGTGATTGCAGAATGGATAAACTAACTAAATATCGCCAGCTTGTACAGCAGATTTTACAAGAATATAGCGAACAAAAACCTGCTAATGGAAATATAGAAGTTGAGACAATTTTTGATACACAACGTGACCACTATCAAATAGTTCATGTAGGTTGGGAAGGTCAAGAATGGATACATAGTTGTATTATTCATATTGATATTAAGGGTGAAAAAATTTGGTTGCAATGGAATGGTACTGAAGATGATATTGCAGAGAATTTAGTTGCTGTGGGAGTTCCAAAGGAGGATATTGTATTGGGTTTTCAGTCTCCTTTTATGAGGAAGTTTACAGAATATGCTGTGGGTTAGGGAATTATTGATGATTATCAATTAAGTCTATGCTCTACCTTGGTAAGTATGGCGTTATTGGTCAATTTCTGCAAATATTTCTGTTAAATCTGGTTGATTTTTCCATGCACCAAATAATTTATTTAATTTAGCTAATTTCTCTTCTTCTGTTAAATGTATTTTTGGTTCTGGTATTTGCTTTTCAATAAATTCTAAGTCAATTATTATTTCTGTTCCATCTGGAATGTTATTAAGTTGTTCTAATAGCTCAATATTTTGACCACGTTTTATTCCTTTAATTTTCATGTTGATTAAGCTGTTTTGCATTAGCTAAATAGTTGGATAAATTTGGGTTGCCTGGATTTAACCCAAGTGCCAGTTGAAAATTTATGATTGATTCTTCAATATTCTTACTAAATTTTTCTGAATTGGCTTTTGCAAGATTATAATAAGAAATACCTAATCTTTCAAACAACCTGTAATCGTGTTTTAAGTCATTATCTAATTCGATAGCTTTGCTTAAATATTTCACATTCCCAGTTGCATCTAACGTTTCCATTCCAAATTTAACTAAAAATGAAGCCAATTTTTTTTGATCCAAAATAACCTTTGAAAAACAATCAATTGCCATTTCATGATTACCATTAGAATACTCTCTATGTCCAGCAGTAAACTCTTCTGAGTTTTCAAAAGTAATCACAAAATTTCTAACAAAATCTTTGTAATAAATAATTTTCCGATTATATCCGTTATTTATAACATAATAGCCAAATTTTTGTTGAGGATTAATTGTATTAACTACTCCAGATAGAAATAACCCTACTTCAAAATTGTTGTTTTCTGCTTCAAAAAAATGCCACCCAATTGAATCAGGTGTTTTAATATTAAACCAATATCCTTTACCAATAATGCATATAACGTCAATTAATGGATTATTATCAAAGTTTTTATCATATTTTTTATATCTTTCAAATTCTGATTGTGATGTTAAATCTGTATTATAAGCAAAATATACTGTAATAGGTTTTATTTTTGAATTTAATGATTGCAGATTTCTTAGACTTCTAAATTTTTCCAATGTTGTTTGAATTTCTTGAGCAGTAGATGTAGTTTTTATTTCAAATACATAATAACAACTCTCAATAGGGTAGCAACCTTCTGATTCAGAAAATAGCGCCGGAGGAATTGCTGATTTATTATAAATTAATAAATCTACTTCCGATGATGAATTTCCTACAGAATCAACGATTTCACCACTACCCAAATCCCAACCAAATGGCAAATATTTTCTAATGACTTGACCTAAAATACTTTCTCGAAATGCTCCTCTAAGTCCCCTATGTTTTATAGATTCTACTTCAAATGAAGTAGAAACTAACAGCTTAATGTCATTTTCAATTCTTTTCTGATATAAAGGATGAGCCATATTACACTGGTTTAAAACCAAAAATATTACAATAAACAATTATACCAAATAAAGTAAAAATTTACAATGAATGGTTAGCAGCTATAAAATGACGTTTATTATTTCGAGGAAAAATTGTTCAAACCCCTTACTACATCTCTTTCTAGAAGATTTCATGACCCCAAACTGGTAGTTTATTTTATCAATAGGATTTATCTAAATTCAGTTCAATAAAAAATGTAGAGACGTTCCCTAAAACATCTTTACATTAATTAACAGTTTTCTCCAAAAAATCCCTAACTACCCAACTGCTACCGGAACTTTATAATAAACCGGCTCATTCCCTGCTTTCCATTTGATATTGCACCCAATACTCGGCTTTTGCTGCCAAGTAATGTCCTCATCAGCTAAAACATAATTAATCGCTTTTCGCAAATCTTGTCCAGTCACAGGTAAATCATTTTTTGGACGACTATCATCTAATTGTCCTCGATAAGCCAGCTTTCTATTAGCATTAAATACAAAAAAGTCGGGAGTACAAGCTGCAAAAAAATCTTTAGCCGCTTTTTGACTTTCATCATAAAGCAAAGGATAGGATAAATCTAATTCCTCAGCAAAATCTTTAAGTAGTTCTGGTGCATCATTAGGATGAGTATTAATATCATTAGAACTAATTGCTAAAATACCTACATTTCTATTTTTGTAATCTTGTCCTAACTTTGCTAATTCAAATTTGATATGTTGCACAAAAGGACAATGACGACTAACAAAGATAACTACTAATACTTTTTTATCAGCAAAATTTGCCAATGAAATTGTTTTACCTGTTACTACATCTGGGAGATTAAATTTAGGTGCTAAAGTTCCCAAAGGTAACATTGTCGAAGGTGTTAAGGCCATAAAATCCAATTCCTTAAATTTTTGAAATTACAGTTAGTGAAATTAATTAAATGGTGTAACTAAATTAAACCTAAAACCTCTCTCCTTGTAGGAGAGAGGTTTTAATTTCCCCCCTTCCCTCTTAGGGAAGGGGGTTAGGGGGTTAGGTTAAGCTGCTACAAGACTGGGAATATATGTCGCAGAATCTCCTTTAATGGCTTGACTATACTTACCGTCAATACCTAAAGGAATATCACCAGCAATGGTTACACGCTGCACCCGACGGGGTTGATCTCCATAATCTGCGATAGCTGCGCTCGCCGAAGGCATCGCATAATGTTGAGTAGCGCGGTTATCCCAAAATGCCACATCACCAACTTGCCAGCGCCAACGCACTGTATTCTCAGGTCGTGTAATATAAGATTGCAACAAGCGAATAATATCGGTTGATTCGGTGGGAGATAAACCGCGAATTTGCCGCACAAAACCACCAATAAATAAACCCGTTTCCCCAGATTCAGGATGTCGTCACTGAGGTTTGCACTCAGATCAACACCTTTAATTTTCCTTGAAAGCTTTAGTTTAATTGCCAGTATCAGTGTCAAAGAATATAAGTGGTTAATTCGTGCGGTAATATACCCAAAGGTTAAATCTACTGTTTGTCTACCGACTTACCGTAGATTAATATTATAATTACATAAATCTAGCTAAAAAGCAAGTACTTAGCCAAGGAAATATACCATAACCTAAATTTATTAATGACTAATGATTAGGTAGTCTAACTACCTCATCCCTTAAACTAATTTTTGGGTTTTTTACCCTTCTTGGATGCAATTGCTTTGACTGGTTTACCATCTTGGAGAGAATCAGTAGGATTAGTAATTAACTTAGCATTAGGATTTAACCCAGAAACTACTTCCACCTACGCGGATTACGGGAACTTCAAACCCACGGAGGTGGGTTTTGCCTGTGCAGCCGTGACTTCCAGTTGCCCGAATTTTGTTATCCATTTTCTTGGTATTTTAAGTTAATTTGCTAATAAATTACCAAAAGGAGCCATTCCCATAAAGCACATCGCATAAAAACCCATAACTCTACCTCGTTTACTATTTTCTACAATTAATTGCAATACTGTGTTACTAGCAGCTATTTGTAAAGTGGAACTCCAACCAACTAAGACTAAAATTAACTGAGAAATCCAGAAAACATGAGATTGAGAAAATAATATCAGACCAATTCCCATCATGAATGGACCAAAAGCAATGAGTTTATCTAAACCTGTGACATGATGACGAAAACTAAGGTAAATACAGGCTAAAATTGAGCCAGTTGCACCGGAAGCTGATAAAAAACCTAAAGTGTCCGCTCCTCCTTTTAATATTTCAACTGCGAAGATGGGTAAAAGTGTAATATAACCAGTTGTGACTAAGCTGGCTGTAGCTAGAAGTAAGAGAATGGAACGAATTGGTAAGTATTGATAAGCATATTCAAAACCTTCTTTTAGTTTTTGTAAAGGATTACTGGTTTGTGGTTCGATAGTTTGGGGTGTGATTCGCATTGCTAATATGGCGATAATTGCCGCAATGTAGCTCAAACTATCGTACAAAAAGCAATATTTAGCTCCGAATTTGGCAATGATAATTCCCCCTAAAGCGGGTCCAAGGAGACGCGCACCATGCAGGAAACCAGCATTGAGAGCGATCGCATTACTCATCAATTCCCGACTTACCATATCAGTCACAAAAGCATGACGGACAGGTACATCTAAGCCTTTGAGCAACCCTGAAAACATACTCAAAATTAGCAATGTCCAAAAATTTGCCCAATCTAAAAATGTGATCAGTGTCAGAATTAGGGAAATAGAAATTCCTATCCATTGAAATAATAGTAACAGCCGATAACGGTTATAACGATCTGCCAGAATACCGGAAATTGGAGCTAATAAAAAAACTGGTAACTGTCCTAAAAATCCGGCAATTCCTAACAATAAAGCCGAATCAGTTAAACGATAAATTAACCAAAGTGTAGCAACTTGAGTCATAAAGTTGCCAGTCATTGATAGTCCTTGTCCGGTAAAATAAAGACGATAATTGCGGGATTTAAAAGCGGGAAGATCAAACTGCCAAGGAAACCCAAGTTTTTGTATTAATTTCATGAATTAGATTTATTTATTTTGATTTAATTAGGTTTTTTGGAAATAAACATATTTGTTTGGCTTCCAAACCCGCCCGGAACTTAAGTTCCGGTCTAATAGCCAAAGTAAACTGAAGTTTACTAAAGAATTTAAAATTTTTTATGGTTATTTAGTCATCTTTAGATGACTTTCGCTATTAGACTGGGAATTCATTCCCAGTCGGGCTATGGATTTTACTACTAAACCCTATTTCATAATAAAACTATGTACCCACACTTGCCAATTCAGGAGCATTAACAGCTTGACTAAATTGATTTACCGGACGGGGTAAACCGAGATTTTCGCGCAAGGTATTGGCTTCGTATTCAGTGCGGAAAAGTCCGCGACGTTGCAGATCAGGAATTACCAAATCTACAAACTCATCTAACCCTCCTGGCAACCAAGGCGGCATAATATTAAAACCATCAGCAGCATCATTTACAAACCAATCTTCTAACTGGTCAGCAATTTGCGCTGGAGTACCCAATATTTGCCGATGTCCCCGCGCCCCTGCAATAGATAAATATAGTTGTCTGATGGTTAAATTCTCTCTATGGGCAAGGTCAGTAAGCAGTTTTTGACGACTTTTCCCACCGTTGGTTTCTGGTAGTTCGGGTAATGGACCATCTAACGGGTAGCCAGAAAGGTCAAACCCACCAATCATTCCCCCAAGTAAATTTAAACCAACAACAGGATCAATTAATTCTTGAATTTGATCAAATTTATCCTTGGCTTCCTGTTCAGTTTTACCGATAACAGGGAATATACCTGGCATAATTTTGAGATGATCAGGCGATCGCCCATATTGAGCTAATCTACCTTTGACATCAGTATAAAATTCCTGTGCCTCTTGCAGAGTCTGCTGGGCTGTAAAAATCACTTCTGCCGTTTGTGCAGCCAGATTTCTACCATCTTCAGAAGCCCCAGCTTGAATAATTACCGGATAACCTTGGATTGGTCGAGCGACATTCAATGGCCCCCTCACTGAAAAATGTTCTCCTTTGTGATGAGGAATATGCAATTTATCAGGGTCGAAGTAAATACCAGACTCTTTATCATGTAAAAAAGCGTCATCCTCCCAACTATCCCAAAGTTTGGTGACAACATCTACAAATTCTTTAGCCCGCTCATAGCGCAGTGTATGCTCCATGTGCTTTTCCCGGTTGAAGTTGAGGGCTTCGGCTTCTGTGGCAGAAGTCACAAGATTCCAACCTGCACGGCCACCACTAAGATGGTCTAGGGAAGCAAATTTACGAGCTAGATGAAAGGGTTCGTTATAGGTGCTGGAAACTGTCGCTGTTAACCCAATGTTTTCCGTCACTACAGACAAAGCTGACAGTAGAGTGAGGGGTTCAAAATGCACAAGTTTACCATTTCGGCTCAAAACTTCAGGATTTTGACCCCTATATCTAACAGCCACACCATCAGCGAGGAAAATCATGTCAAATTTGCCTCGTTCTGCTGTCTTTGCCAATTGTTTGTAATGTTGAAAATTCAAACCATCAGCTTGAGCATTGGGGTATCGCCAAGCCGCTACGTGATGTCCGGTAACTGACAGAAATGCACCTAATCTTAGTTGTTTTTTCTGAGTCATTATGCTATTTTTTGGTAAATATAAACTGGGTTTACGTAGGTTGGGTAGAACGAAGTGAAACCCAACATTTCTGAGATTTTGGTTGGGTAGGTAGCTTGGCACAATTAAATATAAAACCTCTCTCCAAACCTCTCCCCTGCCAGGGAAGAGGCTTTGACTCCCCCTTCCCTAGTAGGGAAGGGGGTTGGGGGGTTAGGTTTGTATTATATTTTTTAGGAGGTTGTTAACTCTTTTTCCAAGCCACTACGGCTGTAAATGGCAACTCTTCGGTAAACTCTCCAGAGGGTTCAACTTCTAGCAAAGAGGCTCTTAAATCTGCCTCAAATTGCTCGCGGTTTTCACCAAAGAAAGAGGGTAAACCAAAGGCTGTGGAATAGATGTAGCCAATGTAAGAATCAATTGTCCAAGATAGAGAAGATCTCACTTCGTAGGTTTCTATCCGAGAGAAAGATGACTGTTTGAGGACTTCTTGATGAGGTACATCTAAAGGTTTCCATTCACCTTCTCCACCTTTACCTGTGCGTCTCCGTTCTCCTAACCAGCGTTTAACTACTTTTATTACTGTAGTTTTCCAGGGATGATCGCTTTCCCAAACGTTTTCGTTAGTTTGCAGGATAACAATAGCACCACCATCAACCACTAAAGAATCTAGTTTTGACAGCACCAATTCCCGTTCCATCCAGTGAAAAGAACGTCCCATTGTGACTAATTGAAATTTACCCAATTCATCGGAAATTGATTCTGCTCTGTCATGAATCCAGCGAATATTAGTAGCTCCCGCTTCTCCGGCTTGCTCTTGGGCTTCTTTGAGCATTTCTGCATCAGGATCAAGTCCCACAACTTCCGCAAAGCGTTTATGAAAGGGAATCCCCACTAATCCTGCACCACAGCCAAGATCAAGTAGCCGTCCTGTACCATCTAGTTTAAAGACATCTGTTAGTAAATCAAACAACGCTTGGGGATATTTGGCACGATAACGAGCATAGTACCAAGCAGCACCTTGAAATAAAGTGGGATCGTAGGTTGTTGTTACCATTAGACATCTCCAAAATTTAATATTGATTGATATTTGCCATAGAAAAACTAGCGCAGATATGACTGATAAAGGTTATCTGTGCATCGCCCTTGCGATTTATATTTGGGTACTAATTAGGACAAAATAGAAACTACAGTTTTTTGATTGGGTTAAGGGTGATTCATTTAGCAGTATTGCATGACCTCAAAAAAAATTCAAGCCCTTAGACGAAAAAATATATGTTGGACTAATAGTTAGTATATCTAAATATATATTCAAAGGGGAAATTAGACTCTACTTAAGCCTACGCAATGTGTATTGATGTAAACCGGGTTGCAGAATATAACCACAGCCCAGTTTACAATTTTCTAGCTTAGGAAAGCACTGGTTCTGCTACCAATTTTTCGGATCTCTCTTTCAAGACGGTTGGTAATTCGCTGTTAAACACCTCACCTTCAACGACTTGGGAACGGAAACCATCTACCCCAACGGGAATATCTCCGGTGATGGTGGTGCGATACAATACACGCTCTACTTCTACATGATCCAAGTCCTGGGGAGCTAAATGTGAGGTTGCACGGTTGTCCCAGAATGCTATGTCACCGTTATTCCAACGGAAGCGGGTGGTGTAAGCAGGTTTGGTAATTTGATTAAAGAACAATTCCAGCAATAGGTCGCTTTCTTGTCGAGACACATCAAGAATATGAGAAGTAAAGCCGGGGTTCACGTACAATGCGCGTTCTCCTGTTTCTGGATGCACTCTCACTACTGGGTGAATGGAAACTATGGGATTGGCAGCAATGCGTTGGGCAAGTTTGCTGTCGCTAGGTATATTCAACCGGGCATTAAACCGATGTTCGGCTTTTAATGTGTCTGCTAAGGCACGCAGAGGGGCTGATAAACCTTCGTAGGCTGCAACCAAATTAGTCCACTGGGTATCACCACCAAAACTGGGAACGTTAACCGCTCGCAAAATTGAAGCCGCAGGTGGATTAATAGCTGCGGTTACATCGGTGTGCCAGCGACTTTCGTAGCTAGAACGACGCAAGCCATTACGACGCTCATAGCGGCTGCGGTCAATGGGGAGGATTTGGGAGAAACCTTCGATTGGCTCATCTTCGTGGGGGTGTGCATAAGTGACTTCTCCGAAGCGACCGGTAAAGGCAATCTGGGCTGCATGATCAATATTCTGACCTCGGAAGAATATTACTTTCCACTTCAATAATGCTTCACGAATTTCTTTGACTGCATCATCGTGTAGGGTTTGTGAAAGGTCTACACCGCTGATTTCTGCACCAATAAAACCAGCTACTTGTTTGACTTCAATATATTTGTTGCTCATTATGAATTCTCTACTTAATCCATGAGGGCTGTTTTGCTTTTTTGGTATGTGTTGATGGACACATACCAGAGGAGGCGATTGTAACTAATTATTATTCTACACTAAATCTACTGTAAATCTATCAATTTACAGTATTATAAAATTTACATATATGAAAAACATAATCAATATGATTATATTATGTAAAAATAATCCAGAAATTGAGGATTTACGTAACTTGCACATTAGGAGGGTGCGTCAGACCTGATAATTTGGTAAAAAACGGATTTTTGATATCTGACGCACCCTACACCAGATGTTTAGTGTGACACTTGACTATATTAATTAGGTCATCAAATAATTAGTGCTACATATTTTTTGGATTGCTAAGGTTAACTGGGGAGGAAAGTTTGTATAATAAACTAAATTACGATAACTTGACCGATAAACCGTACTTTATTGATCGCGCAAATATTCATTAGTGCAATTGTTAGTTAATCAAGGATGTAATCTATGAGTTTAAATACTCAAGTTCTAGACAAACCGATTGTTGAGGAACTGCCTTATGTTGAGGCTAATCTTCATTACTTAGTGCCAATGGCAGAAAAACCTGTTAACTATACTTATGAACCACCAGCAGGTATTCCTAGACAGAATGGGATTTATCAGCCGCAAAGTTTACCCATACGCAATGCTCGATCTATTGTAGAAAATCTATCTTTGGATAGAGAAGGTTTTGCTCTGACTGAGCATCGTACGAAAGTCCGCAACTTCTATGATGAAGATGAGTTACGGAATGTTTACTATCTGGAAGCGGAGCAATTATTAAAAGAGGTAACAGGGGCAACTCAGGTGGTAATATTTGACCATACTTTGCGTAATGCTCAAGAGTCAAAACCGAGTGAAAATAGTATTAAAGAGCCTGTGAAGCGTGTACACAATGATTTCACGGCTAAATCTGGCTATGCTCGTGCGCGTAAAGAGTTAGAAGCACGGGGGGTAGAGAATATTGAAGAGTTGTTACAACAACGTTTTGCAATTATCAATATTTGGCGGGCGATTGCAGATATAATTCAAGAGTCACCATTGGCTGTGTGTGATGCTCAAAGTATTGCCCCAACAGACTTAGTAGCTGGTGATTTAGTGTACCGCAATCGCATTGGTGAAACCTACGCAGTTACTTACAATCCAGAACATAAGTGGTACTATTTTCCACAAATGCAAAGGGATGAAGCTTTATTTATCAAATGTTTCGATTCCGCAGAAGATGGAATTGCCCGTTTTGCAGCCCATACAGCATTTGCAGATCCAACTAGCCCAACAGATGCACCACCAAGGCAAAGTATTGAGTTGCGGACATTCGTTTTTTATCCTGCGTAGTTGAGAATTGCACACACTTTCAAGTGGTTAAAGCGTTGTAGCGATTAAAGTTGGAGCTTTTCTTCATTGTGGAAGCTCCACCAACTTTAAACAACAAGATACCTAAATGTAGTGCGGTTTAAACCCAAAACCTCTTATCTGTTCCCGATTCCGTTGTCATAACGACAATTTTTAACGCCAACTTACTTAAGCACCTGAGCGATCGCCTTTATAATCATCTGGAGGTGCGTCTTTACTCCTTCTACAACTGATTAAGTTATCTTGTTTTAGATTGTTTTGTGCAAATACAAATATTGGACTAAAGATAAAAATTGAGGCAGTAATTAACAAAATTGTATATTTCATCTGTTTATTTTTGAATGTTAACTGTAAACACTACTACTATTTTATATTACCAATAGAAAAAATTTAATAATTTACTTGGTTTAACAAAAGCTTGGATAAAATCCCCGACTTCTTGCCATTAGTTATAATTTTTTGACACCATCAAAACAGAAGTCGGGGATCTAAGTTCTATTAATACTGATTTTAGACGGCTCTTTCTGGTCCAGTTTCTACTGGTAAGTCTTTTTGAGTGCTATATTCTGTCCAAGAACCT
This sequence comes from Dolichospermum flos-aquae CCAP 1403/13F, assembly GCF_012516395.1. Taxonomy (GTDB): domain Bacteria; phylum Cyanobacteriota; class Cyanobacteriia; order Cyanobacteriales; family Nostocaceae; genus Dolichospermum; species Dolichospermum lemmermannii. The sequence continues at coordinate 200,318 of NZ_CP051206.1, forward strand.
TCATAAATTCTCACTTTAGGATATCCCAGCAGATGCTTTAAGACGACATATTGTAATGTTGCTTCTCTTCCAGTGCTGCAAGAAACAATAACATCATTGGCAGGAGTAATTTTTTTATCTGCTAAAATTTGCTTAATCTCATCTAATGACTTGAGTTTGTGAGGATTTTTCCCATCGGTAAATGTTACCCAAGGGATATTCCGCGCACCAGGGATATGTCCGTTGCGTATCCAAATATCTTCTTCACCCCGGAACAATTTTTCTGGTCTGGGATCAATAAAGGTAACTCCTGGTTTATTTATGAGTTTTCTAACATCATTTAAGGTTACACGAATTGAGGGGTTATCCTGAACTGTGAACTTACCAACTGAATATTTAGGAAATTCTTTGGTGACATTTCCAGCAGCTTTGTAACCTGCATAACCACCATCTAATACAGCAATATTTTTCACTCCAGAACGTTCTAGTAGATAAGCAACCATTGTTGCGCCTAAAACATCTCTACCATCTGAATATACAAGTACACGAGTGTTATTTGTTAATCCTGAACTGGCAAAGATTTGTCCTAATTTTTGAGTATTCCAATACTGTACCGGTAAACCAGGTTTTGGTCCTCTAAAAACAGTGTCAGCAACGTTTATAGCGTTAGGAAGATGTCCTTCTATATAGTCGAGGGGAAAATTACGTACATCCAAGATTCGCAGATTCGGATCTTTGGCATTTTCCGCTACCCAATTTGGTGAAACGAACTGAATATTAGCGCGAGTATTATTTGATAATGCTGGTAAAGGTAATAGGGGAATACTCACCAAAAAGGCGAAAAATACTGCTACTAAAGCAAATATTTGAGGTTTTTTGAACTTTCTCAAGGAGAAATTTTTAAAATTCATGTTCATGCTTCCATTTATTCAATAAAAATTTTGTGTCAATTATTTCCAAAATTGATCCGTATTTTTGGCTTAAAGTCCTGTAACCCGATGGATTAACAGTAGTTAATATGAAGAATTATGTCATGTTTAAAAACAGAATACAAGCAATAAAGTTATTTTAAGTATCAAATTTTCTTATGCTTATGATGGAATGACGTAGATCACTTCGATGATGTATCTCATTCAAGGAAAACTTTCTGGTTTTTTGTTCTAAATATACATAGCAAAGTAATCATTGTAGATATCTGTATTTGCTGTAACTGTGAGTTCTATTTGTTTTTGTTCTTCATCTTTTGCCGAAGTTGTCGAGAGATTTAAGCTATCTTGGGGGATAAAATCACCACAGTATTCATTTGCCGGTACTGCTGTATTCATCTGTTGGGGATAACTTAATTTGAGATTATTCATAATAGTGATAAATTGACTACGGCTGCGGCTAAATCTGGGGTTGAGACGTTTTTCCTCACCAATTGTGGAAACTGTACGCCCTTTGTAGTCATGGGCAGGATATACAAAAGTATCATCTGGTAAGGTGAATAGGCGTTCTGTCACCACATCATAGAGAGTTCCCGGATCACCTCCCTGAAAATCTGTGCGTCCACAACCACGAATAAATAAGGCATCACCAGTTAACAGATGGGTTTTATTCACTAAATAGGCTATGTGACTGGCACTGTGTCCTGGTGTGAAAATTGCTTCAATAATTACTGATCCTACCTCTAAAATTTCCCCACCAACAAGAGAACGATCAGCTTTTGTTACCGCAGGATTTTTAGGAACGATCACCTGACAGCCTGTTTGTTGCCTAAGTTTACCCGCCCCTGTAATGTGATCAGCATGGAGATGGGTTTCTAGACAGTAGCGCAGCTTTAATCCCAGTTCCTCTAATGATTCTAAATCACGATCAACTTGCTCTAATACAGGATCAACCAAAATAGCATCTCCTAGTTGTTGATCAGCAATGAGGTAAGTATAGCTACTGGTTTGATGGTCAAAAAATTTGCGAAATAGAAAGTTTGACTGGAGTATTTCTGAAGTCCGCTCGCTCAATATAGCAGGAAGAGGACGCACACGCAATGGTAGGGATTGCAATAACTCCTGGGATAATGCCTGTGCCTGTCCCCGTAGTTCTGGAACAGCTATAGTTTCCCACAAGTCCCCTTTGCGCGGTGTTCCCAAGGTATAAAGCAGTGAAGAAACCGTGCCATCTGCCTCAATAGCGATGGTAGTTGAAGTATGAGTAGTCAAAAAACTAGAAGTCATGGCAATGTCAATTTAAATATGTAATAACGCTAATTTAATCAAGTCTATCTACCAATCCAAAATTATTTCTAATTCAGCTAAAAGCACAGAAGACTTGGTTTCGGATGAAATATATGATACTCTGAATTTATCTATAAACTACATTTACTTGATAAAGTTATCGTAGTTTGTATTATACAATTAGCAATAAAAATCTCTCTTATACAATATATATACAGCAAATTCTCATCCTCCCGCCCCAAAAACCACTATGACACAAATCACCCTTTCGGAACTTCCCCAAGCCCTGCAAACCCTAATTAACCATAGTAATGTATATGCCTTTTGGGGAGAACCTGTGGAACATGCAATCTCCTATGGTCGAGATGTAATTCCTTTAGTCCGTCAACAAGTAGAACGAGAAGAACGACAAACCGCAACCGCCGCTTGAGGAAACCCAAATTATGACTCAAACAACTTTTATTGAATCTTTATCAACAGACGAATGGTTTGTGGATAGTCCTGATCTACGTGAGTTTGTAGGTATTGCTAAAGAAATTATCTCTAGCACCACTCATAACCGCGCCCAAACCCTGAAAGCCCTAGAACCTGACTTTGCAGCACTATTGAAAAAAGAGAATTGGTTGCCAAAACATTTTGCCCAGTCTAATCTGAGCAGTGGTTTAGGTAGTGGAATTGGACAATGGTTATTGTATCGTTCCCAAGATCGCACCCTCACTATCTTTAGTTTGGTAATTCCTCCCCATGAAACCACACCTGTCCACGATCATTTATCTTGGGGATTAGTGGGTTTATACCAAGGTAAACAGGAAGAAATAGTTTATCGGCGTGTAGATAGCGGTGAAATAGAAGGACAAGCCCAACTGGAAATTGTAGGAACATATCAAGTGAAAAAAGGTGATATTTACCATTTATTACCTCCAGACAATGATATTCACTCCGTCAAAGCCACTACAGTATTCTCTCCATCCATCTCAATTCATGTCATGGGCAATGATACTGGCAGTATTTGGCGACATCATTATCAGCCCGAAAACAATAGTGTGCGAGCTTTTCGCTCTGGATATTCTAATGTACTTGTAAAATAAGAAAGAAAAAATCATGCCTAATTTTACTAGACCGCAACCCCCAGTCTTTCAAACAGTTGAAGAAGAACGACTCCACCGCAAACAACGCCTTGCGGCTGCATTTCGGCTATTTGGTCGTTTCGGCTTTAGTGAAGGAATAGCAGGCCACATTACCGCCCGTGATCCTGAGTTCACCGACCATTTTTGGGTGAATCCCTTGGGCAAATACTTTGGTCACATCCGTGTTTCTGACTTGCTTTTAGTCAATAGCGAAGGCGAAATTGTCAAAGGTGATGCTCCTGTCAATCGCGCGGCCTTTGCCATTCATTCACAAGTTCATGAAGCCCGACCTGATATAGTTGCAGCCGCTCATGCTCATTCCCTGCATGGGAAAGCTTGGTCAAGTTTGGGTCGTCTGCTTGATCCTCTAACTCAAGATGCTTGCATTTTCTATCAAGATCATGCTCTATTTAATGACTATAAAGGAGTGGTTTTAGATACTTCTGAGGGTAAAAGAATTGGCGAATCTTTGGGAGATAAAAAAGCTGTCATCCTGCGGAATCATGGCTTTTTGACAGTGGGACAGACGGTAGATGAGGCTGCTTTTTGGTATATTTCTTTTGAAAGATCCGCTCAAGCCCAACTCCTCGCAGAAGCAGCAGGTAAACCCATCTCCATAGACCATGAAACCGCAGCTTTTACCCATGGTCAAGTGGGAACACCTGCCGCTGGTTGGTTTAGCTTTCAACCACTTTATGACCGAATTTTGCGGGAAGAACCAGATTTCTTAGAGTAGTGAGAAAACCTCAATGTCAAAATCACTTGTTTTAGAAACACCCTCAACTACAACAACATCTTTCTCCGATATTTTGGCGAAAGTTGATACTCTTGCGGCTGATTTTGCCACCCGTGCCTCCATCTACGATCGCAATAGTTCCTTTCCCTTTGAAAACTTTGAGGCGCTGCACAAAGCACAATTATTGAGTCTAACTATACCAGTGGAGTTTGGTGGCTTGGCGGTAGGGTACACTACAGCCTGTCAAGTGATTGAAAAGATAGCCAGTGGAGATGCTTCTACTGCTTTGGTGCTGACAATGCACTACCTACAACACGCTAACGCTGCTAGACACCGACGCTGGCATTCCTCTATCTATGAAAGGCTGTGTCGAGAATCTGTGGAAGGTATAGCTTTGCTCAATGCTGCCCGTGTAGAGCCAGAATTAGGTACACCAGCCAGGGGAGGATTACCTGCAACCATCGCCAAACGGACATCCGATGGTTGGTCAATAACAGGTCATAAACAATACACTACTGGTAGCCCAATTTTGCGTTACTTTGTAGTTTGGGCGCGGACAGATGATGAAGAAGCGCAAGTAGGGAGTTTTTTAGTACCCCGTTACATTCCAGGGGTGAAGATTGTGGAAACTTGGGATCATTTGGGAATGAGAGCTACAGGCAGTCACGACCTGATTTTAGAGAATGTCTGCATTCCCCTAGAGTATGCCTTAGATGTGCATCCTGTCAAGGCTGAGTCAAAACCTGATCCCTTAATGCTGGCAGGTGGGAGTTTATTTTTAAGTGCTTTGTATCAAGGGGTATCAACAGCAGCACGGAATTGGTTAGTTAAATATTTGAATGAGCGCTCGCCTAGCAATCTAGGTACAAGTTTAGCAAGTTTACCACACTTTCAAGCATCTGTTGGTGAAATTGAAGCCTTACTATATGCCAACCATCGCCTAATTTACAGTCTCACAAAAGACATTGATCAAGGTGAATATGACTCGAATATTAGTTTGCACGCACAAACAGTAAAATATTTGGCAACAAGTAATGCCATTCGATCCGTAGAAATTGGTTTGCAACTGATTGGTAATCCAGGTTTATCTAAAAAAATCCGCTGGAAAGACATTATCGAGATGTTCTTTGTAGTCGGGTTCATACACCCCAAAATGATGTAGTTTTCACGTCGTTGGGTAAGTCGGCATTAAGCCTTAAAAGTTAAAAATATCAAAAATAAACATTCTGGTAATTATTATTCCATCAATTAGATACCAAGATTCATAAGTTTTTAATTTAAGATTCACACAAAATAGGAAAATTGTTGGAGGTGATTTTATGTTTGATCAAATAGAAAGAGAATTACTAAATGGAGAGCCTTGGTTAATTGGGCATCATTCTCAACTACTACTTCCTTGCCAATTATTAGATGAAAAAGAACAGGAAATAGTTGATATATGGGAATTACAGCCACAAGAATTACCTCATCGTGAGGGGGTTATAAAACGGAATTTTAACCTGTTTGGGTTTTTGGGCAAACTAAATTTCTTTTCTGTAAAAGCTATCGCTAACAAAACTAAGAAAAGATTGATTTGACTTTACTGCCTACCTAATGTAGAATATTTCTGGATACCTGAACCTCTTTCCACCTCTTTATCTCCAAAAAAATGCGCGAACCGGGAGTAACCGCTTTTTCAAATAAAATTTTTTAGATCGCTCCGTTCCACTACGCTTTGAAGGGTAAAGAAAATAAGAGCAAAGAGCAAAAGTGCAAGAGTACAAAGGGCTACTAAGTCCTCGCCGCACCACTACATACAACCCGAAAACCAACAGTGTAGTTGTAGTCATCGAGGTCGTCGGTGTCGCGAGAAGCAGAACGGCAATTCCCAGGATTGTTGCTCCACGAACCACCAAGCAGTATCTTAATATTACCGCTTTGACTTGTCCAAACACTGTCATCTTTAGGCGCATCTATATAATTATTATGCCAATCGTCTTGACACCATTCCCAAATATTCCCGTGCATATCGTATAAACCAAAAGCATTAGGAGGAAAACTACCTACATCTGTAAATATCAAGAACCGTGGGACACACGGTCTTAAAGCTCAATCAATGTCCGGATTAGGAGTCGTTGAGAAGCCCACACTCACCTGTTCGCGCAAGCGTGCCGCAAGGCATAAGTGAGTATGTGAAATATGTCACCATAAGTCATGATATTTACACTGTTTGTAGTTGTTTGTGAAATAGTTCTTTAACTTTGAGCCAAGCATCAGCAGCAGCTTCGGCGTTGTAACTAGCTCGATGGTTGCAGAAAAATCCGTGTTCAGCAGGATAGCGAAAAACTTGGTGAGGAATGTTGTGTTTTTGTAACTCTGCTTCAACTTGTTCTGTTTGTTCTGGAGGAATGCCTTGATCTTCAGTCCCAAAAAAGGCGTAAAGAGTCCCTTTGATATCTGGGGTATGAGTAATTGTCGGTTCACCACCACCGGGAGTAGAGTTAGGAATACCGCCACCGTAGAAAGAGGCTGTAGCTTTAATTTCTGGGAGAGTGGCTGCTAAATAAACAATGTGTCCACCAAAGCAAAAACCAATAGATGCGATAGCTTCGCTCGCCGCAGGCATCGCATCAGCATTAACGTTAGGCAGGGTTTTTAGATAAGCAATTGTGGACTGAATATCGCTTAATATTTCCTCGGCTTTGGTCTGTTCTTTGTATTGTCTGCCTAATTGAATATCTTCAGGGGTGTATTTAGCCTCAAAACCGGGCGCTTGGCGTTGGAAGATAGCAGGAGCGATCGCAACATATCCTTGTTGTGCTAATCTCTCTGTTACTTCCCGAATATGAATATTCACCCCGAAAATTTCCTGTACCACAATCACAGCCGGAAATTTCCCGGCATTCTCTGGACGTTTACCCACCTGAATCGCTGCCCACAAGGCTGCTCCAGAAGAAATGCCCGATAGTAATCCTTCTTCTGTAGCTAAACAGCGACTGAAGGCGATCGCATCTTCATCGGTGACAGAAATCACTTCATCAATCAGTTCCAAGCGCAGCACTTTGGGAATAAACCCAGCGCCTATCCCTTGAACTTGATGCCCCCCTGGCGAACCACCAGTCAAGACATGACTAGCGGACGGTTCGACAGCAATAGCTTGAAAACTGGGTTTACGGGGCTTGATGACTTCTGCTATCCCGGTAATTGTGCCTCCAGTACCAACACCAGACACCACAATGTCAATTTCTCCATCGGTATCTGCCCAAAGTTCCTCGGCTGTTGTCTCTCGGTGAATTTTCGGATTGGCAGGATTAACGAATTGTTGGGGGATAAAGGCATGGGGGAGGGAGGCAACAATTTCTTCTGCCCGTCGGATAGCTCCTATCATCCCTTCAATACCCGGAGTTAGTTCCAACTGTGCGCCGTAGGCTTTGAGCATCGCTCGCCGTTCTAAGCTCATAGTATCTGGCATGGTGAGAATTAGAGAACTCCACAGAATGATTGATCCTATAATGAGAGAAGATAATTTCAGTGTGCAGCTAACCTAATGCGTCCAAAATCTATCATTGAACTAACGGAGAACCTAAAATATCTGTACATAAGAACAGCCAAAAAACTCAAGGGAAGCGATCGAAGACAATTCATGGCAGAAGTAGTTAAAGGATTGGGAATAGGTGGACAGACTTTAGTAGAACGAGAGTTAGGATGGAATAGACGTACCATCAGGAAAGGGATGCAGGAATTGGAGAGTGGTCAGCCGATAATTGATGGTTTTGACCGGAGTGGACGTAAGGGGGTAGAAACAAAATTACCAAACTTATTATTGGATATGAAATCCTTTGTTATGGTAGGCGATAGCGAAGCGCTGCTGCAAGCAGATCGCTCTCATGATATCATCGGAGCTAAGAAAAACAATATTGCTTCAATTGGTGTAACTTATGGCTATGGAACTAGGGAAGAATTGGAAATTCACAAAGCTGATTTAATTGCTGATTATCCAGATGAAATTCCTACATTGCTGCCTTTGATTTGATCGCTCAACTCTGATCATTATTAAAAGCGATACTTACAGAAGATTATGCTATGGCTAATAAACATCATTATGACTCTTCACTTAAATAAGATTGGCGACTATGACGAACATGAAGAATGGCGATAACATCTTCTTCGACTACAAACAAAACTCGATATTTTCTTTGTTTTCCAATCCAGAGTTGACGAACTTCACCACCAATTACTTTTGCTTCTGGTGCTATCATACAGCGATTAGGAAATTTTTGTAATGATGCTATAGCATCTTCAAGTTCATAGTACCAATTGTTTGCTACTTCAGGACTCAGATTATCGCACGTCCAACGATAAGCAGTTTCGATTTCTTGAAAAGCTGTAGGTTGAATAATAACTTGGTAATTCATGAGCGAGGAGGAATATTAAATTTGTTTTTTAGGGTTGCTAATGCTTGATCTGCTGGTATTCCTTCACCTTGCTTAAATTCATCTAGTCCTTTACGAATACCTACTATTGTTTCTAAGTAATCAATTCGTTCTAAGAGTTCTTGATATGTACTTAGAGGCTGTTTTTGGGTTGTTTTCAGTGATTGTAAAAAACTCAGCAGATCCTCTAGGAGTTCGTTGGGGGTGTTGTCAATTTCTTGTAAGAGTAACTCTTTGATAGTCATTACAGTTAACTGTGAAGATTGATGTTTCTATTATAGTGATATCTTTGCTGTGATCGTGTAAGGAATATGGTAAGCGTTCGATAACTGTGTAGAAAGTGCGATCGCGAAGCGCTCCGTAGGAATCTCGAAACGCTCCTGTAAGCAGATCGCTCTCATGATATCATTGGGGCTAATGGGGCTAAGAAAAATAATATTGCTTCAATTGGTGTGACTTATGGCTATGGAAGTAAGGAAGAGTTGGAAACTCACAAGGCTGATTTAATTGCTGATTGTCCAAAGGAAATTCCTACATTACTACCTTTGATTTGGTCAAAAAATTTGCTATACTGCTGAAAATCATCTTTTTTAAGAAAACCATTTGCTGCTTTAAGTGATCACTAAATGATCAACTTTTGTATAAAGTGTTACAATTTAACGTGATAAACCAAAATGCTAATATTTTATGATTGGTGAATTTATGAGTGATATTCCCTACAAGTCAAGTAATCTTATCGGGATAGAAAAAAAGTTTCAACCTTATTTTGATAAATTAGTATCTGAATTTGGCAATGATTGCGACATTTTTATTAGAAAATATGACTATAGAAGAATGATGGCAGCAGGAATAGTTAACCGTTATTCCAACGTAGCTATAACTATTCACTTTATAAAAGGTAATATTCCTCTTGGAGATCCATTAAATACAAACTTGCTTAATAAAGTAAAAAACCATTTGATTTCCTTAAATCCAGAAGATTTGATACTTTAAGCAAGCAGGGTGCGTTAAAACTACAAATTTTTACTCCAAATAATTCAGTAACCAAGGAAAAGATTATGAGAATTGGCGGAAAAATATCAGAAAACTCTGAAAAAAAACCTCCTAGAATATACACCGCGCAAGAGTTTAATGCACAAGTAGACAATGATATTAAAGAGTTTCTTGCTAATCTTGAATACTGGAATTATTTACCAAAGTTAAATGTAATGCGTCATAAAAAACATAATTATGATGTTGACTTCGATCAAATTATTGATGATTCTAGTTTATGTAATTGGATTATGCACATATATAACAAGCCCTGGATGGAAGAACCTGCTGTTCTGGAGTTTCTTGATTTTGCATCAATTTACCGAGACAGCTATGAACGAAATTATCAATCAGAAAATGTTAAAAAGTATTTGTCAAATGATGATGAACTTTAACGAATCAAAGTAATAGTAATTCCCAGAGATAAACTAGTCCAGACTTTATCTGCTGTTAATACAGGCAAATTCAATCGTTTACCTAAAGCAAGACAAGCACGATCTCCTAATGATAATCCTGCACTTTTAGTTAAAGGTCGAAATTTAGCTATAGTTATAGCATCTTCCTCATTGCAAGCAATAATTTCTAGACTATTTTCTAATAATCCTTCATCTCTCAATCGTTTAATAATTTCGTCTGGTGATTCTCCTAAATCAACAACTTTTGATAATACCTCTACCCAATTAATAATACTGATATAGCATCCATCAATCAACGCATTTTCTACAATTTCTGCTCCTGGTTCATCTCTAAGATAAGCTAAAAAGGCAGAAGCATCTAACACAGATTTATTCACTTAAATACTCCTGTCTGCGTTCCTGGATAAGTTCATCAACCAAGTTTCTATCAGGTGATTTATCTTTTAATAAACCTCTTAATTTTTTAACTTGTTGTTTGAGGCTGACTAATTGGAGTTTTCCGTTATCTTCCAGAGTTAAAATTAATCTGTCTCCAGATTCTAAATTGAGTATTTCTTGGATTTCTTGGGGTAAAGTTAAACGCCCTTCCGGTTCAATATCAAGTGTATAGTGTTGAGGAATTGATGAATTAGCAAGTGTCATAGCTTGGTATTCCCTTTTTTTGTACCTATATTCTAGTTTAGCAAAAATAAAAGCCTTTCTCGGCAAAATTACCTTGTGCAGTTCCTACTCCTAACACTCTTCGAGTATCAATACCAGAACTACCTAAAAGATAACCTAAAGAAGAATATTTAATTACCAGAAATAACTAGAAGTTGATAGTCTAATAGTTACAGACTGTGCTTTATATACAGAATCAAATATCAAATTAAATTCATTAGTGAATTTAGTATATATAGTTTTGTTGATTTCCACCAAAGCTACAAACGCCCAGACTGATTATAGCCTAAGCGTTTGACCATTGGGTCGCAGATAAACTTCTGCAAGTAAAAAATAATTAAACAGGCATCATTTGCATGGATTTGCACGATTCTGCACATCTACGGCAAGCAGCAGCACATTCCATCATCTTGCTATCATCGCTCATTTTTTCGCAGGTTATTGCACAGCGATCGCACATTTCCGCACATAACATACAAGTGCGATCGCTGAACTCAGAACCAGCCATCATCATATTTGTACACATCATGCACATTTCTGCACAATCTCGCAGCATTGTCATCATGGTTATATCCATGTACTTACCACCTTTAGTCATACAGTAAGTCATGGTTTCTAGGCACATTTTATGACATTCCATGCAAGCGTTCACGCATATTTGCATTTCATTAGTCATAGATTTAGTCATCATCATCATCATACTAAATACTCCTTGATTTTTTGATATGTATCTTCAGTCCTGAGCCGGACTAATTACAACGCTAATTAAAAGTTTTTCAAAAATCAATGGGTATGCAACTCTAAATTAAAATTGATAATTCCGATAGAATTGTCGGAGTTTGTGTAGCATTGCTAGATAAATTAATGATATTTTTTTGATGAAGTTCTGATTAAATAAGGGTTACAAACTTTATTTTAAAATTTTTGATTCAGTAAAGTTATCAGCTTTTCAATTAGATATATCTATACATATTGATTTATTAGAAAATATTGATATTTATTATTTCTTAATATAAGACAAAAAACAGCGTTAATTTTTTCTATAAAAGCAGAAATTATTAACTTTTACTAATACACTTCTGCCTTTTTTCTCTCTATCTTATTGCTGATTATCAAGATAGAGAATTTTCTAAATCAGCTTGCAAATCTAGATAATGCTCAATTCCGACTGACAACCTGACCAAATTATCCTTAATACCCCGTTTAAGTCTTTCTGGTTCTGGAAGTGAACCATGAGTCATTTTGGCAGGATAGCAAAGAAGTGATTCAACACCTCCCAAACTCTACTGTATTTGCACTCAGTAGTTAAATAGTGCATTTGAACTATACGCTGTATTCAAATTGAGCGGTCGTACACACTGCACACTGTAGAGTCATCAAATACTTAGAATATCTAACAATTAGCTGCTAACAAATTTAGTTAATCAATTTTTTCTTAAAAGGTACTTGCTTTTTCATGAGAGTTGTGAGATTCTACTATTAATGTACGATAAATCAGTCGAGATACAGTAGTTTATTAATAACCCACCACTAACGCTAATGCGTACAGCTATGGCTAAGGAGTTGAAAAAGCTTTGCTAATAACTAAATATGCAGCAGTTACAGTGGCATAACTGACAACTGCTATCCCAGAAAATCATTATCATCCTATATTCATTTAGTAAAAAATATTACTTGGAGTCTGATATGGGCAAACAACAAAAACAACTAAGACTAGGTGCATTTTTACCCGGAGCAGGTCAGCACGTTGCAGCTTGGCGACATCCCCAAGCACGGAGTAATGGCGCTCTCAATTTTGAGCATTATAAGCAGATAGCCCAGACAGCCGAGCGCGGTAAATTCGACGCATTTTTTCTCGCCGACGGTTTAGCCTTACAACAACGGCGTGGTGCGGAAGGACGCACAGCCTTTGGTGGTGACTTTGAACCTGTCACCCTCTTCTCAGCCTTGTCTGCGGTGACAGAAAAGATTGGTTTTATTGCCACTGCCTCTACTACTTATGAAGATCCGTATATTCTCGCACGCAAATTTGCTTCCTTAGATCATATTTCTGGAGGAAGAGCAGGCTGGAATGTAGTCACAACTGGTAGTAGTGAAACAGCCGGTAATTTCGGTTTGGAAAACCATCCTATTCACGCAGATCGCTATATTCGCGCCCATGAATTTATTGATGTAGTCAAAGGTTTGTGGGATAGTTGGGAAGACGACGCTTTTGTTCGTGATCAGGAAACAGCTTTTTACTACGACCCTAATAAAATACATGAACTGAACCATAAAGGCAGATTCTTCTCCGTGCGCGGACCATTGAATATTGCCCGTCCGCCCCAAGGTTATCCTGTAATTGTCCAAGCAGGTTCTTCTGAAGATGGAAAAGAACTGGCTGGTAGAACCGCCGAAGTTATATTTACTGCTCAACAAACTCTAGAAGATGCTCAAGCCTTCTATGCAGATGTTAAAGGTAGATTAGCAAAATATGGACGCACACCAGACCAACTCAAAGTTATGCCCGGTGTCTTTCCCGTAGTTGGTATCACAGAGGCAGAAGCAAAAGCCAAGTATCAAGAACTGCAAGATTTAATTCATCCCCAGGTTGGTTTGGCTTTATTACAGGGACTTATAGGCACGGATCTTTCCTCTTATCCCCTTGATGAACCACTGCCAGATTTACCAGAAACCAATGATAACAAAAGCCGCCAAGCATTATTAATTGATATTGCTCGTAAACACAATTTTACCATTCGTGAACTTTATCAATGGATTGCGGGAGCGCGTGGTCATTGGACAATTATCGGTACACCAGTACAAATTGCAGATCAACTGGAAAGCTGGTTTGTCAATGATGCTGCTGACGGCTTCAACATTATGCCTCCTTATCTTCCTGGTGGACTAGATGATTTTGTTGATTTAGTAATTCCTGAATTACAACGGCGGGGATTGTTCCGCACTGAGTATGAAGGAACAACTCTGCGTGAAAATCTGGGTTTATCTCGTCCAGTTAATCAATATCAAAAGGTATTAGCAGCAGTTTAAATAATTGGGTTTCGCCCAGAGACGCAAAGGAGCAAAGGCGCAAAGTTTTAGATTTTAAATCTCAGGTTGAGCCAATTTGCAATTACACCATACAAAGATAAAAATATATGAGCGCAAAACGTCAGTTTCGATTAGGTGCATTTATTCAAGCTACTGGTCATCATATTTCTGCTTGGCGACACCCCAATACACAAATAGATGCAGGTTTGAATTTTGAGCATTACAAGGAAATTACTCAAACTGCGGAACGGGGGTTATTTGATGCTGTTTTTCTAGCAGATAGTCCAGGCGTTTGGGGTGGTTCTCCTGAAACTCAAATTCGTAATGGGAAAATGGCTCATTTTGAGCCTGTTACTCTATTTTCGGCTTTATCCTCCGTTACCAAAAACATCGGTTTTATTTCCACTGCTTCCACTACCTACGAAGATCCTTACACATTGGCACGGAAGTTTGCTTCCCTAGACCATTTAAGTAACGGCCGTGCAGGATGGAATGTAGTCACCACAGGTAATGAGAATGCGGCGGCTAATTTTGGACTGGAACATCATCCAGAACACAGCCAACGTTATGAACGGGCTGAAGAGTTTGTGGAAGTGGTGCAAGGATTGTGGGATAGTTGGGAGGATGATGCCTTTATCAAAGATAGAGAATCTGGTGTTTATTTTGATGCGGACAAACTGCATACATTGAATCACAAGGGCAAACATTTTGCTGTTAGAGGTCCTTTAAATGTTGCTCGTCCACCCCAAGGTTATCCTGTCATTGTCCAAGCTGGTGCTTCTGAACCAGGAAGAGATTTAGCGGCACGCACTGCTGAGGTAATTTTCACTGCTAATCAAACTTTAGCCGATGCTCAGGAATTTTACGCGGATGTTAAAGGGCGGTTGGCGAAATATGGACGTTCCCCCGATGATCTTAAAATCATGCCTGGTGCTTTCCCCATTATAGGGCGTACCGAAGAAGAAGCTCAGGAAAAATATGAGTTTTTGCAATCTTTAATTCATCCTGATGTAGCTTGGGGAATTTTAGCTAACTATTACAAAGGTGTGGATTTGTCTAAATATTCTTTAGATGATATAGCTCCTGAATTACCCACTGATACCAACAATAACAAGAGTCGTCTGAAACTGGTTAAGGATTTAGCTACTCGTGGCACTCTCACACTGCGTGAGTTATATCGTTCTTTGGCGACCGCACGGGGTCATCGTACCATTTTGGGTACTCCTGAAGCCATCGCTGATCAATTAGAAGAATGGTTTATCAATGGTGCGGCGGATGGTTTTAATATTATGCCACCGATCCTACCTACAGGATTGGATGAGTTTGTGAATTTAGTCGTTCCTGTTCTGCAAAAACGCGGACTCTTTCGTACTGAATATGAGGGTAGTACCTTGCGTGAAAACCTTGGTTTACGTCGTCCAGTTAATCGTTTTGCTGTTCAACAACAGGAAAAAACGTTGGCATTTGTGTAAATGATTCCTACAGATCCCCGACTTCTTTGAGAAGTCGGGGATCTAAACCATCCCGTCAGCACAGACGTTAAAAGCCTACCGGAGTCTATGCAGACTATCGGAAAGTTAGGCTTGTCTAAAAGACAAGAATCTCACGTTCAACACTCAAGTCAAAATCAACAGCACAATCTCCCACAGATTCCCGATTTCTTGAAAATTCATAACTTTTAGATTCTGCAATTGTTTGAGAAGTCAGGGATCTAAGTTGTCTTGTAACTTTTCTAAGGAAAATATGACTAAATATAGCAAATTGAAAAGCTCCCCCTCCGCCGCAGTCAGAGCCAATCTTGATTATCCTGTCATTGATACTGATGTTCACACTAATGACTTTACTCCTGCTCTTGAGGATTATATTGCTCACTACGGCGGTGTGAAGCTGGTAGATGAATTACGCAAAGCTGAATCCTCCCGTCTCAATTCCAAGACTGAAGGTAAAGACTGGTATCAACAAACTCCAGAAGAACGTCAGAACAACCGCACAATTCGATCGCCTTGGTGGGCTAGAGTTACCCGTAATACCTTAGATTTGGCTACCTATACTCTCCCCGCATTACTCTATGAACGTCAAGCGGAGCAAGGCTCAGACTATTCTGTACTATTTCCTAATAATGCCTTAGCTGCGGCTGGTGCAAGTAAGGAGAACCGTCAATTATTGCAACGGGCGATTAATCATTATCATGCTGATATTTACCGCCCATATAGCGATCGCCTGACAGTAGTAGCTGGTATCCCCATGACTACTCCCCAAGAAGCGATTGAAGAGTTAGAATTTGCGGTAAATACACTAGGTTTGAAAGTTGCAAATATTCCTGGTGGTGTGAAACGTCCAATTAAAGCGATCGCAGATAAATATCCTGCCGATCAATTCCCCGAAATTGGCAAATATGCCTCTTACATTGACTTTTTCGGTCTAGATAGTGAATACGACTATGATCCCTTCTGGGCTAAAGCCGTCGAATTAGGCGTACCTCTCACCACTCATTACGGTAGCCAAGGATGGACTGGACGCTCCTCCATTAGTAACTACATGAACAACCACATCGGTCACTTTGCTGATGGTTCACAAGCGTTTGCCAAAGCCTTGTTTTTTGGTGGTGTAACTAGACGCTTCCCACAATTGCGTGTTGGGATGCTAGAAGGTGGTGCAGATTGGGGCGCTCACGTCTACATTCATTTAGTGGATCGTTTCTCCAAACGGAGTTTAGAAGGACTGCAAAACTACAACCCAGATTTAGCTAATCCTGATGAGTTGTTTGAGTTATTTGCACAGTATGGTGGAGAAATTACTCAAGGACATTCCCTCAGCAAAGAAGAATTAACTAAGAGTGTATTGGGAGCTTCCTTCAACCGTCACAGTCGTTCACCTGTGGGTAGTGAGTTGGAAGATTTTGGTGCAGCAGGTATTCAGTCAATTGAAGATATACGCGATCTTTGGGTGAACAGTTTCTTCTTTGGTTCTGAATCTGATGATCGTACCATTGCAGCCGCATTCAACGACAAAGCCAACCCCTTGGGAGTCAAGCTTAATGCCATTTACTCCTCCGATGTTGGTCACTGGGATGTACCCGATCTCACCGCACCTTTAGCGGAAAGCTGGGATTTGGTAAGAGAAGGCGTGATTTCTGAAGATGACTTCAAGGCTTATGTATTCGGCAATCCTCATAAATTCTACACCCAAGCTAACCCCGATTTCTTCAAAGATACAGCAGTAGAATCCAAACTACCTAAGACCGAATCTCAAGTAGAGAACAAAACTTTGGTAAGTGTGTAAATGACTTTGTAATGTTGTAGCCATAGAGACGTTATATATAACGTCTCTACATTCATTTCCTAATGCTTATGTTTTGCCAACTTCAACGCCGACAACAAGAGAATGATACCCAAAATTACATATAAGGAAGAACTTGCTACATACCTCAAAAGACTACTGCCAATAAATGCTCCCAATATTGAACCAGATGCCATTGAAACAATGAATCCTTGTTCTGATTTTACTTCTTTTAATCGTTGCTGACTTTTGTATTTGTATAGACCCATAATGATTGTGGGAATGCTGATTGCCAGACTCAAACTTCCTGCTAATTTGATGTCAATTGCAAACACCATAATAATTGTCGGGATAATCAACTCACCGCCTGCGACACCAAGCATACTGCTGAATATACCAATCACAATTCCCGCTACAAACGCGATACCTATTCTTAGTAAATTTGGAAGTTGCCAACTTTGAAGACTGAAAATAAAATTATGTCCAATTAATACAAAGCTGAGAAAAAATAGAAAAACAACAACAACTCGATTTAAAGTTTTTTCGTTGATTTTGGTGGCATAGTTAACTCCAACATAAGAACCAATCAGAGAACCTGCCAAAATATTAATGATTACTGTCAGGTTTGAGAAAACATTCTCAAGACCAATAATGCCACTCCGAAAAATGAAAGAAAAAGTGACAGTAACGAGACTCACCATGAGATTAATAATAATTGCTTGTAAAGTTCGATAGTTAAAAATGCTAACTAAAACTGGTAGGCGAAATTCTGCACCACCTAAACCAATTAATCCCCCAAGAATTCCAACCAAAGCACCCCAAGCAAACGCCCAAATATTCCGCATCAAAATTTTCACACCCATAACAAAAACTAGATTATGAGCAATTCTATAACTTTACCAACCACCAAACTCGGTCAAACCGGACTCACCGTTTCTCGGCTCGTTCTCGGTACAATGACCTTCGGACTACAAACAGATGAAGAAACATCTATAAAAATCCTCGATACCGCAGCCGAAGCTGGAATCAACTTTCTCGATACGGCTGATGTTTATCCCCTTGGTGGTGGACTACCCACTGCTGGAAGGACTGAGGAAATTATTGGCCGTTGGTTAAAAGGCAAACGAGAACATTTTATCATTGCTACTAAGGCCGTCGGTAAAGTTGGTCCTGCACCTTGGGACCAGGGATCTTCACGCAAACATATCTTAGATGCTATTGATGCTTCCCTCAGACGACTGGGAACTGATTATGTTGACCTGTATCAATTGCATTCTGATGATGCTTCAACTCCTCTGGATGAAACCCTAGAAGCACTCGATACAATAGTTCGTGCTGGTAAAGTCCGCTATATCGGAGTTTCCAACTTCTTAGCTTACCGATTAGCCCGCGCTTTGGGTCGTGCAGATGTCCGTCATTTGACTCGCTTTGTCTCCATTCAACCCCGCTATAATCTCTTATTCCGGGAAATTGAGCGAGAATTATTACCCCTAGCGCAAGAAGAAGGACTGGCTGTAATTCCCTACAATCCCTTAGCAGGGGGACTGCTGACAGGTAAACATAATCTGGCTGAAGGTCCAACATCAGGTACTCGTTTTACTTTGGGTGCAGCCGCAGAGCGTTATCAAGACCGTTATTGGCATGACCGCGAATTTAATACTGTGGAACAATTACGCACAGTGGCAGATTTGGCGGGATTATCCCTGACTAGTCTAGCAGTAGCTTGGGTTCTGGCTAATCCGATTATTACAGCCCCTATCATTGGTGCTAGTCGTCCAGAACAACTTTTTGACAGTCTCAAGGCTGTGGAAGTCAAACTTGACGACAATTTGAAACAAAAACTAGATGACATTACCGCCGAATATCGTCGGGGAGATGCTGTGCGTTAGAACCGAACATTAAGCCTTTTCCAAATCTAAGTTTTGGAATTGGTAGTCACTATCTCAAAGCTTAAATTTTCTGTAGATGACCACCAAAAGTTATTTAAATCAGCAATATCTCATGGATAAAAAAGTTATGATTAAACGCCGTCGTTTTCTCAATTTTGCCACATCAAGTCTATGTGGATTTTCTATGGCATATCTGTTAGGAAGTTGTAGAGACCAAAGCCAACAGAATTTGGTAAAAAGTCCCAGTTCCTTGGATATCAAAACTAAGGTTCTCCGCATGGGGTATCAGAGTGCAGGGGATCTATTCAGAAATCGCAAAGTTTTAGAGAAACGCTTAGAGCCGTTGGGAATTAAGGTGGAATGGGCGCAATTTGCCCAAGGACCTCAACTCATGGAAGGGATGCGTGTTGGCAAAATTGATGTGGGATCAGTGGGAGAAACACCACCAATTTTTGCTCAAGTAGCTGGTTCAAATCTTGTTTATGTTGTGGGTACACAAAGAACCGCAACCACGGGAAAAAGTAGTGTTATTGCCGTACCACCGGAATCTCCACTGAAGAAGTTTGAGGATATTAAAGGGCAAGAAGTATATTTTCAAAAAGGCTCGGCATCCCACTATTTTATTCTTAGAGCCTTGCAGTCAATTGGCTTAACTATCAAGGATATTAAAATCAAAAGTATACCGACTATTGAGGCGCGGGCTGCGTTTTTGGAAGGGAGAATTCCCGTTTGGATGACAGGAGATCCCCACTATGCGATCGCTCAAAAAATGGGTCGAATTCGAGTTCTTAGAGATTCTGTAGGGCTAGATTCTCCTGGTGGTTACTATATTGCTGATAGACAATTTGCCGAAGATAATCCTGGCTTGCTCAAAATTATTATTGAGGAACTTCATGCTCTCGATCAATGGGCAGAAAAAAATCGAGATGAAGTAGCTAAATTGATGATTACTGAACAAAAACTCGATGAAGATGTAGTCGCAAAAGTGATGTCTCGTCGTACTTTTGCCGGACGCAGAGGACTCAGCCCTGCCCTAATTGCTGAACAACAACGCGTGGCCGATTTGTTCTTTCAAGAGGGAGTGATTCCTAAAAAAATTAATATTCAGGAAGCCTTACTTTCGCCTGATTTATATGCTGCAATCACACCACCAGAAATTATGGTTTAGGAAATATTACAGCAGGGCGTTAAAAAAGCAAATTAAACCTGCTTTTTAATAATTTTTACTTGTTAATTACTTATGCCCTTGGTCGGTTTATGTTGCCGACTATTTTTATTTGACAGAACAACTTACTTCCATGACTAAAAAAATCAGACTTTCTAAATCTTTTCAACGCGCTCCCAATGCGCCCGAATTACCAGATACTCCTTTCCTATTTATTTGTTATTTTGTGAATCAGTTTCGCTGGTGGTATGTGTTAATGGTGCTTCTGGAAATCGCCCACGCCACCTGTGGAATTATGTTACCTTATGCGATTGGTGAAATGATTCGCAGTGTGACACGACACTCCACGGGGGACAGTAAACTGATTTTTGATATTTTGAGACAACCCTTGATTCTGTTTACGTCCTTGAGTATAGGTGAGGTGGTATTTGGGCGTTCCGCTGGACTGTTACAAACTATTCTCCATCCCATCCACAGACAGCATATTGTGCGATCGCTATATGCCTATTTACAGCAGCATTCCCATCGTTATCTCAGCAGTAGTTTTGCTGGTGCGTTAGCCCATCGCATTGCGGAAACTTCCCTGGGTGTTACCCAAACGATGCAAATGATGATTACGGAATTTATGCCAGTAATTATCGTTTATATAGTCTCCACAATTCTACTCTATCGCGCCTATCCTCCCCTAGCGGCATTTGTGGGGATTTGGGCAGTTTTGTTTATCAGTATTTCCTTCTGGTTGGCGACTCGTTGTCGAATATATGCACGGAAAGCCGCCGCTGC
Source organism: Dolichospermum flos-aquae CCAP 1403/13F (assembly GCF_012516395.1). Taxonomy (GTDB): domain Bacteria; phylum Cyanobacteriota; class Cyanobacteriia; order Cyanobacteriales; family Nostocaceae; genus Dolichospermum; species Dolichospermum lemmermannii. The sequence goes on from NZ_CP051206.1 coordinate 221,039, forward strand.
TAGAAGTGAAACTACAGGTATTATTGTAGATTCTGTGACAAATCTTACTAGTAGTAGACTTTTTGCCCGTTTGGGTTTTGAACGCCGCTATTTGAATGACCAATTAAAACGCGAACTCAGGGAGGTGAGAAAATCTAACTGGTATTCTGAACGAATTCGCTGGTTTCAGTTTATTTCAGCAGCAATTCTGAAAATTGGTACTCTATATTACTCACTTTCTCTGTGGAGTCAAGGAAAAATAGCTGCGGCTGACTTTGTTGTTGCCACCAGTTTGTCACTTTTAATCATTAGTGAAGCCCGCAATTTAAGCAAACGGTTTCTAGAGTTTTTTGAACATATTGGTAATGTAGCTAATGGTGTGAATACTATCATTCAACCCCATGAAATTACTGATCGGGATAATGCTATAAATCACGCCATCACTAAAGGTAGTATTGAGTTTCGGCAGGTGCATTTCAGTTACTCATCAGAAAAGACTGTATTCACTAATCTTTCTGTCACCATTCAACCAGGAGAGCGCGTCGGATTAGTGGGTTTTTCCGGTTCTGGGAAATCTACTTTTGTCAATCTGATTTTGCGTTTATTTGACCCTCAATCGGGACAAATATTGATTGATGGGGTGGATATCAAAGATATGACTCAGGAAGCCCTACATTCGCAAATTAGTTTGATTCCTCAAGATCCTTCTCTGTTCCATCGGACTTTATTAGAAAATATTCTCTACGGACGTTTAGAAGCATCACAGGCGGAATTGATAGAAGCAGCACGGAAAGCCTATGCTGACGATTTTATTGTCCAAATGACGGAGGGTTATGATTCTTTGGTGGGTGAACGCGGTGTTAAACTCTCTGGGGGACAAAGACAAAGAATTGCTATCGCCCGTGTTATCCTCAAAAATGCACCCATCTTAATCTTAGATGAAGCCACTTCTAGCCTTGATTCCATTACCGAAAAAGCCATTCAAGATACTCTGGATTCAGCAATGAATGGAAAAACAGTTATTGTAGTAGCCCATCGTTTATCCACTATCGCTCATTTAGACCGGATTTTGGTGTTTGATCAAGGTCGCATCATTGAAGATGGTACACACTCTAAACTATTGGCTAAGGGTGGAGCTTATCACAGATTATGGCAAATGCAAGCCGGTGGATTTTTGCCAGTAGCAGCTATAGCAAGTGACAGTTGACAGAGCTGAATAAGTTGTCTGTGAAGGCAGGGAACTCTTAACTGGGAACAGTTTTAGCTATATGGATATCCTCAATTTTCCAAATCCGATAAGGAAAAATGCACCTATTTTGGCTGATGGTGTCCCAAAATAGGTGCATTTTTTTGAGATAAAAATCTGTAAAACCTTTATTAATAAACGGTTTTAGCTTTATTCAGCAAGCCCTACATATACATTTTCGGTATCGGCTCAATAAATAGGGGTAACAGAGGAAAATAAGTGCAACGAGGTACACACAGTGTCATAGAATAGGAGACATGACGCAAAAAATTATTGAGAGTGACAAATTAATATCAAATTTACTGCAAACCATCGAGCCAAAAGGGATTGCAGACGAATCAATGCGTCATACAGTAGAGATATTACTAAATTTAATAGAGCAGTTACAATCAGAAGTCAAAGAATTAAGGGCAGAAAATCAGCGCCTACGGGATCATTCGTCAATTCTGCGCTAAGTGCAAAGTCATCGTCAACAATATGGGACAAAGATAGTCTACTTTACAGGGCGATAGTGAAGCGCTGCTGCAAGCAGTTCCGCCTATTCATTACCGAGAACTGCAATTTGATACTCTCGTCTTACCTGTCCACTATCTAAAGTTTGATTTTTAAGTAATATGACATATTTAGCTAAAATCCTGCGAAATTATGTGATGCTTAACTAAGATTATTGTTTTACATAATTTCACTTATTATGCCTAAATCTGACCCTGCCAAAATCAAAAAAAAAAGTATCATTCAGTCTTCCTTTTAGTATTGGTTCTGTGGAATGGGAAGCCGATCCAACAGAACGCAAAGCCGCCTGGTCACTTTCTGTTGAACTTGTTACCCGCATTGCAGTACAGCCTTTAGAAACTGACCAAGGACTTTTACGGGAAGCTTTGACATCTTTATACAACCTGTTTCCTGTAACCAGACAAGTTTTAAAGGAAGCAGGTCCTGATGTGGGAGCATCAATTGATTCAGTGGGAGGAATTGCGATCGCAGTCTTAAATAACGGTTTGCGTCCTTTCCTTGCTAAGTGGCATCCTCTCTTACAAACATGGGAAGCACAGCGTCCTCCTCATCTGAGTGCGAAAGAACATGAGCGCAATTGGTCTGAAGAAACAAAATTGCGGGCTGAGTTAGAATTACTGAGGAAAGACTTGGAAAAATATGCCAACGCATTAGCGGAAATTGCTGGAGTCAAGGAAAAACAAAAGGAAGTGAACAATGGCTGAATTTGATGTTTTTTTAGCTCACAATAGTATAGATAAGCCTGTAGTTAAAGTTATTTATGAAGCACTTGAAAAGCGTGGTATAACCTCGTGGTTAGATGGAGAAGAAATTCGTCCAGGAAGTTTATTTCAAGATGCAATACAAAAAGGAATTCCATTAAGTAAATCAGCCGCTATATTTATTGGAAAAAGTGGATTAGGAATGTGGCAAGGACTGGAATTAAAAGTAATTTTGTCAATGTGTTTAAAACAGAATATACCAGTAATTCCTGTGTTATTGCCAGGAGTGTCCGACTTGCCACAGGATATGCTTTTTTTGAAAGAATTCAATTATATAAATATTTATGACGGTGAGATAGTCAATAAAATTGTCAATAAACGTGTTTTAGATTTATTACAATGGGGCATAAAAGGCCAGAAACCAGAAGATTATTCAGCAGAACAGATAAAGATAAAGCCAGGAAAAATACCGAATAAAGAAAAGTTAGTAGACTTAGTAATTCAAGATATTTATGATAGAAAGGATAATCCCTACGCAGACGCTACAATATGGTTTGATGCTATTGAAAAAATTATTGATGATTTAGTTGATGATTTAGTTGATGCTATTGCAGAAAATAATGATAAAAACAAAAATAAAATATTGCCTCGATTGGGTAAAATTCCTATTTTTACTGCATATAGAAATTCTCAAGAATTACTGATAAATAAATACATTATGAATCAAATTAAAAATAAGCTAGAAAAAAAAGGAAAAAGTAAAAACGAAATTGTTAATATAATCCAACAACTATTGTTAAATTAATAAGACACTATGGAAAAACATAAATTTCTGAAAAACAACTATACAGCAGGAAATATTCTCAACTTATTGTTGCAATTATACTCGGAAAAAGATTTTCAATACTGGGATCTATCAGAAATAGATATTTGGGGTGTTGACTTCCGAGACGCTATCTTAACAGGAGTGGATTTTAATGACTCTGACCTGAAGAACTGTATTTTTACTCAACCTTTAGGATGTATTCACTCCATTGCTTTTAATGCTGATGGTAATTATTTTGCTACAGGCGATGCTCATGGATTAATTCGAGTACATAATACAGAAAACTTGGCTCTGTGTTTTTTTGAAAAGGGAGCAGGAAATCAGATTTGGTCAGTGGCTTTTAGTTCAGGGACAAATTCTCAACGATTTGCATTAGCAGCAGAAGATGGTAGCGTTAAGTTGTTCGAGATTGAAAACCTTGCTTCAGGCAAACTCAATTTTAAGGAAACCAACTCATGGCGTGAAACAGGACGTGTATTATCAGTAGCCTTTAGCCTTGATCCTGAAAGCAATATTCTGGCATTTGGAGGAGATGGAAATGCAATAACTTTCTACAAAATTAAAGAGAAAGATACAATACGTTTGCCCATCAGTAATGTGTATTGTATGACTTTTATTGATGACAGAACTCTTTATAGTTGTAGCCAAGAGGGAGATTTTATTGGTTGGGATTTAAGTACACGTAACCCTCAAATATTCTACCAAGAACGTAAGAGGCATGAAAAATTAATACGTTGTATTGCGTTTAATGCAACAAAACAAATTATAGCCACTGGATCTGAAGATGGAAAATTGAAAATTTTCGATACTAACAATAAACAAGACTTACAATTCCAGCTAGTCTATATTGAAAACGGATCTGAAAAAGACTATGAATATACAAAATATATTAGTGAAATACGTACACTAGCATTTAGTTGCGATGGGAGTATTCTTGCAATTGGATGTATTTGTAAGAATCAACCTGATAATAGTGAGCATAAAATTCTACTGTTTGATTTAACTGGAGACAAATGGAAACTGATTAGCACATTGGATAATTCTCTTTCAGAAAACCAAGACCAAAATGGTCATACACATTTGATCAGAAGCATTGCATTTAGTCCTAACACTGATAAACCTCTATTTTTTATAAGCGGTGGTGATGGACGCACTGTCAAACTCTGGGATTGGGATCAAGACAAAAAAAAATGGAAATGTCAAGATAATTTGAGAGGATACGCTAATCGCCTCTGGTCAGTGGCATTTAGTAAGAATGAAAATCAATCAATTTTTGCTTGTGGATGTGAAGATAATAACATTCATATTTGGAATTACAATGATCGCACACATATTCCTAGTTACACCCTTTCCAAACATAAGGATTGGGTTTGGTCAGTAGCCTTCAACCATGATGGAACACTTTTAGCTAGTGCTAGTGAAGATAAGACTATTGGTCTTTGGCAGTTTAAAGATAACAACTGGAATCTTATAAATCCTGAAGCAGAAAATACATCACAAACAAACCACTTACTTAACATAAAACATACTAAACGCGTTAGATGTGTTGCTTTTCATCCTACGGAAAATATTTTAGCTAGTACAGGGAATGATAATATAGTTATTCTATGGGATCTAAGAAATCTGAATAATATAAAAGTATTATCCAAATTTACGAATCACACCGACCGAGTGTTATCCCTAGCTTTTAGTCCAGATGGTCATTTCTTAGCTAGTAGCAGTCGGGATAAGACTATTCGTTTGATAGACATTGTAGATAGTGAACCAAGCAATGACCAGCAGTCAAACTCTTCGGTTTTGGAAAAACCACTGGAGGGGCATCAAGATCAAGTTCATAGTATTGCTTTTATTAAAAACACTGAAGGTTTAGTTTTTCCAAAAGAACAGGAAAATCCTCCAGAAACCCAGGAAATTAAACCCTTTTTGGTTAGCAGTGGTTTTGATAGACAACTGATATTATGGGGGATTAATCACAATAATACCTCTGTGGAGAAACTATGTTCTGTGAATGAAGGTCAAAGAATACTTTCTGTTGCGTGTCACCCCACAGAACTAATTATTGCTAGTGCCGGGCATGATCGCATTATTATACTATGGAAAATAGAAAAAAATGAAAAAAATGAATATGTATTCAAAAAAGTCAAGATACTTAAAGGACATAAACGCGCTGTAGAATCTATAGTATTTACTCCTGATTGCAAGAGGTTAATTAGTTGTGGACAAGACCAGACTATTAGGTTTTGGGATGTAGAGGTAGATAAGAATAAGGAGATTAGTAAAATTAATATTAGTCTTCACACCATAGAACTTGGTAAACCATACCAGGGTATGAATATTTCTGGAGTTAAAAATTTAGATCCTGCCCAAATATCTGTTTTAGAAGAATTAGGAGCTTCAAGAGATTAACAAATAAGCTGGTTGAATCAAAAAAAACGGAACTATTAAGTTTTATTCTTCCAAAAATTCAAAATGCCGTAAACCTTCTTCAATTCCAGCAGCAAACTCAGCTTTTGCTAAGTAACGATTTTTGCTTGGGTTTGCTTTGTGCCAATCTAGTAATTCTTGTTTGGCATTTGCAACAATAATACCTTTTTCTTTTCTATTGGCAAAGAGGGCAATATCATTACCAGAGTCCCCACACGCAACTGTTTTGGCTGGTTCTATTTCTAAATATTCGCGGACAAAGGTCATGGACATACCTTTGTTGGCTTTACGTGGTAGGATGTCTAGGTCTTTGTTATCACTATAAATAACTTGAATATCTAAACTTTGTTGGAGTAAGGCTTTTTCTAAGTCTGATACTATTTGTAGAGCCGTTTTTTCTTGGAGAAAATAGCTAACTTTAAAAGGTCTTTGCTCACTTTCCGGCTGTGGTTTTAATTGAGTAAAATTGGCAGCTATTTTTACAACTAATTCTCTATCCCAATCTTCAGATAGATTCTCTGACCACTGATTATTAATAATCAATTGATCTTGATGATTATAAGAGTAAATTTCTGTACCTACGGCGCAAATGAGTATATTTGGCTGTAAAAGTGCTGTTCGTTTTTGATTTTGTTGTTGTTCTAGTTGCTGATACAGATATAGCGATCGCCCAGTAGAGTAAACAATTTTTGTATTGTGTTGCTGACGATATAGTTCTAATTTGCGATTCAGTCCTTCCATTGCTTGATCATCACCCACGAGAGTGTGATCAAGATCGGTAATGAAAAGAAATTGAGTCACAGTATACTCCTTATATATAGTCGTTTTCAAACCAAATTCGCCTGACTATACCACAACTTGAAACCGAGTTGCAAAAAACTCAACTAAATGTAAAGTTAATCTATAGTAGTGAAATTGACCTTGACATTTTACCCCATACCAGCGATAAAGGTCAAGCAATGCAGTTTTTACGACAGAAGTGGAAATTTGCAGCCGAGCAGACTGTTGTTTGTGGCGATTCAGGTAATGATATAGCTTTATTCGCTGTCGGTAGGGAACGGGGAATCATTGTCGGGAATGCTCGTCCAGAGTTACTCCAATGGTATCATCAGCATCCTGCGGACTACCGTTACCTCGCCCAAAACCGTTGTGCTGCTGGGATTATGGAAGGTTTAAAATATTTTGGTTTCCTAGAATGATTAGCTATCTTAAAGGTATCGTTGCTGGTGTCCAAGCCATTACTCCTAATCGCGTCATCTTGACCTTAGAAGTCAATGGCACAGGTTACGATTTACAAATTCCCCAGCGTTTGTCCAACCAGTTAACATCAACTGGGGATGTGATCCAAATCTTTACCCATTACCAGATTCGAGAGGAAATCCCCATGCTTTACGGTTTTTCTTCTCCTTCCGAACGGGATTTATTTCGCCATTTGCTCAGTGTTAGCGGTATTGGTGCGGCATTAGCGATCGCTCTCTTGGATACAATGGAATTACCAGAGTTAGTCCAAGCCATTGTCGCTGCTAACATCCAAATGCTAATTCAAGCCCCTGGAGTGGGCAAGAAGACCGCTGAACGCATCTGTTTAGAACTAAAGAGTAAACTCATCGAATGGCGCAAATCAGCGGGCTTCTTTGTGGCTACAGGGGGACCCGCACCAGGAATTTTAGAAGAAGTGCAAATGACTCTTTTCGCTTTGGGATATACTGCCCATGAAGTCAGTCACGCTTTGCACACAGTTAGCGAAAATATTGGTTTACCCAAAAATGCCTATGTGGAAGATTGGATTAGACAAGCGATCGCCTATCTTAGCAGTAGTGAAGTAGAGTGTTCCTAATTCATGATCAATAATAATCCCTATGCTTGGATAAATGAATCTCTCGCCACTATTCATCGGGCTGACTGGTATCGTTCCGTGCAAACTATTCACAGCCGACCCGGTGCAACTGTGGTCTTATCTGGGCAAGAGGTTATTAATTTTGCCAGTAATGATTACTTAGGATTAGCAGGAGATGAACGCTTACAAATAGCCGCCATTACTGCTATTCAACAATTCGGCACTGGTAGTACAGGTTCTAGATTACTCAGTGGGCATCGAGAAATACATAGAGAATTAGAACAGGCAATAGCATCTACTAAACAAACCCAAGACGCATTAGTATTTAGTTCTGGTTATTTAGCTAATTTAGGGACAATTGCGGCCATAGTCGGCAAAAGAGACTTAATTTTATCTGATGAATATAATCATTCCAGCTTAAAAAAGGGAGCAATTCTCAGCGGTGCAACTGTCATGGAATATCCGCACGGTGGTACTGCAGTACTGCAAGAAAAGTTACGGGAACACAGGAAAAATTTTCGCCGCTGTTTGATCATCACTGATAGCGTCTTTAGCATGGATGGTGATTTATGTCCATTACCCCAACTGCTAGATTTAGCTGAAGAATTTAACAGTATGCTACTTCTAGACGAAGCTCATGCTACAGGAGTCATGGGAAAAACTGGCGCTGGCTGTGTAGAACATTTCGGGTGTACGGGTAGAGAATTAATTCAAATTGGTACATTAAGTAAAGCCTTGGGGAGTTTAGGCGGATATGTCGCCGGAAGTGGCTCTCTAATTGACTTTCTACGCAATCGCGCCCCTAGTTGGATTTATACTACCGCCCTTTCTCCCGCAGATACAGCAGCAGCCTTAGCAGCGATTAAGATAGTGCAAGAAGAACCGGAAAGGCGATCGCAACTTTGGCAAAATGTCAATTATTTAAAACAATTAATTACAGAGAATTTACCTAACTTAAAGTTATTCCCCACAGAATCGCCGATATTATGTTTTCAATTATCTAGTGCAGCAGCAGCATTAACAGCCGGAAAGCATTTGCGAGAATCAGGAATCTTTGCACCAGCCATTCGTCCCCCCACAGTTAGCACCAGCCGGATTAGAATATCTGTAATGGCTACCCATGAGTTAGCACATCTTCAGAAATTGGTAGAAGTGATTAAAAGTATGGAAGGGTAAGGCTTTATTGAGTTTAGCAGCGATAGCGAAGCGCTGCTGCAAGCAGTTCGCCTGGAATGTTACGATAATGACAATTATTTCGCGCAAAGTCGCAAAGGAGCAAAGACGAAAAGGAAGAGATTTTCTTTTTCAGCCATTATAGGGGTTTGGCAAAAAATTAAATCCTGTAAATCCTTAAATCCTGGATATCCTGATTCAGACAATTATAATTATAGGAAATGTTGGTTTTCCTTGCGTCAACCCAACCTACTAGCTAATATTTGGGCAGGATTCTCCCTATTGGGTATGTTGGGTATGTTTGTGTGTAGAAATTTAAACTCAATACCCGTGAATGAAATTGTCAAACTGCTTGTGGGGGAAGGATTTTCAAGTCTTTTTCTATATCTCTGATTTCAGATTTATGGGAAGAGTTTTTGCGCTTGAATTTGGACATTTTAATTTTGACAACACGGGGATTAATACGTTTTCGTCGGGGGCGATCAATTTCAGACTGGGAAATTAATGATAATAAATATTGATGTTGAATTTCTCGTAATTTTAAGGATGAATGGCTGATGAGTTGTACTAAATCTATAACTAGTTGCAAAGATTCAAGAAAACTAAGGAGTAAAGGATTTTTATTATATTCGTTAGCAGATTGGTAAATTAAATCGCGGAGTAGATTATAAGCAATTAACATAGCATAAAGTTCTTGTTCGACTAATTCAGATGTTTTGCTCCGAAAAATAGTGGGCATTTGTCCTTTGAGCGTAGCACATTGATGTGTTTTTATTTCACAGAAACTAATTTCCACCTCCCATCTGCAATGATAGTGAATAATTAATTCTTTGGCAGAAATATTAGGGTCAATAATACTAGTAACTAAACGACGAGGGAGAAAACCAGGAATTTGATATTCAATAACTCGGACAATGATACTTTCCTGATTCCATTGTTTATGCGATTCTGTAGATTTTTCTAAATTGAGAATTTTGCCATTAATTTCTGATAAATAACTTCCATCTGGATATCTAGCCATGTATCCATCTGGCAAACGAGAATCAGAGATAACAGGTAGTTTAACATTAGAAGCTACCCTAAGTAAAAAGTCGCATTCTTTTGTACGAATACTAAAAATAGTTGCAAAGGAATATAAACCAGCATCTAATAAAAATAATAAGTTTTTCTGGTTAAATTGTGCCAGTAATTTAGTCATTAAAGTCCTTTCACCAGTTCCTTTACCTTGGCTCGAACCATAGGTAAAATCTAGGATCAGGCGTGTTGATGCTGATATTAATGTGACTATTCTCAGCATGGGAAAAGCACTTTCTCCTCGACCACATTTAGACTTCCCAAATTTATCACGATTACTTTCAGTATCAGGTGTCGTACCTGTGGAACCATCAAATATTACTGTAGTCCATTTATGAAAGTCATATTTCAATGTTGTCAAACTAGAAGTGAGTTTTTTAAATATTAGTTGAAAAACTGTTAATCCTATACGAACTCTGGCATGACTCATAGCACCTTCAGAAATAAGTTGTTTTGGTAGACAACAGGATAACCACCTCAATCCTGATATCATCCAATCCATTATTCCTAAATAACTTAAATCACGACGGATAGTGGAGAGAATTACAAACCAAATGACAAACGTTGGTACTAGAATCGTTCCTTGACGACATTTACTTGATGAAACACTCGCCAAAGATTCTTTGATAATAGTTGATAAATGTTTTGCAATTGGTTGCAGATCATATTCTGTCGTAAACTGAGTAAGCATCTGATGATGTTCTTTTTGAATTCCCATACAAAACTGTCAAGGATGACTTGAAATAAACTCTTATAAAGCTTAAATATTCTTTCATATTTTGTCAATATATACTATCAGGCTACTCATTTTGGAGCAGGAATAAAAATTCTCGACGAAAAAAATGACACATTTATGATTTTTTAAATTTGATTTCAAATAATTGACAAGATTGATGATTTATAAATTCAAGAAAAATCTCATGATCATATAATTTTAGATACATTTTGCCTGGAGTTTAGACTAAACTGAAGTTATTTTTATGCCTTAATATTTGCAGAATTAATATTAGTAATTATTTGTAGGCTATTAATTTCATTCACGGGTATTGAGTTTAAGTCCCATAAATAATTTTGTTGGAAATTGGGAGAAACGGCATTAAAATTATATCCGCGTTCTTGATATATATATACCCAGAAGTTTTTGAAGAATCCCAGGATGAAAAGTTTGATTTAGACGCAATTTAGAGACGTTGACTAAAACGCCTCTATTTTTTTTCAGAACATCTAATCAACTTTAAACCTAGCTAATAATTCCTCACGGGAAAGATTAAGTAATAACTGAGTTCTTTCTGTGAGAGAAAGTTCCATCAACTGACTGATAATAGAAGATAACTCCTCATCTAAATTACCAAAACGCACCGCTAACAAACTCTCGACCATCAAACGCTGTCCGTCTTGTTGTCCTTCCTGTCTTCCTTCTTCAAGTCCCTCTTGTTTCCATTCTTCCCGTTGTTTTAGATACGCTGGTGATAAACTCATAATTAACTCCCTTACTTCTTCATCATTAACATCACTATTCAATTCTAAATTTTTCTGCCAAGATGCGAAAATTTCTACCAGTTTATTCCATTTATCATTCTCTCGTGAAAGTTCAACAACTTTGCTGATAGCTTCAGTTTGAGTTTTGCCTTTTCCCATTGCCCTTAACCATAGTGTATCCTCTATTATGGGTAATTGGTTAATAGCAATAATAGCCGCTTTCTGGTATTTTGGCAGAAAATAAACTCCTTTTTCCCATCCCTCCTTTGTTTTTGCTCCAAACCCTTCCAAGATTCTTTCAGAACAAGTGGGTGTTAAAATCCATAGAAAGGGTAATTCTTCTTCAGAGATAGAACGTTTTTCTCTTTTCGCTTGTCTTAACAATTCACCCTGAACACTATACAATTTTAACAAACAACTCCTAATTTCTACCTCATTAGGTGCATTACGGTAAGGTTCAAAAAGACAGCTTGTAACCGCCATTTTTCCTAATAATCCTAATTCAGAATTTATAACTGTTGTTGTCGGAACAAACCAAACATCTATTTCCTGAACTTCGCTTTTTACATCTTTACTGGTTTTGACCTCTCCTAAAGGTGCTAATAATTCTTCTAGATATTCTTTAGCAAGTTGGTCGTGCGGTTGTCTTGTCATAAATCAGTATTTTCTTATATCAGTATATAAAGTTTTATCGTCAGCGTGTTCAATATCCCGATTCTCAAAGCGTGAGGGAAATTATCAATGATCTGCACAAATCAAGGCATTAGACCTTTATGATACAATAATACTAACTCAATTAAGAACTCTCCTCTAATTTTTTTCATTTTCCAATCATCAATCCATGACCAAAAAAGTAGATATTGGTAGTAAACGCTTAATCAGTCTCGCCTAATAATTGGGTACAATGGGTAACACAAAGAAAAGATATTCGGGTGAAAGAGTTTATTTCCTCAGAATTTCAATGGATTAGCCGCGATAACGACGTACTGATTAAAGCCGAAAATCCAGAGGGTGAATTTTTAATTCTCAATGATCTACAATTGCGTTATAACGAGATAATGCCTCTGAGAATGACGGCTTATATTGCTTTAGCACGGGAACGTTATAAATTACCCATATATCCCGTACTTATCAATATTTTACCCCATGTCAAAACACCCAACATTCCCAACTTCTATGAACAGGAGTTTATGGGAATGAAGAGTTATCAAGAATATCGGGTAATTAATCTCTGGGAAATTGAAGCTAGTTTAGTATTTCAGCAAAACTTAACAACTTTATTACCATTTATACCCATTCTCAAAGGAGGTGGAGAAGAAGCAATTGTCAGAGAAGCAGTAATTAAACTGCGAGAAAATGAAAAGTTAAGCGATTTAGAACCCTTATTATCGTTTTTTGCATCCTTTGTCCTAGAAATACCAATAGTTCAACAAATCATGAGGTGGGATATGACAGTATTAAGAGAATCACCCTGGTATAACGAAATCCTCAAACAAGTTTTACAGCAAGGTTTACAGCAAGGTGAACAACAAGGTGAAGCTAATTTAATTATTCGTTTATTATCAAAGCGGTTTGGTAATTTAGATATAGCAATTGCATCACAAATCCGCCAGTTATCAATTTCTCAATTAGAAACATTAGGAGAAAGTATCTTTGATTTTTCTGCTATGGCTGATTTAGAAAACTGGTTACAACAAAATACTGATTAAAAAAGTGAAAATCTGGGAATTGATTACGTCAACACTTTGATTAGTATTCCAATACATGAGCTATTTTTTTAGGTTGGGTTAAGCAAAAGCGCATGAGTTAGGACATATTCAGAAATTGGTAGAAGTGATCAAAAGCATGGAAGAATTAAAGTCAACATCAGATTTTTAACAAAAATATTCACAATATGTCACCTCATATCCACCTACTGCTATGACCTTTGACTTTCCTAATACCGCCCTTTCCGTAGCTGGTTTAACCGACTATCTAAAATTACTCTTAGAACAAGATGAAATTCTCAGACAAGTGTGGGTAACTGGAGAAGTTTCCAGCACAAATCATCACCAGAGTGGGTTATTTTTTACATTAAGAGATACTGATAGTGCAGCCGCGATTAAGTGCGTGGCTTGGAAAAGTCAAGTAGCAAAATTAGCACAAATGCCAGTTCCTGGTGAACAGTTAATTATTTTAGGCAGTATTCGTATTTACCCGCAACGGGGAGAGTATCAATTAACAGTGTGGCAAGCCTTACCTGCTGGTGTAGGTTTACAGGCATTACGCTATCAACAACTGAAAAATCGCTTACAGGCTGAGGGACTATTTGATACAGAGAGAAAAAGATACTTTCCCTCACATCCGCAAATTATCGCCGTTATTACGTCCCCAACAGCAGCCGCTTGGGGTGATATTCAAAAAACCCTTAAACATAGATATCCCGGCTTAAACATCTTATTTTCTCCCGCAACAGTACAAGGTGAACAAGCACCAGCGTCCATTGTAAAAGCCATTGAAAGAGTCAAAAAAGATGGACGTGCAGAAGTATTAATTTTATCAAGAGGTGGTGGTGCTGTTGAGGAATTAGCTTGTTTTAATGATGAAAGAGTGGTTATGGCTGTTGCTAATTGTCCAATTCCCGTTATTACTGGTATCGGACATGAAAGGGATGAATCCTTAACTGATTTGGTGGCCGATTTATGCGTACATACACCAACAGCCGCAGCGGAAACCGTAGTACCTGCATTGGCTGATTTGCAAATTCAACACCAACAGCGAATTACAGACTTGTGTACAGCCGTAAATTCATCATTAGCAGCTAGGGAAAAGCAACTTCAAGGATTAAAACATCGGTTGCGTCAATTGCGGTTAGATAGACAAGTAGAACAGGAAAGAGACAAGTTATCTTGGAAACATCGGCAATTATTACAGGTAACAACGGGAAAATTACAACAGGCCGACCAACACTTAGAAATGTTACGACAAAAATTGGCCAGTATTGATCCCAAGTCCGTTTTACAGCGTGGCTATGCAGTGGTGATAACAGAAAATGGTGTAATTCCTCGTTCTGTATCAGAATTAACTATAGGAGAAAATTTAGTGATTCAGTTGGCACAAGGTAAGGTAACAGTTAAAGTTATAGAAGTTACTGAAGGTTGAGTGCTGGAAAATATATTTTCAGACTTGAGGCTTCATACTCAGGATGCTCTACTGTACGCTGTAAGCTATGTCCTATCATGATTCTGCCTTATTACAAAAAATCTCTGTCGAGATTTGTCAATCAATTATTGCTATTCAAAAACAGCAACCAGAATTCTTGATTGCAAAATATCGAACTATTAACTGGCAAATATCTACAAATAAATCGGCTTTAAGTACAAAATTCACAGCCATACTCAGTCAAACTCAAAGCTGGGATGAATTATTACAAAAACTGCAATCATCACTTAAAGCGGTGCTTGTTCCCGCAGCCTTTGATTCACAAATACTATCGGATTTAATATCTGCTGTTGAGCAGCTAAATCCAGAAAATATTGATGTAAATACTAACCATTTACTCCAACGACAATCTGCTAGTATAACTATTTTGCTTTTAGATGCAGAAAACCTGCAACTAAACACGAATACAGAAAAGTTTTTAAGTACAATTTGTCATTGTCCTGTACAAGTTAAAATTGCTTTTGCTAATTGGTCAAATCGCGGAAAGTTGGATGTAGAATTACATGAACGTGGCTATGATTTAATTCATGTTCCTGCTGGTAGAGATAATGCTGATGGTAAAATGATTGCGGTGGGTTCTTCTATTCATGAACGCTATCCTCATGTGAAGGAGGTGTTTGTTTGTTCGTCAGATAAGGTAATGACAAACTTATGTAATACACTACAACAAAATGGGATATTAGTTTATCAAGTTACTCAGCATGGAGAAAATATTAAAGTATTCAATAGTTTAACAAGTGAAACTATTAATTATTCTCTTAAACCTTTGCCAGAGATACCATCTATAGAGCAGTTTCTTTTGCAAATGAAGGGTTTGATTAAATTACAACAAAAACAAACTAAAAGTTATTGGATTAAGCTTTCGATTCTGTCTAAATTATTTAAAAGCAAACATCAATTAACCATTAGCCAAATTATTGCTCATCACTTTCCCGGTAAGCAAGCCAAAGACGTATTTATTCACTATCCATCTGAGATTGTAGTTCATCAAATTGATGAGAAATCTGAATTATATGTCACCCTTTTTGAACATCATCAATCGAAATCAGAAAATACTCAGGATAATTCACAACAGGAAATTCTGACATCAAAAGTATTATCTCCTATTAATTCTCCCGCAGATTTAGAGCAAGCAATCAAGAATATTTTGACTAATTTAAGCAAGGTAGATAATCAGAAATCCGTTGATATTAGTATTTTGGCAAGTAAATTTTATCAGCAATATGGTAAACCAATAACTGAACAAATCAAACAATTAAAGATTGGGGGTAGTTTTGCTAAATTTCTCCATTCTTGTCATTCTTTGCAAATTCAGCAAGTCGGTAAAAAATGGGAAGTGGGTGTGAAAAAATCTGAACTATGATTTGTTGGATTTGGATAATTAATTTGATTTAGAGAATTAAACCCAGAATACCGAGATAGACTGTACTATAAATATAGTCTGTAAAGAAATGTAAATATTATGATGCTAGAAGATAAAGTTATTGTCATTGTCGGTGCTACTGGTGGTATTGGTTCTACCTTAACTCGTCAGTTATCCTCCACTGGTGCGAGGTTGGTACTTGTAGCTAGAGACGGGGAAAGTTTAGCAGCATTAGCTAATGAGTTATCAGGAGAGGTTCTGACAGTTCCTACTGATATTACTCAACCCCAACAGGTAGACGCATTAATTCAAAGGACAATAGCTCAGTTTGGACAAATTGATGTTTTGGTAAATGCAGCCGGAGCGGGTATTCTCAAAGCCTACAACACCATTGAATCGGCAGATTTAGATGCAATGCTGGATTTGAATTTAAAAGGCTGTTTTTACACCACTCAAGCCGCAGCGAAGGAGATGCAAAAACGGAAATCTGGTCATATTTGTAATGTTGTCGGTATTCTTGGTAAACATTCAATGCCTATGGCTGCGGCTTATTCTGCGTCTAAGTTCGGTGTGGTGGGTTTTAGTAAATGTATAGCGGAAGAACTGAAACGCTTTGGGGTGAAAATTACGCTTTTTTACTTTGGGGGGATAGATTCTTCTTTTTGGGATAAGGTAAATTTAAAAGTAGATCGGAGTAAAATGCTTAGTTGTGAAACTGCGGCAAATGCTATTTTTTATGCTTTATCTGCCGAACCCCAGGCTATACCCATGGAAATTAATATTCAACCTGAGAGTCATTTATTTTTTTAGTATGTCATAGATTCAGAGGGAATAGGGAACGGGCAACTTTCTAACAGGAAAAACTCATGTTTGAGTTAAACATGAGATTGAAATAATGACACTGTTTTTTTGGTGCTTACGCATCTTTTAAAAACATCTTTTTTTTGACAGAAGCTCTAAACTGCTGCAAATGAGTGTTTCTTATCTGTTCCCTGTTCCCTGTTCCCTGTTCCCTTTTTTTGTAAATACTGGATTTAAAATAAATTATGCTGCAAATTGATCACGTTCACTTTTATGTCGAAGATGCCCAAAGGTGGCGAGATTGGTTTGTTTATTGTCTTGGTTTTCAAACAGTAAATGATGGCTTTTTTCCAAGTCTTTCTCATCATCAAAAATCGTTACATACTCGGACAGAAGTGGTGAAAAGTGGATCTGTCTACTTTTTACTTTCTTCTGCGATTTTACCGACTAGCCCGGTGGCTGAGTTTTTGCGTCAACATCCTCCTGGTGTGGCTGATATAGCCTTTGTAGTTGATGATGTGGAAGCTTTGACAGCAAGGGCTATAAGTAATGGGGCTAGGATTCTCCAACCTGTTGAAGATGCTGGATTTTGTCAGTATGCCAAAATTGCTGCTTGGGGTGGTTTAAATCATACGTTAATTACTAAAAATACCGCAAAAATAGCAGATAACAAAAATATTTTACATGATTCTATTACGGCGATTGATCATCTAGTTTTGAATGTGGGAGTTGGTGAATTAGAAACTGCTGTTAATTGGTATCAAAAAATATTTGATTTTCAACCTCAACAAACTTTTAATATTAAAACTGATCGTTCTGGTTTGCATAGTCAGGTAATGATTTCACCTCATGGTAATATTCAATTACCAATTAATGAACCGGCTTCGCCTAGTTCGCAAATTCAGGAGTTTTTGGATGTAAATCGAGGGGCAGGTATTCAACATATTGCTTTATTAATACCTGATCTTGTGAATGCAATTTCTCGATTTCGCGCTGCTGGTTTATCTTTTCTTTCTGTTCCCCAAAGTTACTATTCCCAGCTACAACAACGATATAAATTTTCTCTGTCAACTGAAGAATTACAAGCTATATCTCATCAGGAAATTCTGGTAGACTGGCATGAAAATTCTCACCCAGGTCAGTTATTATTGCAAATTTTCAGTCAACCAATTTTTTCAAAACCAACTTTTTTCTTTGAGTTTATTGAACGTCGTTCTTTTGCCCAAGGTTTTGGAGAAGGTAATTTTCTGGCTTTATTTCAAGCTATTGAACGTGAACAAATTAAACGCGGTATTGATTTCCCTTCAAGCCAGGGAATAAATTCCCTGTCTAAAAGCTAAAGTCGGTTAAAACCGACTATTTTATCAGCATAAATAGGATAATTTTTAATCCTCACCTACTTACTGGGAACGTTGAATATTACCTGCTTTTACCCAACCTTCTTTATCGGTATCAGCAATGCGAATTTTTTGCCATTTTTTATCGGCGCTTTCTTCTAAAATAATTACTTTTTTATTACCACCAACTCCACCAGTAGTGGAAGAATTTGCATCTGGTTCAGACCGCATACTTAGTCCTTGCGCCCAAGTAACTGTTCCTTCGTAAGCATCTGGTGGCAATGCTTTGGGTGATTCTGTGGGAGTGGGGGTGGGAGTAGCTGTAGGGCTAGATGTGGGGTTGGGAGTAGCTGATTTTTGCGATTGAGATTTGGGAGTGGCTTTGGGCTTTTTAATTTGTTTAGAAGGATTATCGTTAGCATACAGTGGCTTGGGAGGAGTTACTGCGGTACGGTTAACAAAATATAGGGCAACTGTTAAGCCAGTACCTAATAAAACTGCGATCGCTAAAATAAAACCGAGTATAACTTTAAGTAAGTTTGTAAGCATATAGTAGGGAATTGGTAATTGGTAATTGGTAATTGGTAATTGGTTAGTTTTTTTCTGCTTTCTTCTTCCTTCTTTCTTCTTTCTTTTCTTCCTCCTGACTCCTGACTCCTGACTCCTGACTCCTATAATTGACGTTGAATGCGATCGCTTAAAGGACTGTATTTTGAGGCTAGACGCGCCCTACCGGATGCTGCCCATTCTTGGAGTTTTTGAATCTGTTCGAGGGCAGTTCGTGCCAAGGGGATAATTTGACTAGCAGCCTCTAAAATATCATCAGTGGTGAAATCACGGTTTTGACTAAAGCCAATGTGCATGGCTTCAATTAACGTTTGTTCAATTTCTGCACCGGAAAAATCGGGGGTTTCGTAGGCTAATCTTTCGATTTCATAGCTGTTCAAATTATGGGGACGCAATCGGGATAAATGCACATTGAAAATGGCTTTTCTTTCTTCTTGGCTGGGTAAACCGACAAAGAAAATTTCATCAAATCGCCCTTTTCTTAACATTTCTGGTGGTAACGCCTGAATATCATTAGCAGTAGCCACAACAAATACAGGAGAAGTTTTTTCCGCTAACCAATTGATAAAAGTCCCAAATACCCGGCTGGTAGTTCCTGCATCACCTTTGCTACCCAAACCCGAAAAAGCTTTGTCAATTTCATCAATCCAAAGTATACAGGGAGCGAGCGCTTCTGCGACTTGAATCATTTGCCGGGTGCGGGATTCTGACTCACCCACCAAACCACCAAATAACCGCCCTACGTCTAATCGTAACAGAGGTAAATGCCAATGGTGAGCGATCGCTTTGGCCGTTAAAGATTTACCAGTTCCTTGAATTCCCACCAACATTAACCCACGGGGATAAGGTAAACCATATTGTCGGGCTTTTTCGCTAAACGAACCCCCACGCCGAATTAACCAATCTTTCAAATTATCCAAACCACCAATATCAGTAATTTCCTCAGTGGCGGGGTAAAAATCAAGAATTTGGGTTTGGCGGATAGTTTGCCGCTTTTCTGCCAAAACTAAATCTACATCTTCCGGTTCTAATTGTCCATGAGTGGCGATTCCTCGCGCCAATACCCGGCGGATTCTTTCCATAGACAACCCTTGACAAGAACGCACCAAATCATCCAAAAACTTACCAACAGGTGGATTCCCGGTGGCTTGTAACAACCGTTCCACCTCCATTTTGATTTCCGAGGCGTTAGGTAGGGGAAACTCAACCACCGTCAGCACTTCCGTCAAATCGTCAGGAATAGCGACGCGAGGGGATAATAGGACAATATTTTTCGGTTGTGATTTCAGCAGTTTGGCTAAATTACGAAGTTTACGAGCGATCGCCACATCATCCAAAAATCTATGATAATCTCGTAAAATCAACACCGCAGGTGCAGCAGCAGTCAACTTTTCCACAAACTCCAAAGCCTGTAACGGGTTACGTTTACCAAACCCCACATCATTAGGACTTCCTTGATAACCGTCCACAAAATCCCAAGTATACACCGGACGATTACCTTGATTTGTCGCCTCTTCCCGAATCGCCGCTTCTACCCGTTCCTCCTCATAAGTAGGAATATAAATCAACGGATAACGGGCGCGGAGTAACAATTTAAACTCATCACGAAAATTCATAAAAGTAATTATGCTTAAATTTTTAAATTTAGAAATTCAGGATCTTCAAAAAATCTCTAACTTATAATACATGAAGTAGGTTGACGTTGAAAATTGTCTTGATAGCCAGGCAATAGGCAAGAGGCAAGATAGGTCAGGTATTGTCAATAAGACCAATAAGAATAAAAATGATCCCAACATTCTAGGACTAACCCTTTCAAAGTGACTAACGGAAATATGCCTTTGCAGTGCTATCCTTGTGAATATTTCGCTCATATTTTGTTTTTTTGGAAGGTTGAAACAACCAATCTTCGTTACAAATTTCACCACCTTGAAAGGGCTAGTCCTAAAATATTAATTTTCAGTGAAAAGACTTGACAAAGAAGCGAAAAAAGCAACTAGATGTTGTATGGTAGTTTTTTACGTAGATTTCAATGACTAATATTTGAATTTATGCAGCAAAGGTTCTTGACTCAAGTTTTACCAAGACTAGCAGCCGTCACCGTATCTTCCCTTTTGACTTTAGGAATTTCTTTAAATGAACCAAGTTATGCCAGAGGTAACAAATTTTTCTGTACCCAAGAGGAAAATGTACCAGTTACCAAGGTTCGCGGTTCACGGGGTGCTGAGACTTTTCTGCGTTGGGTTGTCAAAGATTTTAAGAACTTCCCACCCCAGAAACGCTGTCAAATTGTTACCGCTAAATTACAACGTTATTATGATCAAGGTAAGTTGTTTTTTACTGGCAGAAAGAAGTTTAACGGCTATCCAGTTGTATGTATTGCCAATAAAGAAGGCGCACCTTGTACAGTCGATAATTTATTAGTCACCCTTAAACCGGGAACTGATTTTGAAGAAGTGCTGGTAAGAATGACCGATTTCCGTCGAGGTGCAGGTGATTCTCCAATTAATTTAAGTGGATGTAATCTGATCTCCTACAACGATGAAGGTAATATTTACATAGATGTGAAGAAATTGCTAGATAATGAAACCTGTACTGATAATTAGGTACTGACAATCATTAAATTCCTTGATATTCACGATTTATTTTCTACTTGGGAAATTGGATTAATTTCCTGTCAAAATTCAAAGTTTAGCATTTAACATTTTTGGAATTAATGTCAAACAGGAATTGGTATTGGTTTAGAAGTAAAATTATTTATACTCTAGGATTAGTGATCTGTCTTGGTGGTGTTTCCCTAGCAATATCAAGACAGCAAAGCATTTCTAGTAATTGCAATATTTCTGAATGTCCAATACCAACATCCTCTCAGTCTGAACCTACCCTAACTGTAGAGCAAATACAACAATTAGTACAAAATATAACAGTAAAAATATCAACCAAGCAATTACCCCAAACCTTACTTGGTTCAGGCACTTTACTAAAAAAAACAGACAATATTTATACAGTTATTACTAATGCTCATGTCTTAAGAGCCGCTAAACCACCCTATCAAATTCACACCGTTGATGGATCTATTTACAATGCTGCGGTCTTAACCAAGGCGAAATTTACCCAAGAGGATTTAGCTGTTTTGCAGTTTTCCAGTCATAATGTAGTTTATACAGGAGCTAAGTTAGGAAATACCTCTACGCTGCAAGTTGGGGAGCAGGTATTTGTGGGAGGATTTATATCCAGAGGAACTGCTGATGATATTCCTGAGTCAGAGGTGAAAACAGTCAAAAATAGCTGGTATAGCTTTGTGTTTACTGCTGGTGAGGTTTCCATTTTACTGACTAAGCCTTTAGTGGGAGGTTATCAGATTGGCTATACTAATGATGTTCGTAAAGGGATGAGTGGCGCACCATTGTTAAATATAAAGGGTGAAGTTATCGGTATCAATAGTTTACATAAAAACCCACTGTGGGATAGTTCGGAAGTATATCAAGATGGTTCTCAACCAGAACCACAAGTAGAAAAACTTATTATAGATTCTAGTATGGCTATACCTATTAATCAACAGGTTTTACTACGTCATTTGGAGAGTAACTGATGAGGTTTGGCCGTATCCTATCATCAGTCTTACTGACTACAACAATTGCCATCTTTCCGGTGAATGGTATAGCAGCATTATCAAGTCAAGAAGTTTATGTTATTGCCGAAAAAATAACAGTTCGTATTGATGGTACTAAGTCTGGTTCTGGTATTATCATCAAACGCAAAACTAATAGTCAAAGTTCAGCTTATACTTATACAATTTTGACTAACTGGCACGTTGTTAATTTAGAAGGTAACTATACAGTCCAAATATACAATGGTAGACAATATACCTTTAACCACCGACAAGTAAAACAATTGGGAGATGTGGATTTAGCAGAGTTTACCTTTACCAGTAATCAATATTATGAATTAGCAGAAATGGGAGATTCTGACCAAATTACTGGGGGAGAACCTATTTATGTAGGTGGATTTCCAGAACTAGCTGTTGGACTGACTGAACGTAAATTTGACTTTGACTCAGGGTTGATTACTGGACCACCACAAAAACCAAATCAAGACGGTTATACTTTGCGGTTAGGTACTAAGGTTCTCAAGGGCAAAAGTGGTGGACCAATACTTGATGAAAATGGCAAGTTAGTTGGTATTTACGGTCAGTCGTCCAAAAATATTAATAATCGTGATACTGATACTATTCCATTAGGTATTGCGTTGAAGACTTATTTACAACTTACTGGGACACGGATAAATCCCAGTCCAGCAGTTACGAAAGTTCCCAGTCGAACTACCACCAAAAATCCTCCTCAACCAGTTACTAAAATTTCCAGTCCACCAGTTACAAAAGTTCCTAGCGTTCCTTTCACCCTAGCGAAAACCCTACCTGGAGATTTTTTCTTGGTAACAGCTATTGCTTTGAGTCCCAAGGGCGAAATTCTCGCTAGTGGCAGTAAGAATGGAAGTATTGAACTATGGAATATAGCTACAGGAAGCAAAATCCGCACTCTTCAAGGACACTCCGACCGAATTGAGTCGCTTGCTTTCAGTCCAGATGGTAAAACCTTGGCTAGTGGCAGTAATGACGAGACGATTAAACTGTGGAATGTCGCTACAGGAACGGAAATTGGCAGCCTTCAAGGAAGTTTTTTCTCGGTTTATTCTGTCACTTTCAGTCCAAATGGTAAAACCTTGGCTAGTGGCAGTAGTGATGGGACTATCAAGTTGTGGGATGTGTCCACAACCAAGGAAATACTCACTCTGCCAGGGCATACTACTAAGGTTAGTGCTGTGGCCTTTAGTCCCGATGGCAAAATTTTGGCTAGTGGCAGTGATGACAGGATAATTAAACTATGGAACGTGGCAACAGGTGGAGAAATTCTGACTTTTGACGGACATTCTGATCGGGTTGGTTCTGTGGCTTTCAGTCCCGATGGGAGAATTTTAGCCAGTGGCAGTGATGACAATACAATTAAACTATGGAATGTAGCCACAGGAACGGAAATCCGCACTCTCACAGGTCACTCTAACCGAGTTGGTTCTGTGGCTTTTAGTCCCAATGGGCAAATTTTGGCTAGTGGCAGTGATGACAATACAATTAAATTGTGGAATGTGGCAACGGGAACACAAATCCACACTTTGACAGGTTATGCTGACACCGTTGATTCTGTTATTTTTAGTTCAGACGGCAAAACTCTAGCTAGTGCGAGTAGAGAAAGTAATATTAAAGTTTGGCGGGTGTCTGAGTAGAAGGGGTAGATAGTTTGATTGTTTTTTTCTGTTGTAAAAACAGCGATGAGAATAGGTCTTGATTGTTTAGACAACCCTAAACAAGACCTAGGCTACTCTGATATGGGTATGCTGCGAAATACGGCATTGTAGTATCTCTGATAGTCAACATAAGGATTAACTTTCACTTCAATTGCTGCTATCTCTTTTACTTGTGTTGGTACCTCTTTGAACGTCGCTATTGCTTTCAGAGGAATACCTTTAAGCATCCTTGTATTAGGAGATCCTTCTTCTTTACTTTTGCCTATTTGTGCCTGCTTACAAAAATACTCACTTCCATATACATCAAACATCTTGCTTTCACGGCATATAAAAGATACATCACTATCTTGTTTAGCAGTTAATAGAAAGTGACAATTCACGGTAGAAGAGGAACGTTTACAGCCTTGCAAAGTTACATTAATATGTTCAAATTCTACAGTTTGGTTTTTGGCACTGCTAGGTTTTTGAGAATTCTGCTGAAGTCTGCCGCATACAACATTGCCACTATCGGTAACAACGCACGCCCTTTGTGCTGCTACTGGAGGACTAGAAACGAGTAGACTGGTTAAAGCTACACCTGTGAGAGTGCTAACTTTGGTAAGGTGACGAATGGTACGCATAATCTAATGATGGTAAACATGGGATGATTTGTTAAGTTTATCACTTTTGATTATAGTAATGTATTTTGTTTTTCCTTGATTTTACATAGCTTATTCAATATTTAGTAATACATTAACTAAATTTATGGTTGCTTTTAAAGACCTTAAACCAAGCATTTCCGCTACTTTTTTAGATTTTTCTCAAGGCAACCTACACAGTGATTTTAACTAACTTTGATTTAAACAGGTTGTGTAAACATATTATTTAGCGTCATTTATTTTAAATAACTTAATCATTGCTTCTACCGTTCCTAAGTATTGCTCAAATTCTTTTTCTGTCGCCCTGAAGGTAAGATAGTAACCATTACCTTTTCTGACTGTGCTAATTTCTAAAACTCGAAATTTACATTCATTATCTTGAAAAAAATAAGCGAGTTTGTAGGCTGGAAATTCAGATAAAGTTGTTTCTGGTGTAGTTTCGTCTTTAAGGTTTGAATATGAATTATTAGCTTTGATTTTTGTTATAGTTTTGGCTTTAAATTCATTGAGAGAGAGAATTTTTTCGCCAAATTCCTCCCTATTAACTGTAAATACTGGAAAACAGGAATTCTCAGAATGGATATTTTCGGGTAAAAAGTTGATTAATTCACCGCCAAATTCCCCTGGTGGTTTTTGGGGAGTCCAGTTCTCAGGATATTTAGTATTGGTGTCCTGATATGGATAAGATAAAAAGTTGGGTTGAGGATGTATTATTTGAGATTTTAGCCAGAAAATCACAAGGGTAATAACCGCAACTACTCCTACTCCCGCAACTAAGAATATGTTCTGAGGAATTTTTGTGGTTAGTGGTGGTATTTTTTGCGTTGTTCCTGTAGTTGTTCCTGTAGTTGTTCCTGTAGTTGTTGCTGGTGTTACAAAGAGGAGTTCGTTAACTGCTGCTAATGCTTCTATTGCTGATGGATAACGCTCCTTGTGATTCCGGCGCACCATTTTATCAATAATCTTAGCTAATTTTGTGCTAACATGAGGAGCGTGATCTAGCCAAACAATTTCCTCTGTTTCAGGGTCAATAGGTAATGATATAACAGATGGATTTATACCTGTTAAGGCTTGGATAGCAATGACACCAACTGCATAGATATCAAAACTAAATTGTGGTGGTTTACCATCTTGTTGTTCTTTGGGTGCATAACCATGACTATATATATTAGTAACAACTCGTGGTTGTGCTGGTGGAGTAATTAATAGTGTAGGGATTTCTTTAACTGCTCCAAAGTCAATTAAAACTATTTTCCCATCAGATTCACGTCTCAGAATATTCTCAGGTTTGATATCCCTGTGAATTAAATCATTTTGGTGAACGAAGCTTAAAACTCCTAAAATATCCCGTAAAAGCTCAATTACGTCAGTTTCACTGAGTTGTTTACCGAGTGTTAACTCCTGACTGAGGGCGTGACCTTTAATGTATTCTTGTACTAAATAAAACTCTTGATTTTCCGTAAAGTAATCAAAATATGTAGGAATTTGGTCATGATCACCTAAGTGTTTCAGGTTTTCTGCTTCCCGTTCAAATAATTCTAAGCCTTTTTTCCAGTTCGTTGGATCTACAGGTTTAAACTGCTTAACAACACAAACAGGATTTCCTTGTGTTTTTGTATCCTGCGCTTTGAAGGTAACTCCAAATCCACCGCTACCGAGTTCTTCAACAATTTGGAAACGTCCACCAATAATTTGACCTACAGTAATTTCGTTTGTCATCCCAGTTACGCCCAACATCCGACAATATCTTTATACCATTTATACACCTGGTTACGACTATGGGAGGTGAGGCTTATTAAGATATAGATTTGGGAAGGGTGCATTGATAATATAAATTTTCCAAAAGCCCTAAAATATTATGAAACATTTTCAAAAGCCAATCTTCTAAATTGCCATCCAGCGCAGTAAAATTAATTTATTAATCTATGCTCCAGATCAGGAGGTAATTATCCAACGTTCCACCTCATTCTCTGGACATTCCATGACAATTCCATCATAGACAACGCAGATCAACTTTGCATTAGTCCTAGTTAACGGTTTAAACTCTGTTGATCTAAAATATAAATGATGGTATAATTTTGATAAAACGGATTTTTATTTCTCAATCACCATGAATAAAGTTACATTAGAGATTCCTGATCAATTAATGAATCAATTGCAAAATCAATCTGATTCTTTACAAAATATTTTGCTTAAAGCCTTGGAAGCATATTTAGCGGTAGAACCATCAAATTTAATCAAAACTAAAACTTGGGAACTCTGTGGAAGTTTAGAAATTCCTAATCCTGACCCTGAATTTATAATCAAAGATCAACAAGCAGAATTATCTACTAACTATGCAGAACATATTGATGATATTTTATATTAAAGTCAACTATTTTAATATAAAATCATGAATCAAGAAATAATTGTTGATACCTCAGACTTAATTGCTTTTTTCGTTAAAAGTGTACCGATATCTTATGTGATACAATAGTAAAAATTAAGTATTTTTCTCATTAGCTAATACTAATACTTCATGATATAAAGATTTATTAAGCCAAAAGCCATTAACCATTAAATCATCTAAAAGTGGTTGAACTAAGTCAATAAATCCTTTTTCTTTAGCAGCTAAAATAATACCTAAAATACCAGTTATTTTTAAACCTTGTTTTTTTGCTTCATTTCTGCCTTTTCTTTCATCAATAATTAAACGATCTGCATTGAATTCAACAGCCAGAGTAATTGCAGAAGCTTCACCAGGATCAAGAATTATTTGCAATTGTTTTAGTAAGGTTTCATTGGTGGTAGGATAAATCTTAATCCAGTCTAAATTTTGAATTGCAAGGGTCGCTGGATCAGTTTGTCCAGAAGCAATAATTTCTTGATAGACCATAATAGGTATCATAATATTGCCATAAAGTTTTTGTAATAAATTAAGCTGTCCAATAGCGGCTAAATTACTAATAGGCGAAGTATTACTAACAATAATCATAGCCAGTTATTAGCCTCTAAACTATCAATATCTTCTTTCAACTCTGCTAGATCATAGTGGGGAGAGATTTGACGACTACCTAAGATTTTTTGAAGTTGTAATTGATTCATTTTCGCAAAATTACTCGCTTGTCCAAGAGTAAATTTTTCTTGTTGAAATAACATAATTGCTATTTCCAGGAGTAATTCATCTTCAGACATGGAAATTGTTTTTAATGTGTCTTCTGTAATTACAATACTCATTTTTTCTGAATTGTTGTTAATGAATATGCTATATTTATTATACACAAAATTTTAAAAAATTGCCTGTTATGTGATATAATAACAAAAACTTAAATCAATATTGTACTATCCCAACAATAAAAAAATCTATGCTTACCCAAGATAAAAAACAAATCAACTGGAAACCTATTATCAAAAAATTTGTCGCTGTAGTTGGTGAAAAAGGTGTAGTTCAACGCAAAGAAGAACTTCTCACCTATGAATGCGACGGTTTAACCAGCTATAAACAACGTCCCCCAGTTGCAGTATTACCCAGAACCACAGAACAAGTATCAGAAATTGTCAAAATTTGCAATCAATTCTCCGTTCCATTTATTGCGAGAGGTTCAGGAACAGGTTTATCTGGTGGGGCTTTACCAACGGAAAATTCCGTTTTAATTGTCACTTCTTTAATGCGACAAATCCTCAGTATTGATTTAGAAAATCAACGGGCTGTAGTGCAACCAGGAGTAATTAATAGTTGGGTGACACAAGCCGTTAGCGGCGCTGGTTTTTATTTTGCACCTGACCCTTCTAGTCAAATTATTTGTTCCATTGGTGGCAATATTGCCGAAAATTCTGGGGGAGTCCATTGTTTAAAATATGGTGTGACAACAAATCATGTTTTAGGCTTAAAACTTGTGCTTCCTGACGGTGAAATAGTTGATGTTGGTGGACAAATTCCTGAAATGCCGGGTTATGATTTAACAGGTGTATTTGTCGGTTCAGAAGGAACATTAGGAATTGCCACAGAAATCACTTTAAAAATTCTCAAAAGTGCGGAATCTATTTGTGTATTACTAGCAGATTTTACCAGCGTAGATGCTGCGGCTGCCACTGTTTCTGATATTATCAGCGCGGGGATTATTCCCGGTGGCATGGAAATGATGGATAATATTAGTATCAATGCCGTAGAAGATGTTGTTGCTACTAATTGTTATCCTCGTGATGCGACGGCTATTTTGTTAGTAGAAATTGATGGTTTAGAAGTAGAAGTTTCTGCCAATAAACAGCGAGTTATAGAAATTTGCAAAAAGAATGGGGCGCGAAATGTTACTAGTGCTAGTGACCCAGAAACTAGATTAAAATTATGGAAAGGTAGAAAAGCAGCTTTTGCCGCAGCGGGACATATTAGCCCAGATTATTATGTG
Source organism: Dolichospermum flos-aquae CCAP 1403/13F (assembly GCF_012516395.1). Lineage (GTDB taxonomy): Bacteria > Cyanobacteriota > Cyanobacteriia > Cyanobacteriales > Nostocaceae > Dolichospermum > Dolichospermum lemmermannii. The sequence goes on from NZ_CP051206.1 coordinate 249,881, forward strand.
CAAGATGGGGTAATTCCTCGCACTCAATTACCTTATGTTCTCCAGGAAATTGAGAGATTAAGTTATGAATATGGTTATCCTATTGCTAATGTTTTTCATGCTGGAGATGGTAATTTACATCCATTAATTTTATTTGATAATTCTGTACATGGAGAATTGGAAAAAGTCGAAGAATTGGGAGGAGAAATTCTCAGGCTATGTGTAAGAGTAGGTGGAAGTATTTCCGGTGAACATGGTATTGGTGCTGATAAGAAATGCTATATGCCCGATATGTTTAGTGAAGCTGATTTAGAAACAATGCAATGGGTAAGACAGGTATTTAATCCCCAAGGTTTGGCAAATCCTGGCAAGATTTTTCCCACACCTCGCACTTGTGGAGAAGCAGCTAAAGCATCTATTCAACAATTCTCAGGTGTAGAAAGATTCTAAGAAAGGAGTCAGGAGTCAGGAGTCAGAATGAAGAATCAATATTTTTCTGTTCCCTGTTTCCTGTTCCCTCTTCTCTGTTCCTTGTTTTATCAAAAAATATTCATATCTTTATCTAATCCCGACAATAAAATTGGATTTTGTAGTTATATAGATATTAGCAATCTAGACTTATTTAACTAATGAATTCTGTATTACGGCGGTTTTTTGTGTATTTTTTGTGTTTGGGATTTGTCATTAGTTTAACAATATTTCCAATTTCTGCAAATCCTGATTATACTCAAAATTCAAATTCTCTACCTGTAACTACAGAAATTCGTGGTGTTTGGCTGACTAATGTTGCTAGTGGTGTATTTTATATTCCTTGGGGTATTGAAAGGGCTATAAATCAATTAGCCGCACTTAATTTTAATACCATTTATCCAGTAGTTTGGAATCGAGGTTACACCTTTTATAAAAGTCCTTTAGCAAAAAAAAATACAGGTTCAGATAGTCAACCTTTGCTGAATTTTATTCATGGTAAGAATGATTTTTTAGCCAAGTTAGTAAAATTAGCCAGAAGTAAAAATTTGACAATAATGCCTTGGTTTGAATATGGGTTAATGACTCCTCCTGATTCTGCTTTAGCTAAACTACATCCAGACTGGTTAACTATTGGACAAAAGGGTGTAGAATCTATATCTGAAAATTTAATAGAAGATATGATCAATGGAGTTTATAAGCAAGCTTGGTTAAATCCTTTACATCCAGAAGTCCAGAATTTTATCCGCGGTTTAATTTTAGAAGTTATCAAAAATTATAATGTAGATGGCATTCAAATTGATGATCATTTTGGAATGCCTGTACAGTTTGGTTATGATGCTTTTACTATACAACTTTATCAAAAAGAACATCAAGGAAAAACACCACCTATTAATCCTTTTGACCCCAAATGGATGCGTTGGAGGGCTAATAAAATTACTGCATTTATGGACAGTATTTTTAAGTCTGTAAAGGCAATTAAACCCTATGCCAAAATATCTCTTTCTCCGAATTCACAATATTTTGCTTATAAATACTATTTACAAGATTGGGAAAATTGGGTGAAAAAAGATCTGATAGATGAGTTGATTTTACAAGTATATCGCCGTGAAAAAAACTCTTTTATTCAAGAAATATCTAAACCAGCAATAAAATCAGCCATGAAAAAAATTCCCGTGGCTATTGGGATATCAACAGGAAATTTATTAAAGCCTGTAGATATTGATCAAGTTAAGGAACAGGTGAAAATAGTCCGTAATCAAAAGTTTGCTGGGTTCTCTTTCTTCTATTGGGAAAGTTTATGGGGTTACATTATTCCCGAATCACCTTATCAGCGTCGTCAGGCTTTTTTAAAGATGTTTGATACTCAAGCCCTTAGACCATTAAAATTAAAGAAATTATAATGCAATTATCACCTGTTAAACCTAAATATCGAATTCTAAATTTTACATTAAAATGGATTTTTGCTACTTCATTGGGTTTTTTATTTAGTTTATTAATGATTGAGATTAGTGAAAAACCAGATATGAGTCTCATGGAAGCTGCTATCGGGAGTTTAACAATTGCTATCCCCCAAAGTTATCTGCTCAGAAAAATAATTTCTCCTGTAAAGTGGGTATTATCTACCCTTTTTCCCTGGGTAATTATTGCCGCAATGGGGATTGGTGTTTTGGGTTGGACTGTGACTAATTCTCCGTTTCTACCCACGCGACTTTTTGCGGGAATTATTATTGGTGGTATTGGTGGTTTATTAATTGGTATATCACAATGGTGGTTAGCTATTCCTCCATCATTTTCTTCAGCATGGAAATGGATATTTGTGAATATGATGATTTGGATGATAGCTATCCCCATTGGTTCAACTGTAGGTTTATTTTTGCACAGAAGTACCAATTTATTTTTAGGGGAAGTTGCGGGATTAGCTATTACCTGGTTATTGGTGGCAATATTCACAGGAATCTCTGCTGTGAAAATAATCAAAGATTTGTAATAGAGGAGTCAGGAGTCAGGAGGGAAGAAAGAAGAAAGAAGAAAGAATGGACTTGGAAAATTACTTATTCCCTTTCCCAATATAAATTTTGTTCCTCATTCAATTGCATACGGTTATATAATTAGCTTTGGTTTGTAATTTTAAATTGTCATGACTCTACCTAATTGGATTACTTTTTCTCGACTGCTAGGAATACCTTTTTTACTTTACGGTTTATACAATCCCACAAATCAAGCAAAGTGGATATGTTTGACAATATTTTTAATTGCAGCGTTAACTGATTGGTTAGATGGATATTTAGCCAGAAAACTTAACCAAATTAGCGAGTTAGGTAAGTTTCTTGATCCTTTAGTAGATAAATTATTGGTACTTGCACCATTGTTAGTATTGGTAGAATTGGGAAAAATTCCAGCTTGGGCAGTGTTTATAATTTTAGCACGGGAATTAGCGATCGCAGGTTGGCGAGTTAATCAAACTACTATTACTGGTGCAAATATTTGGGGTAAACTGAAAACGGTTAGTCAAATCATCGCCATATCTCTACTAATTTCCCCCTTATCTCCAACTTGGCAAACTCCGGTTTTAATTGCCTTTTGGATATCTGTAATCTTAACAATTGTTTCCGGAATAATTTATCTCATTCCTCAAAAAATTAGCGAGTAAAAATAAATTTATGAAGATGAAACTCGAATTTTAAAAACCAGATTACACAAGATTTTTTAACTCAGCAATAAAAAACCCTGGCGAAACTGACCAGGGTTAATTAGGAGAAAATTTGAATGACGATTAGATACAAATACCGAAGCGGGAAATTTTAGCTAACCCCCAAGGTAATTAGAACTATAGAAGTTAAAAATAATATTGCTACTACACCTTGAAAGGCATAGGTGCTTTGTTGCGCTTTTGTAGGAAATTCTGCGTAGTAAAGTTTGGGTTCTTTGGCGTAGTTGTTAAGAATGCCTTTTTCATTAGTTGTGGTATACATAATGTTTTTTCTTGGGTTTGTTACTTTATGTAAATTAATATAACAAGATTGTTACAAAGTGTCAATAGAACTTGACAAAAAAATAATTGATGTTAAAGACAAGCCTTGCTTATCTGAAATTAGAGAAGCAGCCAGCCATGAAAAAACCCACCTGCGCGGGTTTCCAGTGGGAAGTTAGCGAAGGTGGGTTAAGATTAATCTAATTAAAAATTTAGCCAAAAAATGTTTTAGCAGTTTACAACTAGTTGTAAACTGCCATGCAAAGAGAATTTCGATTTTAAATGGGCAGTACCAGACTCGAACTGATGACATCCTGCTTGTAAGGCAGGCGCTCTACCAACTGAGCTAACCGCCCGTTTCTTTCACTCAATCAATATAGCATAGCCTTGCCAAATTTTGCAAGTCTTTTGATAAACTTTTTTTTAGAGCTGGGAAAGCTTGATTTAAACGGTATTGAGCTATACTGACTCAGGACTAAAATTTTTAATTTTTAATTTTGAACTTTTAATTTTCTAAGATGCCCTCTGGTCAAACGCATGATCGCATTACTATCTGGTCTATGCCTGTAGTGGCGAGTATAACGCTGATTTCCACTCACAGCAGTAATATGACTTTGTTAGTGGCGGGTGGGTTTATGTTTGGGGGGCTGATGTTTGGTCCCGATTTGGATATTTACTCCCGTCAATTTCAGCGTTGGGGTTTTCTGCGATGGATTTGGCTACCTTATCAAAAAAGTCTGCGACATCGCTCTTTTTTATCTCACGGTCCGATTATTGGCACAACTTTACGGGTGGTGTATCTGACGACTTTTTTAGCCTTGGTAGCCATTGTGGTGGTGATGATTTTCACCAAGTTGGGAAATGTGGCTTGGAATTGGGGAGAACGGTGGGGAACTGTGGGGAAGACCATCTATATGTATTATGGAGAATTTTTTGCCCTCTTTGTCGGCTGTGAACTCGGTGCAATGAGTCATTCTTGTAGTGATTGGACTGTTTCCGGTTATAAGCGATATCAAAAACAGGGTATTCAAGGTTTACTCCCCCGTGGCAAAATTAAGAAACGTAAAGTTAGCCCCAGTCGTCGCAGTGTCAAAAAGCGGTAAAAATATGGAAGTTAATCAGACTTTAGAGGCATTACAAGAGTTAATAAATGTGGTGGCGAAATTGCGATCGCCTCAAGGTTGTCCTTGGGATTTGGCACAAACCCCGTCAAGCCTGACTCCTTACGTGATTGAGGAGGCTTATGAGGTGGTAGATGCAATTCAAACTGGGGATAAAAAGGCTATTTCTGAAGAATTAGGTGATTTATTATTACAAGTAGTATTACAGGCGCAAATTGCCAGTGAAGCGGGTGATTTTTCTCTGCAAGAAGTAGCTGAGGGTATTGCTCAAAAGTTAATACGTCGTCATCCTCATGTATTTGCTGATGTGACTGTGGCAAATATGGAAGAGGTACACAAAAATTGGGAAACCATCAAAGCAGCGGAAAAAGGAGAAACTGTAGAAGAGCAAAAACTCAGTGATAAATTGAATCGTTATCGTCGCAGTCTTCCGCCCTTAAATGCGGCGATGAAGATATCTGAAAAAGCTGCTAAAGTTGGTTTTGAGTGGAATAATGTAGATGAAGTTTGGGGAAAATTTCACGAAGAGTTAGGGGAATTTCAACAGGCTTTAGCTGAAGAAACCAAAGAAAGACAAGAATCGGAATTAGGTGATTTACTATTTGCCATTATTCAAATTGCCAGATGGCATAAACTTGATCCTAGTGCGGGTTTACAAGGGACAAGTCAGCGATTTATTCAACGGTTACAAAAAATGGAGGTTGTAATTGAACGTCCGTTGACAGATTATAGTTTAGAAGAATTAGATGCCCTGTGGCAACAGGCTAAAGCTCAACTTGGTCATTAGACATCAGGTGAATTTAAATATTCTTTATGACTTTTCAAGAGGTCTATAGAATGGTTAAATAAAAATGGAGTTTTGAAAAAGTTTGTCTACTTAGATGAAGAAATTTTAATCGCTTTAGATGGGACAGAATATTTCTCATCTAAGAAAATTAGTTGCCCTCATTGTAATTTTCGTAATCATCGAAATGGAACTACAACTTATTTTCATGGCTGTGTCACACCCATTGTAGTTTCTCCTAATCAAAAACAAGTAATTAATTTAGAACCAGAATTTATTAAAAAACAAGATGGACATCAAAAACAAGATTGTGAAAATGCGGCTGTTAAAAGATGGTTAAATAAGAATCATCAAAATAAGTATGGTTATGCTGCAACCCTTTTAGGAGATGACTAAAATGCTAAAATAAAGCCAGATATAACAAAAGTAAAATTGTAATTTTTTATGAAAACACATTCAAATGGATAAAATTTTTATTCTTGTTGACATGAATCATCAATAGGTAAATAGGTTCGTGTGATAAAATCCAAATATATTGGGTTTTGTAAAATTGCTAAAACTCAACAACAATAACGGATTGAATCAACCTTACATACCGTTACATGATTTGAATTTTTCCAGCTAACCTACTGCTAACCAAAGTTGACGAGAATTGAGAATAAATCCATTATCTATGATTTTTGAAAAAGCCCAGTCATCAAGCATTCTTTATGAGCAACACAGAAGTAGTCGTAATTGGTAGCGGTATTGGCGGATTGAGTTGCGCTGCACTCTTGGCACGCTATGGAATTGATGTCACAGTAGTAGAAAGCCACTCCATTGCCGGTGGTGCGGCTCATGCTTTTGAACGCAATGGCTACAAGTTTGAGTCTGGACCTTCTTTATATTCTGGTTTATCTTATACCCCTTCACCTAATCCCTTACGTCAAGTTTTAGATGCTATTGGCGAAGATTTACCCTGCGTCAATTACAATACCTGGGGTTGTTATTTACCAGAAGGCTACTTTGATGCTCAAGTTGGTGCTGACCAATTCTGTGAAATATTGCAACAACTGCGGGGAGATAAAGCTGTAGCACAATGGCGCAAACTCCAGGAAATTATGACACCTTTGGGTAAGAGTGCCACTGCTCTCCCACCCTCTGCCTTACGCTACGATTTAGGTGCGGTGTTAACTATGGGTAAATTTGCCCCAGCTTTACTGCAACAGGCCGCTAACGTCATCAAATTAACAGGGTCTTTTTCTAACATTATTGATGGTGTAATCATAGATCCATTTATTCGTAACTGGTTAGATTTGCTTTGCTTCCTGTTATCTGGATTACCCGCAGATGGGACAATTGCCGCAGAAGTGGCTTTCATGTTTGCAGATTGGTATCGTCCTCATGTGCAGTTAGATTATCCGATTGGGGGAAGTGGTGCATTAGTTGATGCACTGGTACGGGGGTTGACTAAACATGGTGGTAAGTTAGTTTTGAATGCTCATGTGGAGCAAGTTTTAGTAGAAAATAACCGTGCTGTCGGGGTACGTCTGCGGAGTGGTCAAGAAATCCGAGCCAGTAAAGCTGTTGTTTCTAATGCTTCTGTTTGGGATACCCTCAAACTCATTCCTGAAGGTGCTTTACCTAAACGGTATGCAGAAAAGCAACAAGCAATACCTGAGTGTGATAGTTTTATGCACCTGCATTTAGGTATTGATGCAGCAGGATTGCCTGAAAATCTGGGTATTCACTACATTGTAGTTAACGATTGGGACAAAGGGGTAACTGCACCGCAAAATGTGGTAGTTGTATCTATTCCTTCAGTTCTTGATTCGTCTTTAGCACCAGTGGGTAAGCACGTAATTCACGTTTATACTCCTGGTAATGAACCTTATGCTATTTGGCAAGGGAAAGAACGCAATAGCGAAGAATATGCGTTGTTAAAACAAGAACGTGCAAAGGTGATGTGGCAAGCTTTAGAAAGAATTATTCCTGATATTCGTTCCCGTTGCGAAGTTAGTTTGGTAGGTACTCCCCTCACTCATGGGCGATTTTTGCGTCGTCATCATGGTAGTTATGGACCAGCTATAGCGGCAGGGAAGGGTTTATTTCCTGGTGGGAATACTCCTTTATCGGGGTTGTTGTGTTGTGGAGATTCGACTTTTCCGGGGATTGGGTTGCCGGCTGTGGCTGCTAGTGGGATGATTGTTGCTAATACTATTGCGCCTGTGCAGCAACATTTACAATTACTCAGTGATATTTTTTAGTAGCGATCGCTTATTGAGAGAGAAGGGAAAGGATAAGCGATAGCGAAGTGCCGCTGCAAGCAAATCGCATAATACTAATCTGTTGTATATTAGAATATCAATCATCACTGAAATATAAAGAGGTTAGACTGTGCCTAAAAATAGTAGATCACCAAAACAACACCTGAACCCATTAGAAAAATGGCTGGCTTTAGAGTGGAATAGGCCGGAAAGATCCTACAATCCAGATGTCAGAGATTTTTTGGCAGGATTGCTTGATTATCCTAAAGATCATGTTGTCACAGAGGATGCAGCTGGAGGAGGGTATGCAGATATTAAGCTTTTAACCCATGAAAAAATTGCTTGGGTTGTGGGTGATTTAAAAAAAGATGATAAAGAACTGACTACAGAAACCGGACGACAAAAGCTATGGAATCAAAAGCGCAAATATGTTGAAGGTTTAACTCGCTATGTTGTATTTCTGACGGCTCACTATCTTTGGATTGTTATGCCAACAGGTGACGCTGTTCAAGAATTAGAAAATCCAATTTATTTATCTAATATTACTTTTGAAGAATTAAGAGAAACACTCAAATTTATTTCTTATTCACAAGCATCTCACAATAATCAATGGCAAACTTTTATTGAGGGAAACCTACCTTATATTTATTTAAAACTTGATGCAAATGATACTTTAAATCAATTGCGGCGAGATTTACAAATTAGTTTTACAGAATTAAACGCTGCCGCAGAAGGTGTTATTGCAGACTTAAGTAGAAATTATGAATATTTTAAGCAGCAAGAAAAAGAAGCTGAGGGCAATTTAGCATCTGCGACGACAGATAGTAGAGATCGAGCAATGATGCGCCTCAAGCGTAAATTTAATTTTGAAAGGCATTTATGTGAGGATATTTTACCCCAGTTTGAAGCTCAATATGGGCGAGAAATCAATGCAAAAGATAAACAAACGCAAGAAAGAATTAAGGAGGCATTTGCAGCTGATTCTGTAGCTGTATTGATTGCACGAGTTTTATTTCTACGATTGGTAGAAGATTTGGGATTAACCAATAGACGACGACTTTCTAATGGTGGTCCACAAGATTGGTCAGCGTTTGTTGATCACCTAATTGGAGATGCAAAGGCATTAGTAAAACTGGTTGCTGAGGATTTGGGGCGGCTGTATCATGAGCCATTTGAACAAAATGTGTTTGATTGGATTTATGAAACCAATGGAGCATTAAATGAAGCCTTACAACGTCTGATTCTCCGATTTAATGCTTATGATTTTTCGGGTTTATCTGAAGAAATTTTAGGAGACATTTATCAAGCATTTTTACCTGCTGCTAAACGGAAACGCTTAGGAGAATTTTATACACCTCCGACCATTGTTGATTGGTTATTAGAACAAACAGTTTTCAGGCACGAAGAAGGAAAATTACTAGATCCATCTTGTGGCAGTGGTTCATTTCTCGTACGCTATGTTCATCGCTGTTTAGAAGATGCAAAAGCAAGAGGTTTAGATGTAGATTTTGTATTGCAAGAACTACAAAAAAATGTTTGGGGGTTTGATCTGAATCCATTTGCTGCTTTTATCAGCCACTTTCAATTAATGTGGGCAATGATAAGATTTAAACCTTCTAGAAATCAAACAGATATTCCCAATATTTATGTTTATAACTTAAACAGTTTGCTTCGGGATGATGATTTGGTTTCGATTTTAGGAGAAGATTTCTTATCTCCTGGATCATTGGAACGCGATCGCAGTCAGTGGAAATACATTCTCGGAAATCCGCCTTATATTCGTGCAGAACGGGTAAAATATGGCGAGGAAATGAAAGGACTATGGCAACAAGTCTGGGGACAAAATGCCGACACAGGTTTAGTTTTTCTCTATCGTTCTTTGACAAAATGGCTAGAACCGGGTGGTTTTTTAGGCATGGTGGTAAGTGGTGGCTATGCTAATTCAGAAGCAGCCGCAAAGGTTTGGAAACTTCTTTATCCCAGACAAAATGCAGCATTAAGAAAAATAGTTTGGCTAGAATTTGCTGGAAAACAGTGGGATGCAAATGTAATTCCGATGTTGTTAGTAATTGAAAAAACATCAGCCCAAGAAGATGATGAAATTGAAGTTTATGTTCCTTCTAATTGGGGTAAAAATGAGCAAGTATTGATTTTTACTTTTTTTGTGTTAATACAGGGTGGTTTACACCAACTAGCATCATTACTACTACAACAGGACTTACCTGTAAAAGTGCGATATGCAGATTTCTTTGATGCTAAAATTAGTCCAAGAATTACTGCTATTGATCCAAGTAATCCCACAGAAGGTTTGTGGGGAGATTATTTGTTGCCATTGCTGCATCCTCATGATGTTCCAATATTAAAAAAACTTTATCCAAACGGTAATGGTGGAAAGGTTGTTGAGTTAAAAGAAGCCGTTGCAAAACAAACAAGTGGAAATAACCGCCCATTTTGGTTCACTTACGGAATTCAGGTAGGTAAAAATGCACAAGTTACTGAAAGCTCTACAGGCAATCGTTCAATCCAAATACTTAAAGGTAGAAACTTGTCAATTGGTTGGTATGGAGAACCTGAAGGATGGATAAATCTTGAAGATGTTCAAAAACCTAGTATTTGGAGAGATAGGATACATTCAACATTTATAGCTGTTCCAACTCTTACAAAAGCATTATTTTCATCAGTTGTGTATACACAAGATATTGCCGCTCACAACACAGTAATTCTTGCGCTTCCTAAAATAGATGGACCTGCTGCCGAATCTATAGCTGCTTTTATTAATAGTAAGTTAGTACGTTTCTATTCTTTAATAAAAATGCGTACAGCAGTTCTAGAAGGTTCGTCACGGACTACTATATATCCTCGAACTCTTGAAGCTTTACCCTGGGTGAGAAATTTACCCTCTGATATAGAACAGCAATTAGTAGATGGGTATAATAATCTAGCTCGTTTAGCTAGTATTGCCAGAAACAATCCCAATGAGTGGCTATTATCAGAAGTAGAAAAGCAAATTGTCACAAGTCGCTACAGGTTGAGCGATCGCCGTTTGGGTTTAAACTTTTCTAGCTGGAGTACAGAAGACGTATTAGCAGAAGAATTAACCTTGGATGGTAACTGTATTCGCGCAGATTTGTTTTCACTAGAACTGGTTGATGCTGATTTAGCAGAATTAGTTTATTTACTCTTAACTAATAGCACTGATGAAACTATTTCTAAGGCAACCATTCAAAAATTGAATGTGCCTCAAGATTATACCACTTTGATGCAAAACTATCGCCAGCGATTTGCTGATTTTCAAGAAGTTGAATCCGATTTTTTCAATGCTCTTAACCAAATTGATGAAACTGTTTACACCATGTTCAACATCACTGACAGAGAAAAAGATCATATTGAAAATCGTCTTGGTAGTTTCCCGTTAAACAAGTTACAACCTCGATATCCCTGGCAAACAGTTAGACCCCGATCCATAAAGGCATATACTGAAGATAGATTTGCATAAACGTATTGACTTGAGTGCATCCATATAAATTATCCTAAATTGTAGGGGCATGGTAAATCTGCCCTTGCAACTGATTACACCCAATCAAAAGTTTTAGTAACCGCCTTCTTCCAAAGCCGATAACAACCTTCCCTCTCCACAGCATCCATCTTCGCTTCCCAAGTCTGATCCAAAAGCCAATTATCAGCTAACTCCTCCAGACTACTCCAGAAACCAGTCGCCAACCCAGCAGCATAAGCTGCCCCTAAAGCAGTAGTTTCTGATACCTGGGGACGAATCACTTGCACACCTAACACATCGCTTTGAAATTGCATTAGCAGGTTGTTATAAACCATCCCTCCATCTACCTTCAAAGCAGTTAAATTTACCTGCGCGTCTTCTCTCATCGCATCCAAAACTTCACGAGTCTGCCATGCTGTAGCTTCCAACACCGCACGGGCAATATGACCTTTATTTGTGTAGCTAGTCATACCCACAATTACACCCCTAGCATCATTGCGCCAATAGGGAGCAAATAACCCAGAAAAAGCAGGGACAAAATAAACACCACCGTTATCTGTAACCGACATTCCGCACCCCCCAGTGTCACAATCGGTAATTTCGGATTTTTGAATACCTTTGATGATAATTTTGATACAAAATTGTTGGAATCTTAGGTGGCGATAGCGAAGCGCTGCTGCAAGCAGTTCGCCAATCTCAAATCCCCAAACGACCATTTTTCGTTGTGTGACAGTTTAGGGTGCGGAAGGTGGGTTGGTAACATCAGTGATATGCAAACCGCCTTCTGTACCACCTGTTAAATGCCAAATCAAAAAGGTGTCAATTGTGCTAAAAAGAGCATTACCATTCTCGGCTGCGGCTTTTAATCCTGTGGACGCAAATATTCCCGCTCTCGCTTTGACGCTACTTTTACAGGGGGATGAGGGTGAGAAATCATCTTTGCCGAAAAGGGAAGTTGGGGTGGTTGGGTAAGAATGGCTGAAAGCCTTATGATCTGTTTCTCTCTTCATTATACATTGCCTAAATTGACTCAAACTAAGCAATGTTTGAAAGGCATAAATACATGAATACTTTACAAAACTTTACGTCGTGCTAAATTTTGCGCGTATCTTGTCTTTACCCCATAATATCGGAAACTGCTGTAAAGCGATCGCTAAATCAACTCATAACAAATCAACTCATAACAATTCTATCCAGTTGTAGCGAGGCTAAAAACAATTACCAGTAGTATGGTCATTGCACTTACTTTTCTATGTTTTGTGACCCCCGGACAAATTCCTTGCAGCCGGGGGTAACAGTGAGAATCTAACTAAGCATGACGTTGACTGACTAAAACCTGATGAGAATATTCAAAATCATTATTAGTAATTCTGATATCAGCAGGATCTGTCTGTCCTTGCCCTCGGAAACGGCGAATAGCTTCCACAGCAGCTTGATTGCACAGCAATACTAAATCAGCGCCATTCCAGCCTTCTGTGACTTCAGACCAATATGTTAAATTCACGTCTAATAATGGTCGTCCCTGAGTATAGACCTGCAAAATATCTAAACGACTGGCCAAATCAGGTAAATCTACTTTAAGTTGTAAATCTAACCTGCCCGCCCGTAATAACGCTGGGTCAAGAGCATCAGGACGGTTTGTCGCCCCAATGACCAGAATACTTGCACCGACTTCTACACCATCTAACTCAGTTAATAATTGCCCTACTACCCGGTTACTCACGCCAGAATCACCACTGTAAGTTCCTCGTGCTGGGGCTAAGGTATCAATTTCATCAATAAATATCACACAGGGTTCTGCTTGTCGCGCCTTGGCAAATAATTCCCGCACTGCTTGTTCACTAGCGCCCACCCAACGAGTCAGTAACTCTGGTCCGTTGACACCAATAAAATTAGCCCTGGCCTGGGAAGCCACAGCCTTGGCTAATAAAGTTTTGCCAGTTCCCGGAGGACCCCATAGCAAAATCCCCTTGGGAGCTATAGCCTTAGTTTGTAGATAAAGTTCTGGATAAAGTAGCGCCCCTTCTACAGATTCTCGCAGGGTTTGCTTAATATTCTCTAAACCACCAATATCATCCCAAGCAACTTGGGGAACTTCAACTTCCACACTGCGAAGTACAGCTGGTTTGATTTCCTTTAGTCCCTGCAAAAAATCAGTTTGAATAACCGTCATGTTTTCTGGCGCTTGCACCTCTATAGAAGGAACTTGACGACGCAAAGCTGTGTAAGCCGCCTTTTGACAAACGGCCTTCAAATCAGCCCCCACAAATCCCACCGCCCGCTCGGCGATAAAATCGAGGTCAACCGTGTTATCCAAGGGCATGGAACGGGTGAGAATTTGCAGGATTTCTTTGCGGCCGTTGATATCAGGAATGCGAAACTGCACTTCTCGGTCAAATCTTCCCGGTCGTCGCAGGGCTGGGTCAAGGTGGTCAGGGCGGTTGGTAGCCGCGAGAACAATCACCCCTGGGCTATGGGAAAAACCATCCATCAAGCCTAATAATTGGGCAACCAGACGCTTTTCAACTTCCCCTTCTACGGCACTGCGGTCTGGGGCGAGGCTATCAATTTCATCAATAAAAATAATACAGGGAGCATTTTTGGCGGCTTTTTCAAAGATACCGCGCAGTCTTTGTTCCGCTTCACCGTAATATTTACTGATGACTTCTGGACCGACAATGGCAATGTAGTTAACGCCCAGTTCTTCAGCTAAAGCCCGGGCGGTGAGAGTTTTACCGGTGCCTGGAGGACCAACCAACAGTACGCCATGGGTGGGTTCTAGTCCCAATTTGGCGAGGAGGTCAGGGCGTTTTAAAGGAATAGCAATCAGTTCCTTGAGTTCTTTAAGAATTTCGCTCAGTCCACCGATATCTTTAAGAGCAATACCTGAAGTAGGATCGGGAGGAACAACTGGATCTGAGGGACCTGCACCAGAAGCTGGGGGGGATTGAGTGTTCATCCGACTTGTACCCACATCATTACCCATACTGCCCATATTACCCCCCATATTACTGGTACGAGGGATATTTCCTGTTCTGGGAATACTGCTTAGGGGTCGGGAGTTAAACTGGACATTGGTCTTGATTTCTCCGTTTTCTGCTTTTTCTTCTAGAGCTTTTACCAGTTCCACTAACTGCTCAAATCCCTTGAATAAATCACTCATCAGATTCCTCCAAAAATTGACTCTAAAAAAACCATTGTTTCTGGCAATACCTTGTCCATTTTTTGTAGGTCGGGTTAAGCGACAGCGCAACCCGACGCTCATGTTGGTTTATGGCTGATGCCTCCGGCGAGCGCAGGGATACGCCACACTTCGTGAACGTACCTCAACCCAACCTACAAATCAAGACTTTTTTCGATTTGGACAAGGTATTGTTCTTGGCTACATTATCCACTTAAAATAAAAGATTGGCGGCACCTTGAATTCTGGCAATGGGTTCGACAGATCTGGGTAACTTAGGTAAGCGAATAATTGTTTGCTGTGAAAATAAGCTGCTCTCAATCTCTACATCTTGAGTGTAGCGATTTTGTACCACATAACGCTGTTGAATTCCTATGGTTTTTAGAGATTCTGTTAAGCGAATATGTTCAGCTATAATTGCCGCTTCTCCCTGAATTACACCCACAAATTGGGTATGCTTTGGGTTTTTTAATTTCTTCTGAGCTTTAACCACTTGTTGGCGCAGATTTCGCAACCGCCCAATGAAATCAACTCGACCCAAGACATTCTGATATTTCATCCATAACTTAAATATCCAAGATAACCAATCTCCTAATGCAGTTGGCATTTCCAAAAATTGCAGAAGATGACCTGTGGGTGCTGTATCTAGAATAATCAAATCTTGCTGGTTGCTGTCTAATAAATCCATGATGGTGATTAGGGATAGCATCTCATCAATACCTGGTAAAGCTTGAGACATAATCTGCCGCCAAGCCTCTGGAAGATAGGCAATATTTATTGTTGCGTCTGCTTCTGTTCCTTCACCACTAATCATATCCGCCAATTCCCAAAGATAATCGGCACGAAATTGATCTAATATTTTCTCAGCATTGATTTCTTGTCCACTTAAATTGGGAGCTAATAATTTTGGTTCATGTCCTAATTTTTCACCAAAAGCATCTCCCAAGGAATGAGCAGGATCTATGGAAATTACGCGAATGTTTTTATCAGGATAACGATTAGCAAAAGCCCAGGCCATGGCTGCTGACACTGTGGTTTTACCAACTCCTCCTTTGCCACCGACAACAATCAATTGACAGCCTTCCGCTACAAAATCAGTAAAGCTTGGTAAAATTTTAGTCGGCCATTGAATTGGTGGTGGAGAAGCGAGTTCCACTTGATCAATATTTTGAATTTGTCCTGCTAGATTATCTAATGCTAACCCACCTAAAGGTGGGAATTGCTGTTGTGGTACTATGAAAACGGGTTTATTTGGGGAAATTTTGAGGAATTTATTGATGAAGTTTTGCTGTTCTGCATAGCGGTCTAGCTCTGTATCTGAATTTGCCAAAATTCGATTGATTATTATTCCCGCATAGGGAACATCTAAGTTTTTTAAACTTTCTATGAATCGCTCGGTTTCGGCAAAACACATAGGTTCAGAAATGGCGACAACTATACAACCTGTAAATTGATTATCCTGTAGCAGTCGTCTCCCTTCTGCTAATTGAAATTTTAGATCAGCCAAAAAGTCATCAACTTCATCAAGAGTATAGTTTTTTCTGGTCAAAGTTTCTGTGATCACCTGATGCTTTTTCTGGAATAACTCTAATGAATTTAAAATCACATCTAAGAAATCTTTCAATCGCAATAGGTTTAAGGTATGACCAGAAGGAGCCATATCAACTACTATGCGATCTACTTTTTTTTCAGACAGTAGACGTTGGATTTCTAGTAACCCCATTAATTCATTTAAACCAGGCCAGTTCAAATCCCAAACTGGGGCTAAATCTTGTCCGTCTGCTAGACTTCCCCGCTCAACCAGTAGTTCTAAAAATTCGCTATATTTGGCCTTAAATTCTAATAGCAGTTTTTCAGCATCTAAAGCCTGAACACTCAAATTAGGCAAATCTGTTAATGGTGAAGCATAATCTTTCACTTCTGTCAGTAATACATCTCCTAAAGAATGTGCCGGATCTGTAGAAAGTAACAAAATTGTTTCTTCTGGGAACTGTTTTGCCCAATAACGAGCAAAACTGCAAGAAGTGGTAGTTTTGCCAACTCCACCTTTGCCGCTAAACATGACCAAATTAAGTGAGTCGTACTGGTTCATAATAAAGTTAAAAAATTAACGAAAAGACTAAGTAGGTCGGCGGAAAAGTTTATAACTATGTAAGGAAAAGTTAAGAAGGAGTATGTTTGTTGAATTTAATACGTTTTGTACTTATCTTGCTCACGAGTTAAAAATACCCTTAAACGAGCGCCCATATTTTAATCACCTCAGTAGATTTATTTTCCGTATTTACTTATCTTTACATAGTTTGGTTTCTTTGCGCCGACTTACTTAATAAATAATCATTAAATAAAGTGGTAAGGAGGAAGACAATCTCCTAAAAGTAGATCCCACCTTGGACAAGCTTTCTGCCAGGTTAAAAACTGTTCTAAAAGTAAGGTCTTATCTTGACAACTAACTAAGAGGTAAATCTGTATTTGTTCCTCTTGTTCTTGAACAACAACGGGTAATTGATTAACTTTGGTGATTAAATCAATAAGATTTTGTTTTTCTGCTGCTTGAGCAATACTAAAGTTATTTTGGTTTTGATAGCGTTGCTTTTTAGCTAAGAAATAATCCTTACCTCCCCCTTCAGATGGTACTATTTCTTCTATCATTCGTGGGATCAATTTTAAAGTAAATTCGTTTTTACCATTGATCTTTTCTAGCTTATTTTGATATTCTTTTTCATGGGATTTTAAATGGTTTAGCAGATTATTTGTAGAAGTAAAATAAGTTCCAAACCGCAAGGGTAAAACTGTAATCTGTTGAAAAAGTTCACAAATTACTCGATCATGGGATAAAGCCATTTGGATAATTTTTTCATCATTATTTTGGAATGATTCTAAAAATATCCCCGGTTCGACAATAGCCGCAAGTTCAGTACCATTAATTAGCACTACTTGATTAGCAGCACCCTGTGGCAAAATCAAGGGAGAGCTAGGTATTTCCAAAAAAGCATAAGTGTAGAGATTTTCTAATTCCATATATTTCACCTAGATAAAAATATTTGCTGTTAGGAAGTACCTAAAGTTCATATTCATTAAAATAAGGGATAAATTTTTTTCCAGATAATTTGGGGATTTACAATTACAAAAACTTGGTTATAATGATAAAAAATATTCAGGTATTTTTCATGAAAACAATTAGTAATCGCAGTATTAGCAGAGCTAAAATTAGCACAATGCCTCGGCCTAAGTCTGATGCATCAAGTCAATTGGATCTTTATAAAATGGTGACCGAGAAACAACGTATTCAGCGAGATATGTATTCTATTAAAGAACGGATGGGTTTACTTCAACAACGCTTAGATATCCTCAATCAACAGATAGAAGCGACAGAAAAAACGATTCATAAATTGCGTCAACCTCACTCAAATACTGCTCAAAATATAGTGCGTTCAAATATTTTTGTTGAGTCGAATAATTACCAAACTTTTGAGGTTGAATATTAAGATCTCAAATCTTGATAAATTTGGCAAAATATGAACACATTTTCCACATTTGACCCGCGAAAGCGGGTTTTTTATGATCAACTTAAACTTCATCTAAACATTGTACCAGTACAGCACGGCGTAAATAAACCAACCATTCTTAATCGCTAAAAAGTAGCCGAGACAGGCTTTTTAGGTATTTTTAATGGACGTTCGACTGCTCTCACATCTAAATCTCAGTCGAGCCGTTGGTTGACTAACGCTATTCTGTACTAGTTATATAACCATCCTATTTGAATTTTACTCAATATACTTAGATTGTAACACCGATCAGGAAAGGCTTGGACTTTCTCAATTTTTCAACAATCAAATAGGATTCCTAGAGGATAATTCCCAATTACCGTTTTCTAAGGGTTTTGAATATAAAAAGAGGTGGCTTACTTGCGCCCATCAATACTAAGGTAACAAGACGAGATGTTGATCTTTATTAACTTCTGCTGTGAATTGAGGTGGATATTCAAAGTCTTCCTGTTCAGCTTCTAATTCTAAGCGTGCTTCCTCTTGTTCAGCTTCTAGTTCCAAGCGTGCTTCCTCTTCTAAGGCTTGAATTTTTAAAAGAATCTCTTCTTCTTGAATCTCGAATTCTTCCTCACCAATTTCGCCAATATCAAAGGAAAGTTGCAAGCTTAATAATTGTTTATGCAAATTTTCTTGGGCATCAAATTCAGTGTTAGTCCGCTCTTGGATTTGCTCTGCAATCCAGACAACTCCATTCAGAGGACCCATGATGGGCAGTAGTAACAGTTTCGTCAGCATCGTAATAACTCCTATGAATCAAGCTGGGCAAATGTGTAGGGAGCAGTAAAATTGTTGTAGCGAATACGTAAGCGATCGCCAAATTTCTGATCAATCACTTCAACACGTTCGCTAAATTCAGATTCACTTTCCCAAGGAATCAAAAAGGCTGCATTGTAAATCATTTCTTCCGTCATAGGGTCACTGACTACAATCTCCTGAGCGAAAGGATTTAGCTCCTGAGAGAAAACTTCAATTACAGCTTGTTTGCGGGCTAGGAGATTAATTTCAATTAATTGTCCAATTTGGATGACTTCCTCCATACTCAACTTTTTGCCTTCCATGTTGTCGCGCTGCTGCTTCAAATCCTGATGAGACTCCATCATGGTTTGTAATTCCGCTTTAGCATCCCAGAAAATTTTAATGCTTACCTCTCTTTTGCCTGCCAATTTTTGAAACAATTGATTCAATTGATCTTTATGGGGATTAATCAATTGACTCATGATGGTTTCCCAATCTTTAACCACTAATCCAAACCGCAGGGGGAGAAGAACACGAAAACCCGCATGCATTGTTTGTTCTAAAACTTTTTCATGAGTTAACAAATTACGGCGAGAAGCCAAATATTTTTCTTGACGAGCCTCTGAATATAAGAAACAAAACTCATCAACTACTTGACTATGAACAGGTTGCTTATCCAATCCTTCAAGCTCAAGAGTTTCAGGAATTGTATTTGGAAAAATGCCGTACAAATAAAGAGGAATACTCATAAGCTGTGAATAAATTAAACCTAAATTTATGATTGATAAATTGGGATTAAATTGGTTTTGATGTCAAAACTAAACGTAATTTAGCGTGAATAAGATCGATTTGAGCGATACCTAAATCTATCTCACCATCTACAACAATTCCAGTATTTAAAAGTCGATCTAATAGCTCTAATACAGAAGGACGACTACTGGGTTGACCTGGATAATAAGAACCGGAAGACGGTAAAAGAGTCCCAATCTCCCCCAAATTTATATTCAAATCTGCCGGGTCAACCTCAAACATCTCACACAAATGTAAGATTTGTTCTTCTAACTTTTGCAGACTGTCTGCTGCCCGTTCTAAGTCAGGTTCACTCAGTAAATCCTCTTCCATGCGCCGAATTACTTGAGCTTCCATCAACTGACGCACCAATTCCAATACAGTCAAAAGTAAAGGAGCTAAACCCGCTTCATTCTTGGGTTTAGAAGCAATGGTCAGTGAATTGTTGAAGTTTTCAGCGGGAGTGCAAACCATTTTTATGATGCAACCTAAAGTTTTAAATGTCTTTGATGCAATTTGATTATTAAAGTTTCAGGAGTTTCAGATACTTCAAGCCTAGATAGTTTAGGTTAGACATCAATCGCTGGATCTACGGATGATGGAATTTCTTCACTGGTTTGAGCCTGAAAATCGAGAATTTCCACGGTTGAACCTACAGGTGATGAACTTTCTTCACTGGTTTGAGCCTGAAAATCGAGAATTTCCACGGTTGAAACCACAGGTGATGAACTTTCTTCACTGGTTTGAGCCTGGAAATCGAGAATTTCCACGGTTGAACCTACAGGTGATGAACTTTCTGCACTGGTTTGAGCCTGGAAATCGAGAATTTCCATTGATGTATTTACATATGGTGGAGTTCCCCCACTGGATTGAGCCTGAAAATCTAGAACTTCAATTGGTGTATCTACAGGTGATGGAATTTTTGCACTGGTTTGATACAAATCATCTTTAACATCTGCTGCTAAGGGGATTTCCTCTTTCACACTAGAAGATGTTAGTGAATTTAGCTTTGCCTCTAGACTCTCTAGACGATGCTGAAGTTGTTGATTTTCTTCAACCAAACGTTGAGCCTTAGTGCTGAGATAAGGATCGCTTTCCCACCAATTGATGCCCATTTCCTTGGCTTTATCCACAGAGGAAATTAACAAGCGAATCCGAATATGTACAAGTTCGGTGGATGCGATAGATATAGAAATATCGCCAGCAATCACAATGCCCTTATCTAAAACCCTTTCGAGAATGTCCGCTAAAGTCGAACCTTGGGTAGATGTGTTAATAGTTCGACTTGAGTTAGTCTGAGGACGTGTTGGCAGCATTGGGGTAGAAGTCACAAATAATTCAACTCCTGAATGGTATAGGACTCATATCTATCTGATTTTACAGACTAAAAATTCCTGCTCTAAAGAAAATAAAGCATTGATTATTAGTTGGCAAAAATTAACTTTTTTTTGCATTTGCGCTAGTGGTCTGTCAGGCTAAAAATTGTGATTTTGAGGGAAAATAGAGAGCCTATAAACTATAAACCTCATCAACAAATAGAAATTTGACAGACCAATAGTAGTTTGTCAAGATAACAATGATGGGCTGTAGTGTGAGCGAAACGCTCACGCGGGCAAGATGCCCGCACTACCAAAAACCCGTCAAAGTAAATGTGACAGACCAATAGTCTTGGACTTTTGGAAATAATTTTTAACCCTTAGGCTTTGCCCAGGTTTAAAGCCGAGCAGAGTTGAGTCTTTAACTTTTTCGATAGGTTGCTTCTCAACATTTATTGAGTTACACCTATCTGCTTAATATTATATCAAATATTCGGCAGAAAAACTGACCAAGAAAGTGTTCATTCCGCAGCGACTAAGATTGCTAATTAAGCGATGCTCAACTTCGCTAGTTGCTCAAGTAGTGACTCCGCCCGCATTGATCGCATCACCTCCCGGTCGGGTAGGTGAGAGGCTTCCACTTTCTAAGCTAATTTGGTTGACCAGCTAATTGTTGGGATACAAATTGGGAATTGTCAATCAGAAAATCATTGTCTCCTGTGACTCTATTATTTAATATTTCCAGTTCTTCGGCTGAGAATTTGTCTAGTAACTCCAAGAAAATGTTTGTGGATTCGCTCATAGATAAATGAGAGCGGTTGAACAGAATATCTATAGCAATATCTGGAGAATCTAAACTTTCTGTTGTCACCGGAATATTATTATCAGCACAGACCTTAGCAATCATTAAACAAGACCGTAAGCCGGAAGTTTTCTCCGCGCCGGTAGCTAGACGAAATGACTTAACTAACCGCACGATGAAGTTAGCAGATTCTCGATCTATATTTGTTTTCTGAATTAATATCTCTGTTTGAGTGATTTCATCTGGTTCTGGCATACTAATAGTTACCAATCTATCCATCAAAGCATCTTGGGTTGAGTGAACTCCCGCATACTCTTCTGGATTCGATGTAAAAATCACCCGAAATTGAGGATTAACACTCAAGTATTCTGGCTGATTGCTGCTAGGAGGAAGACTGAGAATTTTTTCTTCTAATGCTGACAGCAGGACGTTATTAACTTCAGGTCGTGAACGGTTAAATTCATCATAAACTAAGGTGAAACCTTCACGACAAGCTAAGGTTAATCGGGAATCAACCCAATTTTGCTTAAATTCGTCCTCGAGTTTAACAACACTATGGATATAGTTGTCTAGTACCTTTTTGTGAGTGTAACCAGATTCACTACCAATCAAGTCCGAACTCTTAAATTGGTCATCTCCAAACAGTAACATGACTGGTCTGTCCAGACAGTTAGCCAAGTGCATGGCTAGGGTTGTTTTCCCTGTGCCGGCTGGTCCGCGTAAGTGAACAGGAAACCCCGATTTGAGATAACGTAGCGCCCGAATTGCGACTCGCTCGATAGCAGGTGTGACGACAAACTGCCCTGGACGAAGACGAAGAACGGCTCTTTTATGATTAACCTTGGTAGTAGTCATAATTTAAAGATGGTAAAAAAGTTTATGTTTGTGCGGATATTATTGCCAAACTTGGGTTTGTATATGAAGCACGAAGCCTAGTTTAATAAGAGTATCAACGTTAATGCTAGACAGATTTTCTATGTTAACGAATACGGAGTATAAATATAGACAACCGAAGCTTCACGCCAAGAGTCATTGTTGTTGAATTTTATTAATCGCCCCCTTGTCTTACCAGTCTTGCAACTGGAATATCAGGGGGTTTTATTATGTAGCCCCATTGTCCAACAAATGGACTACAGGTAATGAGAGTATTTATTAACCAAAGATACTCACAAACAAATCCTGACGGAATTTCAGGAGAGATTCCTTCTGTTCCTTAGCTTGAGCAGTTCTTGCGTCGGCTGTTGCTGATAAAAACTGCTGACTTGTTTCTTGAAGTTCTTTGTGGAATGCTAACAGTTCTTGAGCTTGTTTTTCAGCTTGAGCAATTCTTGCTTGGGCTGTTGCTGATAAAAACTGCTGACTTGTTTCCCGAACTTCTTGATAAAATGCTAACAGTTCTTGCGCTTGTTTTTCAGCTTGAGCAATTCTGGCTTGGGCTGTTGCTGATAAAAACTGCTGACTTGTTTCTTGAAGTTCTTTGTGGAATGCTAACAGTTCTTGAGCTTGTTTTTCAGCTTGAGCAATTCTGGCTTGGGCTGTTTCTGATAAAAACTGCTGACTTGTTTCCTGAAGATCCTTGTAGAATGCTTGCAGTTCTTGAGCTTGTTTTTCAGCTTGCTCTTGTCTTTTCGCTGTCGTGACGGACAAGAATTCTCTGGTCTCAAGAGATAGTTCAGCCACTTTCTCTGCTATTGACTGATGTTCTTGCCGGATTTTTGCCATTAAAGAAATCATGAAGTTCTCCAAAAAATAGTAAATTAGCCCAGACCTAACAGAAATTGCTTCTCCAGGTACTACATTATAAGGATTCGTACTTTTTTGTAATATCCTTTGAGAAGCGTTGATTTCCAAATATCTAGATAATTAAAAAAAGCAGAACCAATATCAGGATTAATTAATCCTGATATTATGGAGCTTAATTAAATTAAGCAGGTACTGCTGCTGATTGGGTCAAACCAACTGCTTCAGCATACTTCAAGTAGGTTTCAACGGAAGCGATAACGATCCGAGCTTCAATTGCTAGTAGTTCGATACCAACTAAGGAAACACGAACCCAAGCGTCAATTACGATACCTTTGTCGAGGATTCTATCAATAACTTCTGCCAAGCTGGAGGAAGAATTGGTTTTTTCAACTGCCATTTTTTTAATTCCTTGTTATTTGTTGTCGGAAACTTGGGAAATGAGGAGAATAACTATAAATATGAGTCATGGTTATTCTCCTACTTGGTAACTTGCTTAATTAAATTAAGCAGGTACTGCTGCTGATTGGGTCAAACCAACTGCTTCAGCATACTTCAAGTAGGTTTCAACGGAAGCGATAACGATCCGAGCTTCAATTGCTAGTAGTTCGATACCAACTAAGGAAACACGAACCCAAGCGTCAATTACGATACCTTTGTCGAGGATTCTATCAATAACTTCTGCCAAGCTGGAGGAAGAATTGGTTTTTTCAACTGCCATTTTTTTAATTCCTTGTTATTTGTTGTCGGAAACTTGGGAAATGAGGAGAATAACTATAAATATGAGTCATGGTTATTCTCCTACTTGGTAACTTGCTTAATTAAATTAAGCAGGTACTGCTGCTGATTGGGTCAAACCAACTGCTTCAGCATACTTCAAGTAGGTTTCAACGGAAGCGATAACGATCCGAGCTTCAATTGCTAGTAATTCGATACCAACTAAGGAAACACGAACCCAAGCGTCAATTACGATACCTTTGTCGAGGATTCTATCAATAACTTCTGCCAAGCTGGAGGAAGAATTGGTCTTTTCAACTGCCATTTTTTTAATTCCTTGTGATTTGTTGTCGGAAACTTGGGAAATGAGGAGAATAACTATAAATATGAGTCATGGTTATTCTCCTACTTGGTAACTTGCTTAATTAAATTAAGCAGGTACTGCTGCTGATTGGGTCAAACCAACTGCTTCAGCATACTTCAAGTAGGTTTCAACGGAAGCGATAACGATCCGAGCTTCAATTGCTAGTAATTCGATACCAACTAAGGAAACACGAACCCAAGCGTCAATTACGATACCTTTGTCGAGGATTCTATCAATAACTTCTGCCAAGCTGGAGGAAGAATTGGTCTTTTCAACTGCCATTTTTTTAATTCCTTGTGATTTGTTGTCGGAAACTTGGGAAATGAGGAGAATAACTATAAATATGAGTCATGGTTATTCTCCTACTTGGTAACTTGCTTAGATTAAGCAGGTACTGCTGCTGATTGGGTTAAACCAACTGCTTCAGCATACTTCAAGTAGGTTTCAACGGAAGCGATAACGATCCGAGCTTCAATTGCTAGTAGTTCGATACCAACTAAGGAAACACGAACCCAAGCGTCAATTACGATACCTTTGTCGAGGATTCTATCAATAACTTCTGCCAAGCTGGAGGAAGAATTGGTTTTTTCAACTGCCATTTTTTTAATTCCTTGTTATTTGTTGTCGGAAACTTGGGAAATGAGGAGAATAACTATAAATATGAGTCATGGTTATTCTCCTACTTGGTAACTTGCTTAGATTAAGCAGGTACTGCTGCTGATTGGGTTAAACCAACTGCTTCAGCATACTTCAAGTAGGTTTCAACGGAAGCGATAACGATCCGAGCTTCAATTGCTAGTAATTCGATACCAACTAAGGAAACACGAACCCAAGCGTCAATTACGATACCTTTGTCGAGGATTCTATCAATAACTTCTGCCAAGCTGGAGGAAGAATTGGTTTTTTCAACTGCCATTTTTTTAATTCCTTGTTATTTGTTGTCGGAAATTTGGGAAATGAGGAGAATAACTATAAATATGAGTCATGGTTATTCTCCTACTTGGTAACTTGCTTAATTAAGCAGGTACTGCTGCTGATTGGGTTAAACCAACTGCTTCAGCGTACTTCAAGTAGGTTTCAACGGAAGCGATAACGATCCGAGCTTCAATTGCTAATAGTTCGATACCAACTAAGGAAACACGAACCCAAGCGTCAATTACGATACCTTTGTCGAGGATTCTATCAATAACTTCTGCCAAGCTGGAGGAAGAATTGGTTTTTTCAACTGCCATTTTTTTAATTCCTTGTTGTTAGTTTTATGACTATCGGTTAAGTAATTGCTTAACCCTTAAACAAACTATCATCTAATTTTTATGATGTAAAGTAAAATTCCGTCAAGAAATGTAAAGTTTATGAGTCACAGAAAATGAGAGAAAAATGAAATTAAGTGAAAATATACATCATGCTAAATCATCAATACGTACAAAATCTGGATAGCATAATATTTTTCAAACTTAGAGACCGCTAAGAAAGTTACACAGTAATGAATTTATAGAATAACGCTTGTTTATTGCATATGATTATTATTATTATTATTATTTAATATCCGTAAAATTATTACTGTGTAAGGGTTTCATGTATAGCATTTAACGCCACTCTACGATCTATTAGCAAATCCTAGGTGGTAAAATTATCCATTAAAAATTACCTTGAAATATCTAAAAAGCACATTATATATTTTGTCTATATGACTACTATTGTATTTTTTCTATGACTACTATTGTATTTTTTCTATGACTACTATTGTATTTTCCATATGATTACTATTGTATTTTTCATAGCATACGTGGCCATACAAAACTAAGTATTTTAGCGTGATCAGATGGAATCTTGAATGCATAAAATCTTTGATAATGGTGCTTTGGAATGTCGCTAACACACCCTACGTATCCTTTCCTTTTAAAGATCAAACTGGATCTTTATATATACAGCCTAAATTACGTGAACTTTTACAAATTGTTCTAATAAAAAAAAGCTACATAAATAAGTATTAATACTCAATAATAGACGGGCAGGAAAAAACGCAGTATCTTATGTAACGAAAAGTAAACTAGTTCGTGATGGCTACTCCAATCAAATTCCTGTAGATACAAGTAATGAGACAAAATTAATTACACAAATATTTGGACTGAAATCCTTAATGGACAAAGGATTGGTAAATAAATAATAGTAATTAATTCTATCCAGGTACTTACCTCATCCATCTTGAAACCTAAAGTGAAGTTTTTGTCAGTTTAAAACCCCTTCCCTTGGTAAGGCTACGGTGTACACAGAAGTCTGATCAAGTTGCCTAACAGGGTTTTGATCCCCCCTAGCCCCCCTTAAAAAGGGGGGAAATTTTCTTGAAGTCCCCCTTGGAAAGGGGGATTTAGGGGGATCTGATGATTTGTGTGTACACGGTAGTTGGTAAGGGGAGGGTAGGTTTTGCTTTAGCAAAACCGGGGTGGGGTAATTCGATAAACTACAGGTTTCATCTTGAACGTGGTTTAAATTAAAATGGCCTGTGAATTTTATTTTTTTCAGAAATTATGTCTACAGAAGGGACTCCTGTTAATATTCCACAGACAGCTTTAGCCGCTTTGGTGGATGTTTTTGTGCAGCAAGGTCATCCACGTCAATATGCTGAAGCGATGGCGACTTCAATCATTTTTCAGACTGATTTAGATTTACGGAATGCTCAGATTGCCAATCTCTTAGGCTGGCTGAAACAGGAGCATAATGATATCTATCCCTCAGCCTTAGATGTAATTGGCAAAACTTCCGAAGAATTTGAACGTCGAGTTCAAGAAGGTTAAGTGTCTAGACTCGATTTAGTGAATTTCAAAAAATAGGGTCAAAAATTAGCTGTTTCAGCTAATTTTTTCCTCAAAGGTTTCCCACTTACCAGGTATTCTTATGACTAATTTCAAAATTATTTCTCCTCTATCTGCGATGCCTACTACCAGCGAAGCTATCGCTCAACAAACCCGTCAAGCTGCTAGTAAGCTGGCAGTTCTCTCCTCTGAGGCCAAAAATCAAACTATTGAAGCGATCGCTCAAGCTTTAGAATTGGCAAAGGATGATATTCTGCAAGCAAACCTGGCTGATTGTCACGCAGCAACAGCGGCAGGAATCGCTAAACCCCTTTATAAACGGTTGCAGTTAGATGAACATAAATTAAGGGATGCGATCGCTGGTGTGCGAGATGTTGGTAAACTAGAAGATCCTATTGGTAAAGTCCAAATTCATCGAGAAATTGACACTGGTTTAATTCTCAAACGCATTACCTGTCCTTTAGGCGTTTTAGGCATCATTTTTGAAGCCCGTCCCGAAGCCGCAATTCAAATAGTTTCCTTAGCAATTAAATCCGGTAATGGTGTCATTCTCAAAGGTGGTAAAGAAGCAATACATTCTTGTACAGCCATAGTTAAAGCCATTAAACAAGGATTATCTCACACAGCAGTTAATCCTGATGTGGTGCAATTGTTAACCACGAGAGAAGAAATATTAGAACTTTTGCAATTAGATAAATATGTAGATTTAATTATTCCCAGAGGTTCTAATGCTTTTGTGAAATTTGTCCAAGATAATACCCGCATTCCCGTATTAGGTCATGCTGATGGCATTTGTCATCTTTATGTAGATCAAGCCGCTGATATTGCCAAAGCTATTAGTATTACTGTAGATTCTAAAATTCAATATCCTGCTGCTTGTAATGCCATTGAAACTTTGCTAGTTCATAGTAGCATTGCTGCCGAATTTCTCCCCCAAGTTGCCACAGCTTTACAAGCACAAAATGTAGAATTAAAAGGTGATGAACGGACTATACAAATTTTATCTGATATTGCCACAGCGACAGAAATAGACTGGCAAACAGAATACAGTGATTTGATTTTAGCCATTAAAATAGTTGATTCTTTAAATGAAGCCATATCCCACATTGAAAATTATGGTTCTCGGCACACAGAAGCAATCATTACTGAAGATATTACAGCGGCAGAAACATTTCAAGGCTTAGTCAATGCAGCGGGAGTTTATCATAATTGTTCTACCCGTTTTGCTGATGGTTTCCGTTATGGATTTGGTGCAGAAGTGGGAATTAGTACCCAACAAATGCCCCCGCGCGGACCAGTTGGTTTAGAAGGTTTGATTACATATAAATATCAAATGTCTGGTAATGGACATATTGTGAAAACCTACACAGGTGCAAACGCAAAATCATTTAGTCACCGTGATTTGTAATCATATTATTAATCTCGTTCCCAGTCTCTGACTGGGAATGCTGACTGCGGCTCTGCCGCTAGTGACAGGGGAACGGAGGCAGAGCCTCAAAATTGGCATTCCTAGCCGGAGTCTAGGAACGAGGTAAAACGAGGGAAAGTCTTTAAACCAAGGCTTTTAATAAGGCTTGCAGTTTAAGTTGCACTTCGGCAAATTCCTTTTGAGGATCTGAACCAGCAACAATACCCGCACCTGCATACAGTCTAGCATAATTACCATCAATTAAAGCCGAACGAATCCCCACAATAAATTCACAATTTCCTTCTCCGTCTACCCAACCTAAAGGGGCTGCATATAAACCCCTTTCAAAACTTTCATAACGGCGAATTTCTGCACAAGCAATATCTCGTGCTGCCCCGGCAACTGCTGGAGTAGGATGCAGTTTAGCAACGATTTGTAAAGGGTGAATATTATTGGGAACTACTGCACTAATTGGTGTCCATAAATGTTGGATATTAGATAATTGTCGCAGTCTGGGGGCTAAAACTTGGGGGAATAAACCCAGTTGAGATAAATGTTGAGTAATAAAATCTAGAACGAGTTTATGTTCGTGTTTTTCTTTGGTACTATTCACTAAATTGTTAGCATTTGTAGCATCTTCTGTGGGTGTTTTTCCCCTCGGTGCAGAACCTGCCAAAGCATCAGTAATTAACTGCCGTTTGTGAATACTAATTAATCGTTCTGGACTAGCACCAATAAAGTTTTGTCCTTGACCATTACTGGTGGAAAATACATTACAATTAGGATGTATTTGGCGGAGATTATTTAAAGATTGTAATAAGTTAAAATCATGATTAGCACTGACATCTAAGATATCAGCTAAAACAATTTTTCTTAACTGGTTAGCATGAATTATTTCTAAAACTGAGGAAACAGAAGTTTTAAATTTTTCACCGTTATTAGTGATTTTTTTATATAAGTTTAAGGGAAATTTATCAATATTTAGAGAATGGGTATGCAAAGATCTAATAATTTCTAAATGGCGTTGTAAATTATCTAATATTTTGGTAATATTAATCCTAGAATTGATAATTGTATTCATTACTAATGTGCAGCAATTATTTTTTAAAGCTATTTGCCAACAAGGTAGGAAAACCGTAGCAGAAGGAAATGGACAATCTACTTTTTTATGCTGATCAAAAAAACTGAAAGTACAAAAAAATCGAGGTAGGGAAAAAGTCTGATTTTTGTGAGAAATAGGAATTATATTTTTCAGACAATTTTTAATAAATTCTTCTGATTTTGTAAACCTATCTTTACCAGAAATTTCTATTTTATCTAAAGTATCAATTGCTGCTATTGCTTCACCATTACTTTTATTTTCAAAATAAAAGTTTATGGTATTTTTCTGATTAAATTGATCAAAAACCAGCAAAGGATCAACTAAGCCAATTTCTAGGGGAATACTCACAATTTTACTATAATTATGGCGACGGCAATTTTCCTGAATCTCTAATAGTAATTGATTAAGGTATTTGTAGTCTACAAAGGTGTGGCTGCGACATGGTGAAATTGTCATGGATGTATAAGTTAATTTTTATTAAGTTATCTTCCTAAAATGTAATAAATCATGGTGGTATTTTTATAGGTAACATAATTCAGTCACCATTAACCAGCATAAACTTAGCCTGATTATGGGGTTTATCCTGTTTTGGCGGCAAGATAGCGGGTTTTATGCCAGGATATTCGCCTATAATCATAAAACTAGCATTTTTTGGTAATTTATTGATTGTACCGATAAGTGATCAACAATCCTAAATCTAAAATAGCTAGTCAAGTATCATGCAAAATTATAAAATTTAACTGATAACTAAAGTTCTGGTAATTTAATTAATCACAACTGATGACTTCAACTCAGATTTCACCACCTCAAGCTAAATTATGGATGGCGGCTATTAAACCGCCAATGTACAGTGTTGCTATTATGCCAATTTGGGTAGGTTCTGCGGTAGCATTTAGGGAAATAAAGATTTTTAGTCCCATAATATTCTCCTTGTTTATTGCTGCGGCAATTTTGATTTTAGCTTGGGAAAATATTAGTAATGATGTCTTTGATGCCGAAACAGGAATTGATCAGAATAAACATCATTCATTGGTGAATTTAACTGGTAACAAAACCTTAATGTTTTGGATAGGAACCCTGTGTTTAGGTTTGGGTTTGTTGGGAATAATAGCGATCGCTATTTTGCAAAAAGACCCCACAGTTATGGCTATAATCCTCTTATGCTGCGGTTTGGGCTATATGTACCAAGGTCCCCCTTTCCGTCTAGGATACCAAGGTTTAGGGGAAATTCTCTGCTTTTTTGCCTTTGGTCCTTTGGGTATGAGTGCGGCTTATTATAGTCAAACTCAAACCTGGTCTATGACCAATTTAGCAGCTTCGGTAATTTTGGGACTTGTTACCAGTTTAGTGTTATTTTGCTCCCATTTTCATCAAGTTGTAGATGACATAGCCGCAGGAAAGAAATCTCCTATTGTGCGTCTAGGAACTCACACTGGTGCAAAGGTTTTAGTGGGTTTTACTGCGAGTATTTATCCTCTAATTTTGTTATTTGTGATTTTGAATATTTTCCCAATTTGGACATTACTTAGTTTTCTGAGTTTACCTTTTGCGGTGAAATTATGTCGTCATGTTTTAGAAAATCACAACCAACCAGATAAAGTCAGCAATTCTAAATTCATCGCTATCAGAGTTCAGTTTGTGAGTTGCTTATTTTTGGGTTTAGGATTTATATTTGGTTAAGTTACATTAAGAATAAACGAACCACAGAGGCACAGAGGACACAGAGGAATGAGAGTTTGAATGTTTTTTATTTGGAAGTCCTTCATGGTTTATCAATTTTCCTTTCGTTACTTTAGTCAGAAATTTACAAATCCCATTATTACTAATTATGGAGTTTGGGAAATCCGCGAAAGCATTATTATCCGCTTGATTGATGAAAAAGATGACGTTAGTTGGGGGGAAATTTCCCCCATTTCTTGGTTTGGTTCAGAAACTATCAAACAAGCTTTAGATTTTTGTGATCAACTTCCACAAACAATTACCAAAGAGATAATTTTCGCTATTCCCGATAAATTACCAGCTTGTCAATTTGCTTTTGAATCTTCAACCCACCCAGGTGGGTTTCGTCTGTGTAGCAGTGACTTACAGTCGCCTAATCTCACCTACAGCGGCTTATTACCAGCGGGTAAATCAGCTTTAAATCAATGGAGTAATTTATGGGAACAAGGATATAAAACATTTAAATGGAAAATTGCTGTTGATGATATAAATCAAGAATTAGAAATATTTGATTTATTAATTTCTAGTTTACCAATATCAGCAAAATTACGTTTAGATGCTAATGGGGGACTTACTTATCAAGAAGCTGAATTATGGTTACAAAAATGTGATCAATTCTTACCGAAAATTGAATTTATCGAACAACCTTTAGCTGTAGATAAATTTAGAGAAATGCAAGAATTAAGTAATTCATATTTTACAACAATAGCCTTAGATGAATCTATCGCCAATCTTCACCAATTAGAATTATATTTTCAGAAAGGTTGGCGGGGAATTTTCGTGATTAAACCGGGGATATTCGGTTCACCATTTCGGTTAAAAGAGTTTTGCAAAAAACGTCAAATTGATGTTGTATTTTCATCGGTATTTGAAACCGAAATTGGGAGACAAGCTGCATTACAATTAGCAGCAGAATTATCTAGTAATAACCGCGCTGTTGGTTTTGGAATTAACCACTTTTTTCAACCACAAGAATCAAACTGGCTAGAAAGTCTATGGAAAACCTGTTAGAGAATCTACAAAACTATGATTGGCTAATTTGTGATCATAGCCAAGAATTACCACAAATAGCCACAGAATTATATTTAAAATTAACTCAGTTATCAACCCCAAAAATTATTATTGCAGAAAGATCACCAGTGAGATTTTTAGCCAGTTTTATTGCAGCTTGTGCGGCTAAATGTCCGGTTTTTCTCTGTAACCCAGATTGGAGTCAATCTGAATGGGAACAAGTCTTTAATTTAGTGCAACCAGATATAGTTTTAGGAATAGATCATAATTTTTCAAAATCACCAATTATCAATTATGAATTACCAATTACTAATACTATCATGATTCCTACAGGTGGTTCATCAGGAAAGATTAAATTTGCTATTCATACATGGGAAACATTAACGGCTTCTGTGCAAGGATTTACAGAATATTTTTCCATAAATGTAGTTAATTCATTTTGTATATTACCATTGTATCATGTGAGTGGATTAATGCAATTTATGCGTTCCTTCACAACAGGAGGTAAATTAGTAATTACCTCATCTAAAAAATTAGAAACTTCTCAACTACCAAATATTAACCCAGCCGATTTTTTTATATCTTTAGTTCCCACCCAATTACAAAAACTTCTCCAAAATCCCGAATTAACCCAATGGCTATCAAAATTTTCTACAGTTCTGTTAGGAGGTGCGCCACCTTGGGATGAATTATTAGAAAAAGCAAGATATCATCAGATTAGATTAGCACCTACCTATGGCATGACAGAAACCGCCTCTCAAATAGCAACTCTTAAACCTGATGAATTTTTACAAGGTAAATTTAATAGTGGAAAAATTCTTCCCCATGCTAAAATCATCATTGATAATCAACCAGGAAATATAAATATTCAAAGTCAATCTTTAGCATTAGGTTATTATCCCCAAATGTGGGAAAATAGAGATAACTTTGTAGTTGATGATATTGGTTTTTTAGACAATTACGGCTACTTACATATTATTGGCCGCAACAGTGACAAAATCATTACAGGTGGTGAAAACGTTTACCCAACAGAAATCGAATCAGCGATTAGAAAAACAAACATGGTCATAGATGTCTGTGTAATTGGTATAACTGATAAACATTGGGGACAAGCATTAACAGCCATTTATATTCCCAAAGATCAAAATATTTCTTACCTAGAAATTCAAACCCAACTAAAAAATCAATTGAGTAAATTCAAAATTCCCAAACATTGGATTTCCCTACCAAACTTACCCCGTAACGCCCAAGGTAAAATCAACCGTCAACAACTCCAACAAATCGCCGCAGATTTTCTAATCAGATCCCCGACTTCTTTAAGAAGTCGGGGATCTATATCCTCTATATCCTGAAATTACATAACCTCCTCCCTCGACCTTCTTCTCTCTGCGCCCTCTGCGTCCCTGTGGTTCGTTTCTAACCAATGATTCATATAATTTGGTAATTCCTGCTTAATTTTACTACTGGCATCAATACAAACGTGCCTAGTAATTGCCTTAGCAACCATTACTTCATCTCCTGTCATTTCATAGGTAATTTCAAACTTATCCGAACCTATTTTTTCCGGTAACAAACTAATTACTAAATTGTCACCACAATACATAGGACGAAAAAAATCTACATTAGCATGAACAATAGGAAAAGCTACAGATGGATTAGTAAAAAATGATTTAAGATTAATACCAGAAGCTGCTAATGAAACCTCATAAGCTTCATGACAAATTCTGAAAATATTGGCGAAATAAACGACTCCAGCCGCATCAGTATCTTGAAATCGGACAGTGTAGTAATATGTAAAAGCCATGTTGAAAATTTCCTCAATTCAAATTTACTATCACACATCATTTTATTTCATATTAACTATTAATAATTAATAAAAACTAACCTATGGTTATTCGATATCTTTTGTAACAGCAAGTTTTTTATGCAATAATCACTAATGCAGTGTGATTTTGCACAATTGTTTTTTCAGCAACGTAACACAACAATAATTACGTGCTAGAAGGATTTTGTGATTATATTTGTGATAACTTAAATACTCCATTGGTTAATAACGTCCTTTATCGCGTTCCAAGTCAAAAATTGCTTTTTCGATATACCATCTGTCTGTGTGTCCTGGATGTTTCCCGCGCAATTGGGAAATTATCCTTTCAGCAGTTGAGGTATCGCCACTGAGTTTAAAGGCTGATAAATATCCTCAGAACTAGGATTAAGATAAGGATGCTGCATATCAACTAAATTTTGGGCAAAGTGTTGATTAATAACTTCTATCCGTTCCTCCAGGGCGTTTTTACCCTTTTGCCAAGATTCTAACAACGCATTGGCCACAATTTGACAACGATTCATCCCAAAACTTTCTTGAGGAGCAAATTTTTGATTTGGTTCTTCTGCTAACCCTAACCCCGGTGCTAAAAATTTAGTAAATAAGGGAATTTCTGGCTGAAAATAAGCTTGATGTTCTTGATAAATATCTTGAAGAATAGTCCGAATTGTCGGGTAATCTTGGCATTCAAAATGCAGCACTCCGGCATCATAACGCCCATAAGCTGCGGGATTATAAAGAACCTGAAAACTAAAGGCAATAGCCGCATTATTTAAGGCTTGGGTTAGGCTCTCCATAATAGCAATTGCCCCTGTTGACGTAAAATTAAAATAAATTTGTCCTCCTCCTAAATCAGCATTTTCTGCATCTTGGTTTTCTATTCCTATATTGCTAACTGCCACATAACAGCCATTTTGCAAGCGATTTTTAGGCATCCATATTGCTATTAATTCCCCCACTTTGGGCAACTTTTTCCGGGGTTGTAGATGACATTCTGGCTCAATATATAAGGTTAATCCGTCCTTACTCACAGCCATACTACCATCAGGTTCAATTCGCAAAATCTGCCAATTGGGTTCATAATGGCCTGTACCATAATTGCTATGATGTAGTTGTTCATAGAAATTTTCATCTACACCTAAACTATTATTTTCTAGGAAATTTACCTGAGATTGGCAATTATTATTATTTGCAGCTAAGACTGTTTGCAGTGAACCATTATAATAAATTCCATAGAGAAAATTTCTCAGCAGTATGTTCAAATACTTCTGTTTTAAAGAAGGTGGATTTTGTTGAAACCT
The DNA here is from genome assembly GCF_012516395.1 of Dolichospermum flos-aquae CCAP 1403/13F. Taxonomy (GTDB): domain Bacteria; phylum Cyanobacteriota; class Cyanobacteriia; order Cyanobacteriales; family Nostocaceae; genus Dolichospermum; species Dolichospermum lemmermannii. The sequence goes on from NZ_CP051206.1 coordinate 285,314, forward strand.
ATTTGCTATATTCGCGGGTAAAGCAAAAGGTTGATAATGGGGATGGTAAATACAAAAATTAGGTTCAATCTGGATATTACTGGCAATATCGCATAATGACTGGAAAATTTGATTGGGAGAATCATCAAACATTAACTTGTTTTGCACCTCAAATTTCAGGAAAATATATTTCTAATTATCAGGAATAACATGACTAACAACCGCGCAGACGAGTTTTTTCGTAATAAAGACGGACTAATTGTTGTTCCTTTTGGGGTTGAGGAAGTTTTTGCAATGTGGGGACAGATTGGAAAATTTCTGCTGCGGAGATCCCAAAAATTGTCAATACTGATTGCTCTGGCATAGTCAAAAGGCTTTTAGCAACTTCGAGCATACATAAGTTACTATTATCAAAGGATCTTTGCCATTCAATTCTATTTTGAATCTGTTGAATTAATGCTAAACCTGCAAACTTAATTACCCGCACAATGAAGTCTTGATGATATTCTAAAATCATAGGGAAAGCATCAAGATAAGCCCGGATTAAAGCCAGAATCGCAGGTTGTATTTCTTCTAGAGGAATCATGGCTAAACTTAAAGATTCTGCTAACTCTAATGTTGGATCTACTATTAAACTAGACAGCCAAATTCTTAAATAACTTGCTAATAGCGTTCCTAAATCAAAAGCTGGATCTCCCCAACTGCAAGCTTCCCAGTCAATCAATTTTATCAGGCAATTATCTAGCTGTTCCCATCGGGAATGAACTAAAATATTACTTAGATGTAAATCGTTGTGAGTTAAACAAGATGGTTTCCACTCATAAGCTAAATCAGCAATAGCGGATTCTAAACTTTCGTAACGCTGATAAAGCAGATGAAATTGTAGTGCTTCAGTGGGAATTGTCCCAAATGTGTCTGGATTTATTGATGGTATGCCTTGGGCGGGATTGTAAAAATTATAGCGAAACTGTCCTGCGGGCGCAGTGGACATAAAATCACGATACTCACGTTTATTAAACGTGGCTCGGTGTAATCCTGCTAACGTAGTACCAATCGCGCTGGCAATTTCTGTGGGGAAAATACTGCTGTGTTGATAAAATTTTCCTAACTCCACATATTCGCTTAAGTAGCTCCGCACCAGGATAGAATTTTCCGCATCAAAGTGGAGCAATGATGATGATATCGCGCCAATATTACCAATTACTGGAAATTGCTGTAATAACTGGTGAAATAGCGACTCATTAAAAAGTTCATGAGAACTTTGATCATTATTAATGTTCCGTTCCTGTTTAATTAGCAGTTGGCGATTATCTGCTAGTATGACCAGTAAATTTCGATTCTTCTTGGTATTTTCTGGCAATACAGATTTATATGCAGCGCCATCTTCCGCGCTACACAGTCCTGCATTGAGCAGATACTGGATAACATTTTGAGAAGATAGTGATGATAACATGAATTATTTCCTAGTGATTTTAATGGCTAAAGAATTACCGCAGTCAATATTGAGGTGGCTGTAGCAGTTCTTAGTTAATGGTAAAAAATTTACGAAACATTGCTACTATCTACTAATATCCCATTTGTGTCAGAAAGACCTGCCAAAATGGCAATATTAGCTATTTTTTTACTTTCAAATCTACGGAAGAAACTATAAGATCTTGACAATATCTGTAGTATAGCCTTGCACCTTGAATAAAACATTACTGTTTCCAAATTAATTGGTAGTAGATATCCAGCGACAACAACGGTTACTTACAATCGTCAGTGATCCATATTCTCTGTATATATGTTAGTAATTTATCCTGATTATAATCAGTATTGATTTACTTTTATCCCCGATCCTCTCTACTTTAATATATAAATGGCTACACTTGTATTCCTGTAGGTATAAGTTTTATGTAACTTTTCACGGGTGTTATAATTTACTCTTGCTTCATCAAATCAGCTAAGATAAAAATGCCATAGTCAAAAGTCACTATTATACTTAAACTCATAGTGAGAGATAATTTACTCAGTTGATTGATGGATCATCTAGCAATGCTTACGGCAAATACTACATCTTATTCGGCAGTTCAATTTCTACAACGCCAGGCCGCGTCCCTTTTACTGTACCAATCTGTCCTAGAAAGCGACGTAGGCAGAGCGTTTCTGAATTTATTACAAACCATCCGTTACACTGATGGAGATGGGCGGAATTGCCTCCTGGCTTACGGTAGTTATTTCCAAGCTTTAGCCAGTAGTCATCAAACCTGGGAAGAATATCTGATTCAGCAAATTCTCACTGCGGATAATCCTTTGAGCAAATTGGCACAACAGCAGGAATTTAGGCAATTACCCTCAGCTTTAGTAGTCGCTGGACAACATGACTTGCAAATACTACAAAGTTTATATGAATGTAACAGTGCAGTTTTAAGCGAATGGGTACAAATGGCAACTCATTTACCTATTTCCCCTGTGGTTTGGTATCGAGAACCGGAAGCAGTGGGGACAGAAATGGGTTTAATCGCATCTATTCCTCAGTTAGACAATTGGGGTGATGCTGTGGCAGATTTAGCCGCTTATTATCGGCAACATGGAACTGGTTTATTTGCTAAATATGCGGCTTTTCGTTGGCAAAATGGGCAGTTAGTGGGTATTGCTGATGCTGATTCGGTGAAACTGTCTACATTGGTGGGTTATGAGTGGCAAAAAGATGCTTTAGTGAAAAACACAGAGTTTTTATTATCAGGAGAAACTGCGTTGCACGTATTACTTTATGGTAGTCGTGGTTCGGGTAAGTCTTCTTTAGTTAAAGCTTTATTAAATGAATATAGTCATAGAAACCTGCGCTTAATAGAAGTTTCTAAGTCAGAATTGCCAGATTTACCGAAAATTGTCGAATTGTTGCGAGGTGTTCCCCAGAAATTTATTATTTTTGTTGATGATCTTTCCTTTGAAGAAGATGATGATAGTTTTAAAGCAATGAAAGTAGTTTTGGAAGGAAATTTAACTGCTAGACCAAAAAACGTAGTTGTATATGCTACTTCTAACCGTCGCCATTTAATCCGGGAATATTTTACTGATAGACCTGCTCCCAAGGATAACAATGAAGTTCATGGTTGGGATACAATGCAAGAAAAGTTATCTTTTAGCGATCGCTTTGGTTTAACATTAACTTTTACAGCCGCAGATCAAAAAACCTATTTACAAATTGTCCAACATTTAGCCGCAAACATCAATATTTCTGCCGAAGATTTAGAATTTGAGGCTTTACAATGGGCAACTCGGCATAATGGCCGTTCTGGCAGAACCGCAAGGCAGTTTATTGACTTTTTAAACTCAGATTTAGCTGTGTTTGGTGAAACTAAAAATCTTCCTATAGACTCATGACAAAAGTCACTTATCATGTAATATGAACCTAATTATAACTGTATATTTACCAATGAAAATGTGAGGAATAATGACGTTAATTACTAATAATACTAACAACTTGAGTACAATAAAACCTCGTAAAGTCCAATCAACAATATTTAATTATCAAGTTGTCTTAGGCATAGCCGCTTTTAGTATCAGTTTTGGTTTAAGCCTCGTCCCCAGTTGGGATTTCCCTAAAGCCTTTCTCACTGGGATAATTACAGTTTTGGCTACCTATGCAGCCGCATTTCTTGTTGATAAACGACGCAGAAATGATGAACTGAGGATGATTGGTTCTCTTCAGAGACGCATTCGGGATATAGAAGGATTGAAATCCCGCATTGTTAGAGAAATACAGCAATTAGAAGAATATAGAAATTTATTGTATACAGAAACTCAGCAACTAGAAAACCAAATTGGAGATTGTCGAAGTCAAAGGGATAGTTTACATCGAGACATAGGGACATTTGCTGCTCAGAAAAAGCAAATTGAAGCCGAAGTATGTAATCTTAAAAATGAATTTGTCCATTTAGAAAATAGTAATATAGAACTGAATAATAGCTGCAATAATCTGATCACAGAAAAGCGGAGATTAGAAATAAATTGTCATGCTTCTCATGCCGAACTTAACCAAATTCAACCTCAAATTGATATATTAAAACAGGAAAAACAAGAACTAGGAAATGATGTAATTTTGCTGGAAAGACTCAAGCCACAACTAGAAGAAAAGCTTTATGAACTAAGAATAGAAGTTCAAACTCAAGAACTGAAAATTGCTAAACAAGATGATTTAATAGTACAGACAAGTACAACTAAATATCATCTTGAAACTATTCTCAATTCTTTACAAAATAAGACATTAGAACAAAAATCTGAAGTTAATCAACTGCAAAATCAAATTTCTGTCTTACAAGACGAACGGGATTTATTGCAAAATCAAGTTTGGGAATTACTGCAACAAGTGGAAACTATTAATCCCCAAACATTTACCGATAATGAAGAAGATAATTTAGAGTTATTTCCTTTTGAGGAATTATTAGAACCATTAGATTCCATAAATGGCAAACATGATCACACAGGAAATTTACCAACGGAATGGGATACTTTTTTAAACCATCTCCCCGCTTATGAAATTCAAGTTTTGAAAGCTATCCTTGAGCAAGATAACCCCAGAGCTACTATTAAACAAATTGCTGAAGCTAATATTACTATGCCCAATCTCTTGATTGATGCTATTAATGAAATTGCGAGTAATACTATTGGTGAGTTAATTATTGCAACCAATACCGAAGTTCCCGAAATTGTTGAAGAACATTTATTAAATGTGAAAACAATGATTACTAAATATTCAGAAATTAGTTAATTTTTAGCAAGAAAATTTTAGGGGTTTAGCATTGTGCTTTACCCCTATAGATGAGTTATGGCATCTTAGTCCCTGGGTGCAGGATCTGTTACCCTAGATACTTATACATCAATCAAAATGTTGCCTGCTTCCACTTTCAGAGGATAGGTTGGTAAGGTTTTTTCTGAGGAAACCATTGACAGTAATTTACCAACTACGGGTGGGAAGGGACACCAAGTTTTGACTTCACCATTACCCAAATCAAATGCACTGCGGTGGAAGGGACAAACTATCGCCCCATCTTCGATTTTTCCTTTTTTCAAAGACATTTTTAAGTGAGGGCAAGTATCATCTACAGCATAAAGCTGATTTTCGTGGTTTAAGAGTAGGATTTTGCGATCGCCCACTTTGACTACTTCCCGCGCACCAGCAGCCAGTGCGTTAGCAGCTAAAACTTGAGTCCAAGCCATGAGATTCTCCTAATTTTAAAGACCTATTCTTAGTTTCTCGCAATTGTGTCCTATGCGATCGCTAATCATAAGTTACCAGTTTGCAGATGTTCCACCATTGAGTCTGATATTATCTTTTTGTATTATTCATCCAAAATTGATTATGGAAGCAAGCTTATTGACTAAAGTTATGTTACCAATAGCTTTGGCTATCATTATGCTGGGAATGGGTTTATCTCTTGCACCCGAAGATTTCCAACGGGTAAGGAAATATCCGAAAGCCGTCTCAATTGGCTTAATCAGTCAGTTAATTTTTTTACCTATTATTGGTTTTGTCATTACTAAAGTTGTCCCCATGCAACCGACAATGGCAATGGGGTTAATGATAGTGGCACTTTGCCCAGGTGGAGCATCCTCAAATATATTTACATTCCTCGCTCAAGGTGATGTTGCACTTTCAGTCACACTGACTGCTTTTAGTAGTGTGATTACAGTATTTACAATTCCGATGTTAGGAAACCTTGCATACCAGCACTACATTGGCGAAACTGCGGCGATTACCCTACCGATTGGGGCAACAATAGGACAAATTTTTCTGATGACGCTTTTGCCTATCGGATTGGGAATGGGAATGGGGCAGCTATTTCCCGAAATTGCCCGTCGTTTGGAAAAACTGACTAACCGCCTCGCAGTTGGTTTGCTGGCGCTAATTATACTCATGCTCATCATTCGTGAGTGGAACAGTATCCCCGAATTTATTCTCCAAGTTGGAGTTGCGGTTGTGCTGTTAAATGTGATCTCAATCTTGGCGGGATTTTATATTAGCAAGGTGTTTAAACTCAATCCTCCTCAACAAATCTGCATTGCCATCGAGGTTGGTATTCAGAATGGCACATTAGCGATCGCAATTACGGCTGGACTACTCAACAATCCTGATATGGCAGTACCGGCTGCGGTTTACAGTTTGTTTATGTATGTAACCGGCTTTATTGCTATTAGTTACGGTAAAAAATTGGCTACAACCAACTCTATTCATTGAACATTTTCAAAATTACTAAACCAATCAATTTTGTAGGGGCAAATCCCCTGTGGTTGCCCCAAATACCGGGATAGGCACGGAGGCGCTACCCCTACATTAAATCCAAATATTTTATAACCAAAGCCATTAGGGGCGCAGGACCTACGCCCAAAATAGGGTTATCCCTTAGATTTAGGCAAACTCAATCGTACGCACAAAATCTAAAATAGCTTTTTTCATTTTTTTCGCTTCTGCTTTCATAGAACCAGGTACTTCACCATTTAAAAAGCTGCGTTGACTACTAACTATATACAAACATTCATTATTGACAAAGGACAATAATCCTCTATAGGCATCTAATCTCATCCCATTGCCATTAGTTTCATGCTTGGATATAGTTGAACCTTGAGGCATATTTACTAATACATAGTAATAACTTTCTAAAGTATCTTGCCAATATTCTTTATGTTTCACTTCCGCCGTAGGAACATGAGAAATAATTGCTTGAGGCACATATTTATCTACCAAAACTTCATGCAGATATACTTCATTTTCTTGGGATTCTAGATCACCAATTTGTTCTAGAGAGAGAGGATAATAATCAATTCTGAGTAAAGTACCAGTATCGTCCGAAAAACTTACCATTCCTTCCTCTGTTTGCAGTTTTCCTCCCTGTTCAACATTTAAAGGAATAGGAACTATAAAGTTACCCAAAGGTGATTGATAAAATTGTTCACCAGCTTCATTAAAAATGACTGCTTCATATTCTTCTTCGAGATATTCTTCCTCATCCCCAGCTTCTATTGAGTCAATTATCTCTTTAATAATTTCTTCTGCTTCTTCATCATCCAGTTCTAAAGCTATTTGTAGTTGTTTCAGAAAAACTTTTTTATTTGCTGGAATAATTAAATTTTCCGCATCTAAAAGCATAATCACTCCAGCCGCAAAACCATCTAAAACTGCCTCATCAGAAATCCCCGCACTGGCAGCATTAAATAAAGAACCTAATCCAGCCTCTCCGGCAATTTCTATGAGTCTGTCCACCGTTTCTAGCATTTCTTCTTCTGAGTATTCATCAAATATCTCAAACTCCCAGAGAATATCAGCTAAACTTTCTGCATCTATGTCTTCACTGCCAGAATCAACTATGGTGGTAATCACCGCAATTGCCGCTACGGCTTCTTGTTCATTCAATGATTCTTTGATCGGCTCTTTCGATTTGAAAATATAATCATACTTTGTCATAACTTCTATCTCCTCAATTAATTTGTTGTTTGCACTTAATTACTAGGTTGAGAAATCCGGGTTTCAATATCTTCTAGTGTCCGTAATAATAGACGATTTGCCTGTAATTGCCAACCCCATTTTTGAATTCTAAAAGCCGCTACAGTCCCCCCGATAGCTGCTAATAAGCCAATGGGTTGATTTAGGGAAATCCCCAATAATAAACCCAAACCAGCAATTCCCCAAAATGGCAAGGCCACCGTCTGTCTTTGCTCCTCCACAACTTCTGCAATTTTACCAGATGGCATTGTAGCTAATAATGTCGCTTTTAGTTGCCTCTGTTCCGCTAATGGTACTGATAAACTAATCTTGCGGCGGAGTTTTTCCATTTTGCGGGCATCAGTGCTATACTCCGTAAGTTCATCTTCTGCCATTTTTAGCAGTCGTTCTAATTGTGACATAGTAGATTAAGTTTTTTGACTGTATTAGAGCTATTATTCTATATTTGTGGACAACAAGATCCCCAACTTCTTAGAGGGTGTTTGAAAAGTTATGGTTGATGTATCAAATATTTTTTACCCCACCCTAACCCTCCCCTTGTAAAGGGGAGGGAACTGGATTTTTATTGTTTCCCCCCTTTACAAGGGGGGACTAAGGGGGGTAGCAATGTGATGAAAATTACGGAATACCACTTTTCAAACAACTTCTTAGAGAGGTCGGGGATCTAACTCGAAAAACACCTCAAGAACATCATGAAAAAAACTTGGTTTCGATTAGGCATAATAGGCATATTTCTACTTTCCTTGAGTTTACGTTTTTGGGGAATCAGCCGATTTAATACTTTAGTATTTGATGAAGTTTATTTTGCCAAATTTGGTAACAACTATCTTACTCATACACCATTTTTTAATGCTCATCCACCATTAAGCCAATATTTGATCGGGTTGGGGATTTGGATTAGTAAATACATTCCCCTGGGTCGAGATCCTGTAAATAGTCTCACAGATTCCTTATTATCTCCTTGGAATTATCGGTGGGTAAATGCGCTAACTGGTTCATTAATTCCCGTAGTCATAACTTTATTAACTTATCAATTTAGTCATCGTCATCGGTTTGCTTTATTGGCAGGATTTTTTACAGCTTGTGATGGCTTATTTTTAGTAGAATCTCGTTATGCTTTAAGTAATGTCTATATAGTTATCTTTGGTTTACTCGGACAATGGTTATTATTATTAGCATTAGAAAAGCGAAAACGGTGGTTTTGGTTAATTCTCTCTGGAATCAGTTTTGGTGCTTGTATTGGCACAAAATGGAATGGCTTATGGTTTTTAACTGGTGCTTATGGTGTATGGATAGCAGCTTGGATAATTCGCTGGTTGCAATCATTTGATCATACATCTCGCGTGCCATTATTTTCTTATTTACGCTTTTCTAATCACCCTAATAATTCCCCAACTGATACCATAAAATCACCCTTGCAAAATCTGACAAAAATAAATATTTGGCAGATGTTTTCCTATTTAGGAATTATTCCGGCAGTTATTTATAGTCTGATTTGGATTCCTCATCTCCAACTTGATAAAAGATATGGATTTATTGAAGTTCATAAACAAATTTTACACTTTCATCTCCAATTAGGTGGAAATAGTCCTAGCGTTCATCCTTATTGCGCTGCATGGTATAAATGGCCATTGTTAACTCGACCAATGGCTTATTATTATCAAACTGCTCAAAGTACCAAGAATTCCTTACCTGTCTTTGGACCGCCCTTACCTAATGGTGCTGGTAAAGTAATTTATGATGTTCATGCTATGGGGAATCCTTTTTTATGGTGGTTTGGTTTAGCGGCGATGATCTTTGTAATTGGTATGGTAATCATCACAATTACGATGCCGATAATTGAAAAAAAGCGGTTATTTATCCCGAAAAATCTTACCGCTGATACTTGGATTGGCTTATTTTTAGTCATAAATTATGGGGCTAATCTCCTCCCTTGGGTGGAGGTAACAAGGTGTACTTTCATCTATCATTATATGTCTGCGGTTGTATTTACATTCATAGCGATCGCTTGGTTTGTTGATCAATGTCTAATTAGTTATTATCGGCAAATTCGGGCAGTAGGTGTGACTATAACTTTTATCATTGTCGCTGCCTTTATTTTCTGGATGCCTATTTATCTAGGTTTACCCATGTCTCCTGATGGTTATAGAATGCGGATGTGGTTTAGTTCCTGGATTTGATAGAAATTTCTTAATATATATACACAAATCCTGTAGCTTCAATCATGTAAATTTTTACATTTCTTATCTATATATTTGGTGACAGCTAGTTCTTCTGTGTAAGAATATTAGGTAAGGGCAACTATAACTGTGGGCTTTGCCACTATCAGAGGTACTGAATCGAAAAGAATTTTTATAGGTGTGAGGAGTTTAGATTAAACCTACAGGTTTTATGCTCCAAAATTATAGGGAAAGGGTTTTATGGATATCAATGTCAAGCAGCAGCATATTAATATCACCAGCTTAAAAGAAGCACCAATACATTTGGTTAGTGAAATTCAGCCTCATGGGGTTTTGTTAGTCTTACAAGAGCCAGATTTACAAATATTACAAGTTAGTCAAAATACTTTCAGCACTTTTGGCATATCGCCAGAAGATATCGTGCAACAGGAATTAGAAGATTTACTAGATCCTTACCAAATCCAGAAAATCAAATTTTGGTTGTCAGAAGAAAATCTGGATTTTATTAATCCTACAAAAATTTGGATTAAGAAACAAGGGGATGAATATACAATATTTGATGCCACTTTCTATCGTAACTCTGAAGGATTTTTAATCTTAGAACTAGAACCTACAGCATCTCAAGAAAATATTCCTTTCTTGAGTTTTTATCATTTAGCTAAATCCTCAATTAATCGCTTAGAAAAAAGTAAAAGTCTCCGTGATTTCAGTCAAATCATTGTGCAAGAAATCCGCAAAATGACCGGATTTGACAGAGTAATGTTATATAAATTCTGTGATGATGGACATGGTTCTGTGATTGCTGAAGAAAAAATAGCTACTTTAGAGTCTTATTTAGGATTACATTATCCAGAATCAGATATTCCTCAGCCAGCACGACAATTATTTCTAGAAAATTCTATTAGAGTTATTCCCGATACAAATATTCAATCATCAGCCGAACTTTTCCCTAGAATTAACCCAGTTAGCGGTAAACCAATTGATTTAACTAATTCAATTCTCAGAAGTCCTGCACCCTGTCATCTAGAATATTTACATAATATGGGCGTGGCTGCATCTTTGACAATTTCCTTAATTAAAGATCACAAACTTTGGGGTTTAATTGCTTGTCATCATCAATCACCTAAATACGTTTCCTATGAATTACGGAAAGCTTGTGAATTTTTAGGAAGAATCATATTTTCAGAAATTTCTGGAAAGGAAGAAACAGAAGACTACGACTATCAAATAAGTTTAAAACAAGTTCAATCACTATTGGTTGAATATATGTCTCAAGCAGAGAACTTTATTGATGGTTTAGTCAAAAATCAAATAAATCTGCTCAATTTAACTAATGCTGAAGGTGCAGCAATCTATTTTGCTGGAAAATATACTCTGATTGGGAATACTCCTCAAGAGGAAGAACTGAATTTTTTAGGAGAATGGCTGAGAAGTAATGTCAAAGATGAGGTATTTTCCACAAATTTCTTACCGAGTATTTATCCAGACGCGATCAGCTTTAAAAATGTCGCTAGTGGTTTATTAGCTATTCCCATTTCCAAGCAAAATTATGTATTATGGTTTCGACCAGAAGTCATTCAAACTGTAAATTGGGGTGGAAATCCCCATCAGGCTTTTTCAGTTGATCAATCTGAAGGAAATATCCGGTTATGTCCCCGTAAATCATTTGACTTATGGAAAGAAATAGTGCAGTTAACATCTTTACCTTGGCAAAATGTAGAAATCAAAGCTGCATTGGAGTTGCGAAAATCAATCATCAATATTGTCTTACGTCAAGCTGATGAATTAGCCCAATTAGCTGAAGATCTACAACGTTCTAATGCAGAATTGAAAAAATTTGCCTATGTCGCTTCCCATGATTTGCAAGAACCACTCAATCAAGTAGGTAATTATGTACAACTTTTAGAAATGCGCTATGAATCAGAACTAGACGCAGATGCAAAAGAGTTTATTGGTTATGTTGTCGAAGGTGTAAGTTTGATGCAGAACTTAATTGATGACGTACTCGCATATTCCAAAGTAGATACATTAGGAATTGCTTTTCAAGTCACGGAAGTAGAAACAGCTTTAAATCGGACTTTGAAGAATTTACGTCAACGCATTGGGGAAACCGGCGCAATTATTACCCATGATCCTTTACCCACAGTTATGGCTGATGAAACACAATTAATTCAGCTATTTTTGAACCTCATTGGTAACGCTATCAAATTCCGCAGCAGTCAACCACCAAAGATTCATATTAGTGCGAAAAGATTGGAGGATGAATGGTTATTTTCAGTTCAAGATAATGGAATTGGGTTAGATCCACAATTTAGCGATCGCATTTTTATTATCTTCCAACGTTTACACACTAGAGACGAATATCCAGGTACAGGAATGGGTTTGGCTATTTGTAAAAAAATCATCGAATGTCATCGTGGACGAATCTGGGTAGAGTCCCAACTCGGTCAGGGTACAACTTTCTACTTTACCATTCCCGTCAGAGGTTGTGATCATGAGCATCGAAATGATAGGAACACACAAAATAATCTTTTTAGTGGAGGACAATAAAGCTGATATTCGTCTCATTCAAGAAGCCTTAAAAACCAGTTCATTACCTCATCAATTAGTCACAGTTACAGATGGTATAAAGGCTATGACTTACCTCCGTCAAGAAGGAGAATATGCTAACGTACGACACCCTGATTTAATTTTATTAGATTTGAATTTACCCAGAAAAGATGGGAGAGAGGTATTAGCAGAAATTAAATCTGATCCTCAACTAAAACGCATTCCTGTCATCATTTTGACAACTTCAAAAAATCAAGATGACATTTTCCATAGTTACGACTTACACGCTAACTGCTACATTACAAAACCTCGTAATCTGAGTCAGCTATTCCAAATCATCCAGAGTATTGAAGACTTTTGGTTTTCTACCGCGACCTTACCATGAGAATAACAAGAAAACTACTCAATGTCCAGGGCTATTTCGTTCTAAACATAATCCACCCAGAACTAAAGTATGGCTTACGCGACGCTTCGCTATCAGGGCTAATAACTCAAGTCCGTTAAAACGGACTACAAACTTTCTTTTAGTCGTCTTTAGACGACTTTTGCTATTAGACTCAGAATTCATTCTGAGACGGGCTGAAAACTTGCAAGAGGTAAAATCAAGGAATGATTACTGCAACTTCCACATTAAAAATCCTATTAATTGAAGATAACTTAGCAGAAGCCAGGTTATTACAAGAGTTTATTAAACTCACAAAATCTCAAAATTTTAGTTTAGTTCACGTCCAAAAACTCCAAGACGGAATCAACCAATTAAACAGCGAAAAATACGATGTAATTTTGTTAGATTTAACCCTTCCTGACAGTCAAGGATTAGCTTCCATACCCCAGTTACTCAAGCAAAATCCTAGCAACCCCATCATAGTTTTGACTAACACAAATGATGAAGAACTAGCCATTGAAGCAGTGAGACAAGGAGCGCAAGATTATCTAGTCAAAAGACACGTAAATCCAGATACATTGGTGCGTTCTGTACGATATGCTATAGAACGTAAACAATTTTTAGAACAATTAAATCAAATTAATCAAACATTAGAAACTCAAGTCGAAGAAAAAACTGCGGAACTTTTGAAATCCCAAGAAATTAATCAGCTTAAATCTGAATTTGTTTCCATACTTTCCCATGATATTCGTAACCCTTTAAATACCATTCTTCTCGCAGCGGGATTACTACAAAGGCATAATCAAGGACAGAAAAATGATGGAGAAATCAATCATTTACAACTGATTCGCTCTGCTATCAAAAATGTATCAAATCTATTAGATGAAGCTTCATTAATTGGTAAATCTGATTCAGGTAAATTATTCTACGAACCACATATACTTGACTTAGAAAAATTATGCTATGAATTAGTACAACAATCTCAATTATTTGCCCAAGAAAAACAGTTGAATTTAATTTTTACCAGTTCCGAAAACTGTTTGGAATATTTGGGAGATGAAACCCTATTAAAGCATATTGTCAGTAATTTACTCAATAATGCCATTAAATATTCACCTCCCGATAGTACAGTCCTATTTGAATTAATCAAACAAGAAAAAACCGTAATTTTGAGATTTCAAGATCAGGGAATTGGGATGACAGAAACCGATCAAAAACAACTATTTCAACCATTTCACAGAGGAGAAAATGTGGGAATCATTCCTGGTAGTGGTTTAGGATTAACAATCGTCAAACAGTGCATTATAGCCCACAGAGGAGAAATTACAGTTAATAGTCAAGTGGGAGTAGGTTCAACATTTACCGTGACTTTGCCGATCACAAAATAGATCCCCGACTTCTTTGAGAAGTCGGGGATCTGGGTATTATTAAACTACAGCTTCTGCTTTTTCCTTAACAGGTACATAAGGTGTTTCTGCACCTTGGGCTAAATATTCAGCTAATTGACTTTCGATTTCATCACGGACAATTTGCCGATATTCCATAAAATGCTCAATGTGAGCGCAGGTAGAAACGTATTGTTCAATTACCTTGGGATTATGCTTGAGAATACTAAAGAAGTGATGCCAGAATTTCCAACGAGTTTCTCGTTTAAATCCTTGTCGCCAAATTACAATTAATAAGGCTCTGACAACTACCCATTCTGGTGTTTTTGCTGGTGCTGTCCATTTGGGAGAACCCAACATCATAAAACAGCGATAGGTGCGATCTAAATAAGCAGCAGGGTCATACAAAGCACAGAAAGCTTCCACATATTCCCTAGCCAATTCTTCTAGAGGACGGGTAGGAATGAAATTCATCAATGTAGTTTGATTGATGTTACCATCTTGGTTTTCCCGCAATCTGCCTTCTTTGGTCAACCGATGCCACAAGGCGGTATTGGGTAACGCTTGCAACATGGCAAAGGTAGTAGAAGGAATAGCTGCAAGTTCGGCAAAACGGACAATGCGATCGCCTGCACCCGCTTTTTCACCATCAAAACCAATAATAAACCCAGCCATTGGCCGCAGTCCAGTTCTAATAATGGTTTCTACCGACTCAGTTAAGGAACTGCGAGTATTTTGGAATTTTTTAGTTAGTTGTAAACTATCTTCGTCTGGGGTTTCAATCCCCAAAAATACGGCTTTAAATCCACAGTCAACCATCAACTCCATCATTTCTTGGTCTTGTGCCAAATCAATGGAAGCTTCTGTGTCAAAATTGAAGGGATATTGATGATCTGCCATCCAAACTTTTAACTCTTTCAGCAACAATTTCACATTGCGCTTATTGCCAATAAAGTTATCATCCACCATAAACACACCCCGCCGCCAACCTAAATCATAGAGATAATCTAACTCGGCTAAAAGTTGTGCAGGAGTTTTAGTTCTAGGTTTGCGACCATATAAAACAATGATGTCGCAAAATTCGCACTGGAAGGGACAACCCCGCGAAAACTGCACCGACATCATATCATAGGCATTAAACTCTAATAAATCAAAACGGGGAATGGGTGTACCAGTGACATCAGGCTTTTCAGCAGCCCGGAAAACTCCAGATTTTTCACCCCGTTGTACAGCTTCCACAAACATGGGTAAAGTCAGTTCCCCTTCATCGAGAATCAGGTAATCTGCCCCTGCTGCTTCCACTTCATGGGGTGTGGAGGTAGGATAAGGACCACCCAAAGCCACCAGCTTACCGCGTCTTTTCGCTTCCCGAATTTGCTCAAGTAAGTCTTGTTTTTGGACAATCATGGCGGAGAAAATCACCATATCTGCCCATGCCCATTCTTCTTCTGTGGCAGCGCGGATGTTACGATCTACAAGCTTAAACTCCCATTCTTGGGGCAAAATTGCCGCTACCGTCACCAAACCCAATGGTGGCAACAATACCTTTCTGTCAACTAGCGCCAGAATTTTCTCATAAGACCAAAAGGTGCTTGGAAATATTGGATAAACTAGCAAAACACGCATAGTATCACCCCTCACGATTTATTTGTTATCTAACTGTAACTAAAATTAAGACTAATTGACTTTTTTATCAAGCCTGTTGTATGAGAGGATGTCTGAATCAGGATGACCAGGATTTAAAGATTTACAGGATGAAGACTGGGATTTCAGTTTAAAGATTATTAATCCTTTTAAATCGCGTTCTGAAAATCTGTGTTGTGTGTAATAATAGAGCAATAATTTTGATCGCTTAGTTGATTATGAAAGTAGACTTTGCACCGATTTTTGAACTAGGGTTGTCAGAAAAGCTACAACTTCTGGAAGATTTATGGGATGATATTGCTACGAAATCAGCTAATCTTCCTGTATTAGACTGGCAAAAAGAAGAACTTGCTCAAAGAAAAGCTCTCCATTTACAAGATCCCAGTTTAGCTAGTTCTTGGGAATCAGTAAAAGCAAGAATCCGTAGTAACATAAGTTGCTAGTTAGGGAATTTGTCTGAATCAGGATGTCCAGGATTTAAGGATTTACAGGATGAAAACTGGAATTTTATTACCAATTACCCATTACCAACCTTAACTAGATGATTAGTAACTTGAGTTAGTAACTATATATACGGTGTTTCACTGTTCTCAAGATCCTAAAAAATGGCGTAATCGCTTAAAATAATATAATAGAGAAAGAATTTTTATATTTCAGGAGTATCACCGTGCTGGCTCAATTAGATCGGATTACTGTTAATCCCAACGTTTGCCTTGGACAACCAACAATTCGAGGAATGCGGATTACTGTGGGCTTTGTGTTGAAATTACTGGCTAGTAACCTTTCGGTTCAGGAAGTTTTAGCTGCTTATCCAGAATTAGAAGATGAAGATATTCGACAGGCGCTTAACTACGCAGCTTGGACTGTTTCAGATAAAATTGTAGGTATTCCTTCAGCATGAATAATCTTCGCTTTCTTGCTGATGTGCATATTTCCCCTCTAACAGTTGCAGCTTTAAAATTGCAGGGCTATGAAATTTTGCGGAGTACAGATTTGCTCCCTGCAACTGCGGCTGATATAGATATTTTGGAACTTGCAAGAGTTGAAGGTCGAATTATTATCACCCAAGACTTAGATTTTTCGATGTTGATAGCTGTTGGTAAGTATAACCAACCAAGTTTGGTGACATTGCGGTTATCTTCTGCAAAGCCTGATGTGATTACACAAAGATTGTTGGAAGTTTTACCTCAGTTAGAGGAAGAACTTACTCAAGGTTCAGCCCTGACAATTGATGATAATTCTGTACGTATTCGTAAGCTGCCAATTCGTTGACAATTTAAAACTAATGCCTGTAATATCATGTATGTTATAACGGTCATATCTTTACTTTGCTAAATACTATGAGTGACATAAAAAGAATAGATACAAATGCTTATGTTACAGTACAGGGAGATTATGCTGTAGTTAATGAAGGTTCTAGCTATGGAATCATTAATATCCATACAAAGCAGGTAATTGCTCGCAATATCATATCTTTTCTGGATTGTGTTAAAACATTAGAATATATCCTTGGTAATGCTGAATCTCAAAATTCAGAACCTTTGCGAACCTCCGCGTTTATTTCTGAACCAGAAGTTCCTCCTAAGTCAAGTCAGCAAGATATTAATACTGAAACTAAAAAACTAGATGAGCTAGATTTAGCCCTGGTAAGAAGTCTAGCGTCCTATTTTGAAGAAATGGATGGTAAGATCCACAAATATCATCGAGATCATCATGCATCGCGGGAAGAAGCAGATGTGATAGCAAGCTATTACTTAAAGACTGCTCATGTCCTTAGAGATGTTAAAACTATACAAGATGTCCAACACCTGATCAAATCTATAGAAACTCTCAAAGAAAAGGTTAGTCGCTACAAACACGATGGCGAAAAATACCGTTGGTCCACAGGTTTAGAAAAAGAAGTGCTAGTGAAGTTAAGGAAAATAATATAAACCTATTTCCAGAATCAACTAATCGCTCTCATTGTAAAGTTACATGATTAGAAATTACGCAAAATACCTTTAAAACTCTCTTCCCTTCGCTTCCTTCGTTCCTTCGTGGTTCATTCTTTCATGACTTCTGCCTTTTTTATTTGCATGGAAGCGATACCTTCAGCGAGTCAAGCGATCGCATGAGATAAACTAGAGGAGTGCGTTAGCGTAGCTTACCTAAGGTATCGCTCTCATACCTATGAATATTAACCTAAAAACTATTCTCACTCGCCTGAAACAAGAACTCACTGACCTGTATGGCGAACTGACAAGTCAACGCTTACGCCATCGCTTACAACACCTCACCCTTTTTGGCTCTCAAGCCCGTGGTGATGCAGAACCTGGATCAGATATAGATGTGTTAGTGGTGCTGAAGTCTCCTGTTAACCCCGGTGAAGAAATCAAACGCACAGGTAAAGCGATCGCTGATCTTTCCCTAGAATATGATGTTGTCATTAGCTGTCTTTTCATGGACGAAACCCACTATCAAACCCGCAATGGATCTTTGCTGCGTAATATCCGTAAAGAAGGCGTTCTTCTATGACCGACGAACAACGGGAACTCCTCCTCAAAGCCCAACAGAGTTTAGAAGCTGCAAAACTCCTAACTTATATGTCAGTCCTAAACTTAAAAAAATATCATAAATTAATCCCTATTTTCATCCTGTTAATCCTTTAATCCTGGACATCCTGATTCAGACAATAATTAATTAATATCTAGCAAATAAATCATGCAGCTTCTTCTCTTTAGACCTGCGATAATTTTCAACAGCTCTATCTAAAACTGATTGAATTGTCTCACCAGAGTCCTCTACCATTGTTAGCAGGGTTTTGTGTGTGGTTTCACTGATACTAACTTTTAGCTCAGGCATGACTTGTTCTCATAGCTCACTGACATCATTATAGTAGTTGCAAGGGCTAATGTCTGAAATAGCTTAATTCCCAGCTTTCACGCCGCTAATTTTCAAAACATCACTCATGGTTGCACAGTAATTTGGTAAATTGAAACTGCTAGGATTAATGGCATTAGCATAGCTAAAATGACGATAATTCATACAGAATCGATCCCAAGCCGCCATTTGAATGCGGAATAAAACAATAATCACATTGGCTAAACCTAAAGATAGAGGAATGCGGAAATAAATCTTTTTACTTAAATAAGCACACACTTCTTCAATGGCTTGATTAGCAGTTAATGCTGATTGTCCTAAAACAAATCGGCGTGGATCTCCCTGTTGTGGGGGATAATCAATTAAATATTGGATAACTGTGGCAATATCTTTACCATGAATAAAGTGAAAACTACTATCTGCTTGTAAAAAACGAATGAGATTAATATAGTTAGTAACTTCAGGAATACCAGATGTGAGATGAGAATAAGGTTTTTTATCATCACCACCTAATACTAAGGTAGGAAAAACTGTGGTAATTTTGGGAAAAATTGCTAATTTTTCAATTTGATGTAAACAATCATATTTAGAACGGATATAATCTGTCCCAATTTCTCCCGCTTCTTTAAGTGGTTTATTATTGTTGTTCAAAACACTCGCAGTGGAAAAATAAATTACCTGCTCACATTTTTCTGGATTTAACAAACTCATTAATTCTAGAGTTTTGAAGACATTGATATCAAAAATGCCCTCACCACCCCAAGAAGTGGCTGTTAATACGGCAATATCAATAGTTTTAAGTAAATCAGAGAATTTACCAATCTCTTTCATATCACCTTGGAGAATAGTAATACCGGGACGGGCTGTAGTATCAACTTGGAGTTTATTCGGGTTTCTAACTAGTAGATACAATTCGTGATTGGTGTTTTCAATTAAGGCTTCACTGATATAGTGACCGATACAGCCACTTGCACCTGTAACTAAAATGCGTTTTTTGGTCATGAAATTGGATGTTGGGGTTTTTGGGGATGGTTGAGGTCAGTGCGTAATTGTAGCATGATTTGAGGAGATAGATCCCCGATTTCTTAAAGAAATCGGGGATCTGGGTGTTAGTTAAGTTATATTATATATTTTTTTAAATGAACCCCTCCAGACGCAGAGAAATGAGTTTTTGAGAGATTTTGCCTAAATCTTGATTAATTAGGGTAAAATTACAATAAAGCCTTGGTGGTGAGTCTATGCGTCAATGTCTTAATCCTGACTGTCTTTTTCCTAACCCTGATAATTTTCAATATTGTCAAAAGTGCGGTAATAAGTTACTTTTGCGTGAAAGGTATATACCTAAATCAATTTTAGGTCAGGGTGGTTTTGGTAGAACATTTTTAGCTATTGATGAGGATAAACCATCAAAACCTTATTGTGTAATTAAACAATTTTTACCCCAAGCACAGGGAACAGATAGTATTGAAAAAGCATCCGAGTTATTTTCACAGGAAGCACAACGTTTAGAGGAGTTAGGTAAGCATCCTCAAATACCTGAGTTAATGGCTTATTTTACATCTGATAATCGTCAATATTTAGTACAGGAATTTGTGAAAGGGGAAACTCTACAAAGGGAGTTAGATAAAAATGGCGTTTTTGGTGAACAGCAAATTAGAGAATTATTAATAGAACTGTTACAGATATTGGAGTTTGTTCATAGTCAACAGGTAATTCACCGAG